>JANMEV010000204.1:0-4220 GCA_031377305.1 Planctomycetota bacterium | reverse complement strand
CGGCGAAACCGGTTTCTCTGCATCTGAAAACAAACAGTCAACACGATCCGAAATCAAAAGTCCATCAGCGGCGTGTTGATCTCATGGCTCTTCATAACCCGAAACGTCAGTGAGGGATTGCGATTTAGCGGTCGCACCGTTCTTTCCCCCAAATCCCTCGCTGACGCTTCGGGTTGGGATTGAATCCACACCCCGCCAGCGGCCTACGGCTGTTTTGCCAGCTTGAACAGATGCTTGTCGCTGCGAACATAAAGCGCACCGTTCGATGCGCCGGGACTGCAAAGAACGGTTTCCGCCAGATCCAGTTCCGACACGATGATCCCTTTGTCGGCTTCCGGCTTGACGACGAACGCGGTTCCCGCTTCATTGAAGGCATACAGGTAACCACCCGCTGCTATCGGAGTACTGCTGAAGCTGCCTCGAAGTCGCAACTGCCAGGCTCGTTCGCCGGTCTTTGTGTCTCCAGCGGAAAGCACGCCGGCGCTGTTCAGAACGAACGCCATTCCGTCAATGACGACAGGGCTCGAAGTCGATGGACTCAGGCCAGCTGAATTCCAGATTTCTTCAAATTTATCGCCAACTGGGCGAATCGCAGTTAGTCCATTCGACGGAATCACAACAGCACCATCGCTGACGGTTGCAGAAGGAATTGTTGAAGCACCTTTTTCGAAGTTCCAAACGATCTTTCCGGTCGAGGGATCAACCGCCGTTAGGCCCTTCGAAGACTGAAGCAGCGCCAACGCGGGGTGATCACCGGTCGCCGGGAACAGACTCGGTGACGTCCAATTGGCGGCTCGCGGTCGTTCGATCTGCCATAGAGTCTCGCCCGAAACGATGTCCACGCCGCATGCAAATGCCTCCGCGTCGCTTTCGACCTGAACGACAACGGTGGAACCGATTACGATCGGCGACGACGACATTCCAAGGCTGTTGCTGGCATTCGGAAACTCGCTGCCGAGCCCTCGAAACCACTGCAGTTCACCCGTCATATTCAGGCAGATCAGGTCATTGCTCGAAAAGAACGCGAGGACTCGTTCGCCATCGCTAGCCATTGTCGGAGTCGCATTGCACATTTTTTCGTGTGTCATCGTTCGGCCGGTCGCTTCAAACTGACGTTCCCATGCAGCATCGCCAGTTGCGGCGTCGATGCAGACCACATGCAGCCGATCCTGTGAATATCCGGAGCTTGCTGAAACGAAAACTTTATCGGCGACAACGATTGGTCCGGAGAGGCCTCGTCCGGGCAGAGGCGACTTCCATGCGATCGTGTCGCCGCTGAGTTCTGTCGGAAGAGACTCACCGGCAGCGACGGAATTTGCATCGTTGCCACGGAACTGCCGCCAGTCGGCCGAGTCACCAATCGACGCCGAAAGAACAACGAAAGTCAACGCGAGAGTTTGCGTGAATCTGATCATCGGCTTGCTCCTGACTGGCGATCGTTGCTTGCAGTAGATGTCTTTGAAAGAACGGCGGTTCCGGTGCTGTCGCAAATGCGGAGCTGGAATTGATACCGTTGAGCCCACTCCTGCGTTTGTTCGTTTTGACAGACCTTAATCATCAGCGTATTTTGGCCAGCCTTCAAAGTTACAGGAACCTTGTATTGATCCATCTGTGAACTGCGATGATACTCTTCGCGTTCAAAAACCAGCTTGCCGTTGACCCACAGTTTCCACGCGTTTGGAGTTCCCAGTCTAACTTCCACCTGCTGATCTGCCGCACTGTTCCACTGAGCTGTTGCGTACATCAACGAGCCCTTGAAATTCTCAATCTGCTTGGCAATGTCGACCACGCCATAGTCATCCTCGGTGGCCAGAGGCTTCCACTGGACCTTTCCCAGCTGGCCATCGTATTCGGCTGCAGGATCGATGTTTTTTCCCGCGTCCATATCGGTTTCCGGAGTATAGGCGGTGGCAAAGCCTTTCTCTTCCTTGTTGTCAAACGGCCCCACGATGGACCATTGCGAAAGGAAGCCAAAGTGCTTCTGGATGTTGACCGTTTCGCCGTTCTTGCGAAGTGCTTCTGCAATCGTGTTGACCTGATCTTCATGCACGGCACCGGAAAGTGCTTTTTGAAGAAGCGGCGTTGAGTCCTTCGCTTCGGTGGCCTTCGATGCGCTGTCGATTAGGAGGGCCACGGCGTCTCGGCGGAATTCCGGACTGGGATCCAGAAGCATGCCGGGAATCAGCTTTGCTTCCAGTTCGGGCTGCTGAGCCTTCAGCGTTTCGTAAGCCAGTCTTCGGGCGATCGGTGACTGAGTCAGATCAGCAATGAAAGCCTCCAAAGCCGCTGCCGGAAGTTTCTTACCAGCTTTCCGCTGATCTCCAACCATCTCTTCGAACGCGTTGCGAAGCCAGTTGATCGCCAGTGGACTCGCCGAGTGAAAGCCCTTCAGTGCAGGGAGCATGGCCTTTTCGCCGGCCGCTGAAAGAACTTTCGCCGCGTCGCGCGATTGAGCCGAACCTTTGCCGCCCGGTTGCGCGGATTGCAAAGTCTTTACCGCATCGGCGATTTCGTCAGCGAACACAGACACTGAACTGAAACACACGGCCACTGCAATCATTGCAGAGAACGCAGAATGCCTCATGGAACGTCTCCCGGAAAATCATCTTAACACTGAATTGTTCAAACTCGATGCCGCTTGATCTGTAACATTAAGTGTTTCTACCCTGCAATCACAAAAAACTCCAGCACGTTGAGTGCTTGTCGCGCGTACAAACTTGCAGATGCGATTCTGGGAAGTTTCCCATTAACGCGGGAGAACCGCCGTAAAGGTACGGATCGGGTTGCCTCTTTTGCGTTTTCTGCGAAAATGTAGGGCGACTGATCACCCCTCCTGGACCACTGACGATACTGCTCTCACAAGCGAGTTCCACTATTATGATGCTCATGATTTTGCGGGTTTCGTACCTGCTGATCTGCGCTGGCGCTATTTTGGCGTACATCACAACCGAAACTGTGGCCGGCCAACCCGCGACGCTGCCTCGGATCATTGAGAACAACAAAGGCATTGCTTTCTTTGTACTGCTGTTCATCTCACAGCTCTTCACAATTGCGGACGTTTTGATTCGCAAAAAGCGAATCGACGTCATTTCGGCGATCTACTTTGGCATTTTGATTGGCGTACTGCTGGCCTACCTGATGATTCAGGCGCTGACGCCGATTGTTCCCATTTCAAATCCGTTCCATACGGCGGTCGTGCTGATCACCCTTCTGATTCTGCCGTACATCTGTGTTTCGCTGTTGTTGCAGACAAAGGACGACTTTCGGTTCGTCATTCCGTATGTCGAGTTTCAGCGGGATCTGAAAAGTGGTCGCCCGCTGGTCGTGGACAGTAGTTCGCTGATCGATGGTCGAATTGCCGACGTTGTCGAAACCAACATCATCGAGTCTCAGTTAATCGTTCCCGATTTCGTTCTTGCCGAAGTTCAGGACGTGGCAGATTCCAGCGACAAGAACCGCAGAACTCGCGGACGACGCGGTCTGGAAGTGCTCGCCAAGTTGCAACAAAGCACCATCGTTGATGTGAAGGTCATGGAGACGTCTCGCACTGACTTCCGCATGATGACAGTAGACCAGAAGGTTGTGGCTCTGGCCAAGCA
The DNA here is from genome assembly GCA_031377305.1 of Planctomycetota bacterium. GTDB lineage: Bacteria > Planctomycetota > Planctomycetia > Planctomycetales > Planctomycetaceae > SXXK01. The sequence goes on along the minus strand of JANMEV010000204.1, from coordinate 621 downwards.
GGTTCGAGGCGGAGTCATCACCAACGACTTCAACCTGAACAAAGTCGCCAGCGTTCAGGGGATTCCTGTCATCAATCTGAATGACGTATCAAACGCCCTGCGGCCTCGTTACATCCCGGGCGAACGCCTGCTGATCAAGGTGATTAAAGAGGGCGAAGGGATCGGTCAGGGTGTTGGATATCTCGATGACGGCACGATGGTCGTCTGTGAAAATGCGGCCAATCTTGTCGGCAAAGACATCAGCGTCATTGTCACCAGCGTCCTTCAAAGCAGCGCTGGTCGAATGATCTTTGGCAAGATGGTTTACAAAGCTGGCGAGTAATTTCTGGAACTGATTGATGAGCATCTTCAGATTCGCGTTCGCAGCGTTGTTCGCGTTGACCGCTGGTTCTGTTGTCGAGCTGACGGCGGCAGAACGTCAGGTTCCCGCGTTTACAGCGTACATGCTGCCAGATGCCGAGTCCGCAAGAATTTCAGAACGCCGTGGGATCACGAATTGGGATGATCCCGCTCAATCGGTCAACTGGTATGGCAAGTTTCAGAAAACGGGCGATGTTGTCGCCAAAGTGGTACTTCGGTTGAGCGATGGCGGGACGTCAAGGCTAAAGCTCACTGTGGGAG
>JANMEV010000203.1:0-4345 GCA_031377305.1 Planctomycetota bacterium | reverse complement strand
TCCGACGCCAACGATGACGATACTGCTTTCCGAGAATGTGCGATGTGCTGCCGTTTGCATGGGCGGATAATAGAAGCGACATGGATGGATCGCAAATGGCACCATGACCTCGTTCCTGAGTCATGCACCTGAATCGTCAGGACAACTGCCTGCCGCAATCCACGAGCCCAATTCGCAGATCCATGACATTGGTGTGAGTCGGTCCGGTTTTGAGCAGCCCTCCAACCGCTTCGAAGAACGGGTACGAGTCATGCCTTTTGAGGTGTGACGCGGGTTGCAGACTTAACCGACTGGCTTCTTCGACGATAGAAGCATCGGCGAATGCCCCGGCGGCGTCCGTCGGACCATCTTCGCCATCAGTGCCCCCGGATAGCAATGCGAGATGTTTCCAGTCCGACGCATTTGGACAGGCTGCTATCGCCGCCAGAACGAGTTCCTGATTCCGGCCACCTTTGGCCGGCATTCGTTGCAGAGTCGTTTCATTCTCCGGAAGGTCTTCCGTCGAATGATCGTTGAGGTTCACGGTCGGCTCACCACCGCTGAGGATGCAGAGCGGTGCCGGATTCTCGTTGCCATTCGCGGCCAAAGAGTTTTTCAGAGTCTGAAAGAGCTGACGTCCCTCCGTTGCCGCATCACCTGCGTTCGCAGAGCCAAGTGATAAGATTCGATAACCGAGTTGCGCGGCTTTTGTTGTTGCCGCCGCCATTGCGATGGAGTTGCTGGCGACGACGACGTTGGTGACTTTGCCGAATGCTGCTTCAGTCCTTTGTTCCTGTCGACTTTTGGATCGAAGATACTCAACGACCTGCAGAGGAATTTTGTTCGTCAAATCTCGCGCCGAGAGAATTCTTAAAGCTTGATCGGCTCGGACGGGGGATCGCGTTGTGGGACCCGAGCCAATGACATCCAAAGGATCACCAATGACGTCCGAGATGATTAACGCAACCAGTGTTCCAGCCTTGCAGGATGCAGCAAGTCGCCCGCCTTTGACTTGCGAGAGTTGTGTTCTGACGAGATTCAGCTCGTGAATCGGAGCTCCGCCCATGGCCAATTTCCTTGTGACCGCGAGTTTATCGGCGAGCGAAATCTCCGAAACCGGACTGCAGAGCAGGGCACTGGCTCCACCAGACAGAAGAACAATACAAACATCATTCGTCGTCATGTTTCGGATGCGACGCAGGATCTCATTCGTTCCTTCTACGCCAGCAGCCGTCGGTTCATTGATTCCTGCCGGACGCGCAGAATGCAAATGGATGCGTTTGAGCGGTCTCACACAATCCGCCGGAACATTGACCCAGCCGGAGACTTTTGACGGATCCACGGCAGACAGCATCGCCTCCTCAACACCACTCGCCATTCCAGCTCCGGCCTTCCCAGCTCCGAGGACTTCGAAGCGGCCGATTTTCGTAAGGTCAAGGTGGAGATCCGCAATCTGAATTGAGTTACCGTCAAACACAATCTGTCGCTGGACAGCCATCGCCGAATCAACTGCTTGAACGCCAGCTCGCCAGATTGCGATAGCATTGTCACGGAGAAGCATGATGGGGTCTCGAGGTGGAATACAAAAGTGCACTGGGATCGTGTCGAGTGCTTCATTTGTCATTTGTGTGACGCGATTGTGAACAGACGGATCAATCAAAAATGCAGAAGCGGGAACGTAAAAAAACGACGGTCGAAAAGACCGTCGTTTCAGTTTTTAAACTTGTCGTCGAGTGCTATGCACTTGGACGCAAGTGAGCGTACGTTGTCAGAATCTCATACAGGTCTGCTGAAATTCGAACTTCGTCGTCGGCAAAATCTGAAACCCATGTGCGGTCCCAAATCATAGCATCTGCAAGAATGCGAGTGAGTTCGCCCAGTTTCACTGACACTTCCGGTTCTGGAAACGCCAGCGTTTCGGGCTCATCAGCTCCAACAAACAGCCTCAATCTTTGACGCATCCGTGAATCCTTTCACGTATTCCCTTGTGGAACGTATGAACCTCGACCGGCATTTCTGCCATGAAGTGGCGTCTACGTTCATTCCTTTCCTTCTCCGTAACCCCATTTATCGGGTGATCCGTCACGAGTCCTTCATGAAAAATTCCGATTGGGTAAGACGCGCCGATTTGGGTGAGAAAATGACCTCTATCCTTTTTTTCCTTCAAGTTTGCCGGGTTCTAACTCGGCCCAATCTGATTGCCCTGCCGCAGTTTATGCCGAAACCAGGGAAGCGGTTTCCGGCCGTCATCGAACAGTTCTCCGCATGAAATTCGTTCGATGATGGGAGTTTCGAAACGGGATTCGTACACAATTGCCCTGAAAATTTGTCGCCGCTCGAATCCGCCATTGAGATTCGCGTCGCCAGGGCTCACCATTCGCAAACCATTGGACCAACGTCGGTTAAAATCTGAACGACACGCTGGAATATTTCATGCCGTAAGGCGAGCTGGATCTGCTTTCGCCATCGGTTCGCCGTTAAACGAGTTTCGCCTCATGTCCGATCTTCGAACCTGCCGCCTTGTGACTTTGGGCTGCAAAGTGAATCAATACGAAACGCAGCTTGTTCGTGAAGCGTTGCTGCAAAGCGGTTATCGTGAAGCGAACGAAGATGAGTCTGCGGATCTGTGCGTCGTGAATACGTGTACGGTCACAAACTCGGGTGATTCGAAATCACGGCAGGTGATTCGTCAGTTGTCTCGCCAGAATCCGGGTACAAAGACGATTGTCATGGGCTGCTATGCGACTCGTGACCCGAGAGCCGTTTCGGAACTTCCAAACGTCATCGAAGTCGTGACCGACAAACGAGAGCTGCCTGATGTGCTCGGCCGGTTTGGCATCGTTGATATGCCGAACGGCATCAGCGACTTCGAAGGTCATCAGCGAGCATTTGTGAAGATTCAGGACGGTTGTATCCTGAAGTGTTCCTACTGCATCATTCCGACGGTTCGCCCCGGACTTCGCAGCCGGCGCCCAATCGACATCGAAGAGGAGATTCGAGCACTGATCGATCACGGGTACCGCGAAATTGTGATCAGCGGAATCCACATGGGACACTTCGGAGTCGATACGAATAATCTTCAGCCCGGTGAAAAGCCGGAGCGATTGTGGCACCTGCTGCGTCGTTTGGATCGAATTCCTGGCCAATGGCGAATGCGATTGTCGAGCATCGAAACGGTCGAAGTCAACGACGACTTCATCAAGGCCGCCGGAGACTGTGAGCATCTGTGTCCGCAATTTCATCCTGCTTTGCAAAGCGGAAGCGATGGCGTGCTCAGTCGCATGCGCCGGCGATATCGAGTCGATCGCTTTCTTCAGCGACTGGACCAGATTCGCGATATGCTCGGCAACGACCCAGCGTTCAGCACGGATATTATTGTCGGCTTCCCAGGTGAAACTGACGCGGAGTTTGAAGAAACTCTCGAAACCTGTCGCCAGGCGCGATTCATGAAAGTGCATGTGTTTCCATTCAGTCGTCGTGACGGAACTCCGGCGGCGACGATGCCCGATCAGATTTCTCCCGAAGTCATCCGAGCACGCGTCGGAATTCTTAGCGATCTCGAACGTGAACTGGCCGTGCAATTCTACCTGAGTCGCGTGAACGGCTTCACGGCCTTCAATGGCGAATCGCCGGCCAATGGGCTTCCATGGGTATCGCACAGTGATTCGTCGAGTGTGTGCCACCTGCCGATCCTGGAAGTATTGGCCGAGCGAGAATCAGAATCGCGGCCGGGCTATGTTCGCGGTTCAGATCGCTGGTACATGCCGGTCGAAGTTCCCGGAACCGCTGCCGATCTCGGTACGTTTGTGATGTGTCGAGCCGTGTCCGCTGATCGCGAACGAGTGACGGCCGAACGTCTGAGTGGTCCGGCGATACCGCCAAACTTTGCGCCCGACAGCCGGGAGCGGAACCACGACCTCATTTCGAATGTTCGACATCGGGCAGGGCAGAGTGATCTTGATTCAGCCGAGATTGAAGCATCATGTCACATGGATACTGCTGAGTTTGTTCAGCTTGGCGTTCCCCAAAGCGTCGCTCCGCATGCAGGAGCTCGCCAATGGCCAAACTGATTGCTATTGAAGGGATCGATGGTGCTGGCAAAGGAACTCAGGCTGCCAGACTGGTTGTCGAGCTTCGCGGCATGGGACTGAAAGTCAATACTCTGCAGTTCCCTCGCTACGGAGCAACGACGTTTGGCTCCGCGATTGGTGACTTTCTCAACGGGCGATTTGGTGCGTTGAACGAAGTACATCCGCAGCTCGCCGCCGTTTTGTATGCCGGCGATCGGTATGAATCTCGATCGATGCTCATGAAGATGATCGACGAGAACGACGTTGTGGTGCTGGATCGATTTGTTGGATCCAAT
>JANMEV010000202.1:0-8489 GCA_031377305.1 Planctomycetota bacterium | reverse complement strand
TGCCTTCAGAAAGTTGTGCAGCCCGGGCAAATCTCGAGCAGGATCGTCGATCGCCAGAATCCCCAGAATTGTCCCCAGCGCGAGGGTTATTGCAGCAAGGAAGGACGCTTGAAGTCGCCCGATCGACATGTGAAGGTTTCCAATTCACAAAGAGCAGTGATTCTGTCAGGCCATCGCATTGACGATGTCGTGCCGAGCGACTGGGAATTCGCGACCAGCACAGTTGTCTGCCTGAGACACGCTGGTCAGACCATTTTGTCTATGTCTGACCAGGTTTTCTGCCATGGGCAGACAAAAAGCGATTTGTTTCCGAAAGTCCGCACGAACAGTTCATTTGTCGTTAAGCAGCTTTTCGATCGGAATCGCCAGCGACGCTTCTCGGGCACGGCGAGCGATTGTGATTCCAATGATTCTTCCCGAAGTGTCACAAATCGGTCCGCCGCATTCGTCGGGCGCCGTCGGAATGTCATGCTGCAGGACACCGCCAAAGCCACTGCGGCGTTCGCTGATCATCCCCGAGCGACCATCCAGAAACTCCGTGCGTTCGAACCGTTCGCCCGGATCATGTTGTAACCGCGAGCGGCCAGTTTGCGACTGTGCATTCCGAGTAAACTCAAACCGCAGCCAGTCGCCGGGTTGGAAGGACTTCAATATTCGCGCGACGTCATCGAGCGATTCAGGAGGCTGATCATTGATGGCGGTAATGAGATCGCCAGGCAGCAACCCGGCCATCGCCGCCGTGCCGTTGGGGCTGACCTCTGTGGCCTGGACACCTTTCGCCTGTGCTCTGACTTCCAGTACCGCTCCCAACTTGCCCTCGATGGTCGGTTCCGAAAAATCCTTGCGAGCGATCAAACCCGCTCGGCTAACAGAGCCGTCCGCTCGTGCTGCAAAGATGAATCTCCAGGGTGATTGGAATCCGTGATCGTTCCGCTCGCCAGACTCAGAACGCAATGGTGTCACATTTTCCTGAGCCTGTTCGAACGTCAGAATCGCAACATCCAACTTCATGTCTGTTGAAGTAACACGCGCCGAACAGACGATCTCGTCGGGGAATCGACAGAAGATCTCGGCATCTGGCGTCAACTCGCTAAGCTTTGTCACCGCACGAGTAGAATCAAGCAGAGTTGCCAACGCGACAGGCGTTGAATCATCTGAGCGATGCGAGACTCGGACAGTTCGCTGCTTGAGTCCAGCAACGACGGCATCGCTGGGAACAGGTAGACGCTCAGCAATCGTGGTCGATGGATTCAACGATGCGGAAACGGACTGAAGATCGAGCACAGGCAATACGGCGATTCGGATGATGTCAAAACTGACATGCAGGTTCGATTCGTTTCCCAGCCCGATTTGACGATGCAGACCGATCAATTCTCCCCGGTGGTTGACCAGTGGTCCTCCGGAATCACCGGCGGTCAAAGTGCACGACGATCGCAGTCGATGCTGTTCCACTCCCAGTAGTACCCCGACTCGAACCACCGGAACCTGACCGTTGGGTTCTCGCCCGGGATAACCCGCGGCAAAAACGCACTGCCCGATCTGAAAAGCTGGCGAAGATCTCGGCAACATCGCGATAGGCGATGTTGTTGACGGAGTTTCAGCAACCGCAAGTTTCAACACCGCGACATCGGCCATTTTGTCCTGCAGAAGAATCAGTGCTTCAGCGGACTTTCCATCGCTGAAAACGACGGTTGCTTTACCGCTTTCAGAATGCAATCCATGCGACACGGTCAACACATGACCATCGCGAGTGACGATCACTCCGGACGACGTGTCGTTGCCAGAAACGATCCGGACAGTCGCAGCCGTTAACGTGGAACCAATTGCTGCGAGCGGATCTTGTTCGTCAGCAACTGCCCCCGAACTACTGAACAACATCAGCAATGCGAGTAACAAACTTACGTGTCGAAAGAGTGCTCTTCCACGTCGCTGAAGAGAAAAATCACAGCCCGCCAATCGCGGACAACTACGGGCTGTGATCTTCATGACGCATCCAACTAAGACATGAGGCTAACTCAATACTCGTTCTGTTCCCCACCCGACGAAGGCAGGGTCGCGGCAGCCGCGGGTTTGGCGATCTGACGGATCGTTCGCTTGTCGCGTTCATCCACCAGCTTTGCGATCGCCTCATCCAGCGTCATTACGCCGATCTCACCATCGATGCGGCAGCGAATGTTGACCGAGTTCGTTTCGGCTTCCTTCGGTCCCACGACCAGCATGTAAGGAATCAGATCCATCTGAGCCTCGCGGATTTTTGCCTGCACGCGAGCACTCTGCAGATCCGTAGAGACTCGGAAACCCGCTTGACGCAACTTGTTGGCCACTTCCGTTGCATAATCGTCCGACTTCTCGCTGAGCGGCAGCACGCGAATCTGCTCGGGAGCCAGCCACAGCGGAAACGCACCTGCGAAGTGCTCAATCAGCACGCCGCAGAAACGTTCCATCGAACCGAACGGCGCTCGATGAATCATCACAGGGCGATGCTGCTTGTTATCCGCGCCGGTGTATTCCAGTTGGAAGCGGTTTGGCAGATTGTAGTCCAGCTGCACAGTCCCCAACTGCCATTCGCGGCCCAGACAATCCTTCACCATGAAGTCGGTCTTCGGGCCATAGAACGCGGCATCGCCAGGCGATTCGACGTATCGCATGCCTTCATCCGTCAGTACTTTCCTCAACACCGACTCGGCGCTATTCCACAGCTCATCGCTGCCGACGTACTTGTCGCTGTTCGGATCACGAGTCGACAACTGAACTCGGTAGTCTTCCAGACCGACAGCCTCGAGAACAAACTTCACGAGCCCCAGGGTTTCCTTGAACTCCTGCTCAACCTGCTCCGGCGTGCAGAATAAATGCGCGTCGTCCTGAGTCAGCCCGCGGACTCGCAGCATGCCGTTCAGTTCGCCCGATTGCTCGTAGCGATACACGGTCCCGAACTCGGCCAGTCGCACCGGCAGATCGCGATAGCTGCGAGGCATCGCTTTGTACATCTGCACGTGATGAGGACAATTCATCGGCTTCAGAAGGAAGCGTTCCTGCTGACGTTCCCAGCGGCGCAGAACTTCGCGTTTCTGTTCGTCAGTACCGGTGACCGGGAAATCCTTGTCGTCAAATCCCAGCACTTTCGCCGCATCCAGCAGTTTGCGTTCAGCTTCCGGAGTCGGAGACGACAGCTCCGTGTCCTGCGGATCAAGACAACGAATCCAATGGTCGACCAACTGCCCGGCCGAATGCATAAAGATCGGTGCGAACTGAGAATCGCGGTAGTACGGAAAATGTCCGCTGGTCTCATACATTTCCACGCGACCGATGTGCGGCGAATACACCGGCTGATAACCACGACGAAGAAGTTCGGACTTGATGAACTCTTCCAAGGTTGCTCGAATCGTCGCGCCTTTGGGAAGCCACAGGCAGAATCCTGGACCCACTTCGTTGGCGATTGTGAACAGCCCGAGTTTCTTACCGAGCACTCGATGGTCGCGTTTCTTGGCTTCTTCAATCTGCTCAAGATGCGCCTTCATGTCCTTTTTGTCGAAGAACGCGATACCATAGAGCCGCTGAAGCTGCGGACCGGCGGCGTTGCCCTTCCAGTAAGAACCGGCCACGGTGGTCAGCTTGAAGGCTTTGATCTTGCCGGCGTGAGGAATGTGTGGTCCGCGACACAGGTCGACGAATTCGCCCTGACGATAGAAGCTGAGACTCGAATGTTCCGCCAACCCCGTGCGAATATGCTCGGTCTTCAGAGTCTGCTTTAGATCACTGCAAAGCTGGATCGCTTCTTCGCGAGTCGCTTCAAAGCGATCGAAGGGTTCGGCAGCGTCGATGATCTTTTGCATCTCCGCTTCGATGCGAGGAAAGTCTTCTTCGCTGATCGGTGTCTTCAGGTCGAAGTCGTAATAGAAGCCATGGCCCGTCGTTGGACCAAACGCCAGGCCGACGCCCGGATACAATCGCATCACCGCGCGAGCCATCACGTGAGCACAACTGTGCCGCATCACGCCGAGGGCTTCAGCATCGCGTTCAGTGATCAGCTTCAGCGGAACCGGTCGCAGTTCCGTGAGGTCCGCAAGAGGTCGCATGGAGTCCACAACAGTGCCGTCGATGCTGGCCGCAATCGTGGCCTTCGCCAGACGCTCGCCGATACCAGCGGCGACGTCCAGTGCACTTGCAGAGTCCTGAAGTTCGAGAATATTTCCGTCCGGAAGCTGAACCTTGATCATGAGTCATTCTTGTCGAAAAAAGCCTGCCCAAACCCTCACGGCTGCTACGAGAAGTCGCGCATTCAGGCAGAAACGGTCGTACAGCAGACAGTCTAATGGCTCCCGCGAATTACCGCAATTTGAAGCCCTCTGCACGAAATGGACCCATTGCGATTCGCAAAGTTCGGTGGACAGAGTTAAGGGACACGGCTCAAGTCGGCTCTGACATTGCAGTCTGTCGACTGCGAAGAACACGCCAAAATGCCGTGGTCACTGATCGAAGCCGCTGATCTAGTGGTGCGAAATTAGAGGCGCCTCACCATGCAGATCAAAACACATACCGACAAAGACTTTCGAGAACCCCAGGTGTCGAGGCGACTGGATGCCGCGTGGGCCGACACGCTGAAACAAGCGATTGAAGAAGCTTTTTGCGAAGGGGCTCATTCGCTGCTGCTGAATCTGTCACAGGTTGTGTATATGAGCTCAGCTGGTCTCGGCATGCTCGTGCGTGCTCAAACCCTCCTCGCCAAATTCGAAGAAGTCCGCCGTCTCAACAAATCCCTGGCCGAACGATTGCCGGGGTTCATGTGTGAGTGTTTGCATTCCCAACACGAAGCGGTTGTCGTTCTTCAGCCATGGAAAAGCAATTTCTGTGGCGATCGAATGATTAGGTCAGACGACGACTGAACTCGACTTTCCCTTTGAATGGTTCCGGTTTTGTCGCGAATTTCCAATACCCCTTCCGCTCGCAGGTCAGCGATCACAGACTTGATAATCTCACTGCTGGCAGGTGTCTCGTTCGTGATTCTGCTGAACAGATCAGAATACGGCATGCGATCAGGGAGGTCGCAGATCAATCGGGGAAGTTGCTCCAACAATAGGCTTTGACTTGCGGCCCGAGCTGTTTCGTCAAAAAAGAACCCCGGTAGCATCCGCTGTCCCGTCACTTCGGCATCAAGATTCTCGTCGTAGCCCAGCATATTCAACCCGGCCTTGCCGTAGTGAGCAAACGAGCGATTCTCTTTCCAGTGAAGCTGAACCATTACGTCTCTGGCTTTTGCATGTCCAGAGAGATGGATCAACCAAAAGTCTCGATGGGCATCCTGTGACCGAATAAAGAAGGGCGTATAGAATTTTGCCTCCGTCTTGTCTTTGATCTCCTGATGCAACAAAAACTGAATCGCACGCCTCCAGTCTTGCTGCGCTTTCATTGCAGACAGTTCGTTCGTGGGCAGACTGATCCCGACCCGATCCAGATTCTTCATGGTTTGTTCTGAGTTGCTCAGATAATCGATGAGTGAATCGGTGGCAAATGTCAGCAAGACCTCGGCGTTGGGAAGCCGCCTCAAGATTGAGCGAATGAGCGGTAACGGAACGTCGGAATAACCGAACTGGTCCAACACGAAGATCGCTCGACCACCTCGGGCACGAGTCTCAATTCTCTCTTCGATTCTTGAACAGCAATCAGCAAAAGTCTCATTGAGAAAATGGGCGTTCTTCGTTGCCTCCCCAGCAAACTCAGAATTCTGCACGGCGTGCTGAAGGTATTCAAACGCTTCGCGATCCTTCTCAACGAAAAAGTACTCCACTTCCAGTTGAAATGGCTTGAGCCGCCCTTCCTGGATGTCGGCGTTGGCATTCTTCATTGCCTCAAACAAGACAAAAGGCGATCCGCGGTGCTGTTCTCCGTTGTCAGATCTTCGGTAGATCCCTCCACCAGCAAATCCATCAATAAGCGTCAGCCGCATTTCAGGAATTCGTTTATTGCTTGTCAGAACCCGGACGTACTTCTCGAGGTACTGACGTAAAACGCGGTGTTTAGCAATGCTGTGCGGACGAATCCCCGGAGGTGGACTGCCAAGATGCCATGAATGGTTTTCGTGTGTCATTAACAAGCTCCTTAGGGCGGCAGTGTAGCAGCCAATCACAATTCCTGGCAATTGTCGAAGCCACCTGTCCCAACAGCCCCTCGCTTGCGTAGAATGTCAAACAGTATTCCATTCGCTGGGGAGGACGAAGAATGGCAGAGAACTCGAAAATCGGCTGGACGGATCACACCCACAATTTCTGGTGGGGATGCAACAAAGTCAGCGAAGAATGCCGTCATTGCTATATCGCGCCCATCATGCGCCGAGGAGGATTCGAACCCTTCAACGGGCCGATGCGCACTAAGAACTGGACTGCGCCATTCAAATGGAATCGACACGCTGAGGGTCTTGCTGAACGGCCACGAATCTTTACTTGTTCAATGTCAGACTTCTTTCATCCTGGAGCGGACGAATGGCGGAGTGAAGCGTGGGAAGTCATTTCGGAATGCCGAAACCTGAACTGGCTTATCCTGACAAAACGGCCGGAGCTGATTGAGGATCGACTGCCGTCGGACTGGGGCCTTGGCTACGGGAACGTTTGGTTGGGAGTCACGGCCGGCTGTCGCAAATCTCTCCGGCGTGCCCGCATACTTCGACAAATCCCTGCCGCGATTCGGTTCATCTCCGCTGAGCCGTTGCTGGAGGAACTTGATCTTTCACCGTACCTCAGCAACTTCCACTGGGTGATCACAGGTTGCGAAAGAGCGAAGAAAGGCGAACGACGAATCATGTCATTGGACTGGGTTCGCGACATCGACCAACAGTGCAGGGCCGCCGGGATTCCTCACTTCTTCAAACAATACTATCTCAACGACGAAGGCGTGCCTCGTGAAGACGGTCGTCTGGACAAGCGAGTCGTTCAGCAGTGCCCTGCCTCGATCACAGTCCTCGTTGATTAGTCGATTTATGCATAAACACTGTAATGGAAACAATTTGTCAGCTGAAACGACTGTCTTGAAATACTAGCCTCGGCTTTGATCACCTCGGCTCAGGCTGCCGAGGTGCACACTATCGAAACCCTTGTGGACATTCGGGCAACAATGTGGCGTCCGAAACGACTGATCCATGACAAGGTGACTGTGTGACCTGGATACGAGATTCGTTGTCATGGGGTGGCAATAACAGATCAGGCCATATCGCAATGAATGAAAGAAGCCACCACGTTAGGACGGTCGAACTCATTGTCGATATCACAAAGGCTGGAAGCTCGAGCGAACGATCCGCTGGCTTCAATACCAAAGACGATCTTTCGTCCGACACGGGCGTGTATCTCTTCGACGGTGATTGGCCTGCATGATGTTTTGCTTGAAGGGGTTTTGAAATGCCCCCTCCGCGACTCGTGCAGCATTCCACGCCGCAACGCAGACCATCCATTGGAAAACTGGCTAAACATTCTGCTGCACCTGCGATTGTGAATGGCAGCCGCACAATAGTGACCCAATCGTTACAAACCGTTCATGACAACAAATCCCGTCATGGGATTCGATTTGACGTACCGCAGAAAATGGTATTTGTTTCGCTGATCGGAAGGACATACGAATTATCACAGTGAGAAGCCCCGCTTGCTTGCCCCTACCGAACTCGAACCGAATCGCAAGAAGGTTCGCGATATGTGTTCGAGTCGCCAAGCGTCGAGCAGCGAATGGCGTTACGCTAGCCGCGAAGTTCAATGCTATGGCTAAACCGCAGGCGGTCCCGGCTGGCCTCGCGTGCCATTAAAAGCGTTCCGGCCTATTGCAGCGAAGGCCGTGCTGCATGGCGATGTGTTTGGACGCTCCCACTAAAAGCAGTGCCAAACTCGCGCGTGGCAGTGAAAAAGGGCCAAGCGCGAGCCTGACCCTTTTTTTCTGGTGGCTGATATAAATACCAACCCTGATTGCCATGCCAAGGATAATCTGTGGTGTTGCGCACCAGCGCCGAACACAATTGCCATTGGGGGCCGTCACCCCACAATAAGGCAAAATAAAGTTCCACATTGACTACCAAAAGCCCTCTCAACCCTTGGTGCTTGTTAGAGACTTCGTGAGGACCGACGTACGTCCTAGAAGCTTCGTGAATAACCGGCGCTCACGGACCAAGGTTTCTGCGAATTTTGCTTGAGCAACTCTGAGAGGGCGTGCTCTGCAGCCATTCGTGCCACGTCCTGTGCGACAGCTTCCCAGTCCTTGCTTGAATAGCCGCCGCTAACTTCCCAAGGTTTGCTTGAATACGTCCCGCTCACGGACCAAGGTTTCTGCGAATTTTGTTTGAACAACTCTGAAAGAGCGCGTTCCGCAGCCATTCGTGCCACGTCCTGTGTGACAGCTTCCCAATCCTTGCCTGAAACCGTCCCGCTCACGGACCAAGGTTTCTGCGAATTTTGTTTGAACAACTCTGAGAGGGCGTGCTCTGCAGCCATCCGTGCCACGTCCTGTGTGACAGCTTC
>JANMEV010000179.1:0-1600 GCA_031377305.1 Planctomycetota bacterium | reverse complement strand
GCCACCCACCAGGCGACCACCTTCGGCTCGCACTTTGAATTTCAACGAATGAGCTGTGACCAGATTGGCAAGCATCACGATTCCAATTGTCCAGCCGCCTGGAAACGGAATGCTGCTGACCGCTTTGGTTGTTTGGACTGGAAATCGTCAGACCGGTGTTGAGTACGGAGACACTTTACTAAGCCCGATGACAATCTGGTATTTACTGCTTAGCGTGATGGGTGTCTCGGGCTTAGTAAAGTGTCTCCGTACTCAACACCGGTCTGACGATTTCCAGTCCAAACAACCAAAGCGGTCATCAGCAGTCCGAAGACGAGTAGCACGAGGCCACCCACCAGGCGACCACCTTCGGCTCGCACTTTGAATTTCAACGAATGAGCTGTGACCAGATTGGCAAGCATCACGATTCCAATTGTCCAGCCGCCTGGAAACGGAATGCTGCTGAAGGCGCCAAGTTTCACGGCCAGCTTGTCGCCGTAGTCTCCAAACATTGACGGAGGGAACAGATCGCGAACCTGAATGTGAGCGACGAAGGTTCGAAAGTACTCTTCCATGACCTGCCAGACGTCGCGCCGACTTTGGGCAAGACTTCCGACGAACACAATGATCATCGCGAGAATGAAAAGTCCGCACGTCAGCTTGAGCGACGCAAGGGCTCGCACGGCACTCATAGCCGCGCTGTCCACCTTGTCGGACAACAACGCGTCTGTCGTCTTTGGCGATGAAAATCCGCCGGGCATTGCAGTTGAAGACATGCTCAGTTCTCCCCTTAACTTCCCCACTGTTCGTGAAGGAATATGTCGAGCGACACTAGTCGGCAGTTAGTGATTCACAGAAGCCACGAAACGCATCACGCTGCTCTTTGGCCGTCGAGTTTGCGCTTCGATATTTGAAGATCCACAATTTGCCTTTGAACGGCACGATCATCCCAAGAATTGATTCCGAGTCGCCTATGAACTCGACCCAATCACCCGTCAGACCCTTTAGGCTGACCTTTTCAACGGACTTCATCACTTCCGCAGGATCCATCTCAGGAAGTTTCAACTGGCCTCGCCAGCGCACAAACTGAGGCTGCACGCCAGCTTCACCAGCCAGCTCACTGATTGTGATTCTTGCAGACGCGTTCTTTGGGCCAGCGGTCCATGCAAACGCACTGAATTGATCGTTGGTCGCAACTTCCCAATCCTTCGGTGCTGTCCAGCGAAATGGGACGGCCTGAAATTTGTCTCGCAGCAATTCCGAGGTCAACACCTTTTCTTCTTCGCGTGGAACTTCATACTCACGGATTCCGGAACCCTTTCCGCAACCACTGAGCACAATCGAACCAAAGAGAAGTAGTGTGATTTTCAAATCGTTCATGAAGTGACGGCTGAACTGGCGGGAGGAAGTTGGCAGGAAATAATAAAGGGGGTCGCTGAATGTCGACTTTCGGGTTCATCGACAACGCCTGATTTGAGGCCGGAACTGATCAATGTTCAGCTAACCGCAATTTCAACGGGCAGCCAACAGAGTGACCCATTCTACGCATACAGCAACCGATTTTCACGAAGGTCGCTGCTTCTTCCAAAATCAGCGCACAACGCGGTGACATTCGCGGCAC
>JANMEV010000554.1:0-8044 GCA_031377305.1 Planctomycetota bacterium | reverse complement strand
CGGCACGATGGCGATGATCAGCAACAAGAAGGGAATCACAAAACCTTCCTGAATGAAACTTTTCGTGTCAGTCGATTGCCACCAAATTCGTAACGCTGTGACTCCGCAGACAAGTGCCAGCGATCCCGGCAGAGCCATCATGTATCGGTGGGGCTCATAGGTTCTACTTCCGTATCGGAAGTAGTCTCCCAGAATGCAAAATACGACAGCACCCACCACAGCCCAAACCGTCGCCCTCCACGGTTTCGGCTTCGTCCGCTTCGCTGCGAGCCAGGGAAGTGCAAGCCCAAACATGACGATGATCGCAAGCCGCCAAAGCGTCCAGTCCTGATTCGTCCAAATTGGTGGCGGGAATTCGTACATGAGGAACTCTCAAAAATTGCGTAGGTCGAACTGTCTGAGATCGACATCCCTCACACGTGGCGAAACGTTGCAGTTGCGCATGAAGTTTTCAGAGGATGAAGTTCAACAGTTGCTGCTAATAATGAACCAATGCCTGTTGCCATACAAAGATCGAGAATTATTCTTCATCACCAGGATGGAAGTACGCAACCAGAAAGTATAGGAGGATGCCGATGAGTGTTCCCAAAGCGACGCCACGATATTCGCGCAGTGGATGAGAAGACGCTGGAAAACGCGTGTCGGAAAAGACAGTGATTCCACCAATTGCGCCAACAACAACAAAAGCGAGAAACCCTCGAAGAGAGAACGTTTCTGGGCTACTACGCGAAGATGGTTTTTCCGTCGGCGTTTCCGGTGGCTGATATGGATTCATGTCTGATGTCACGCGACGACGTCCTCAATCAATTGAATCCTACTTCGGTGGAATCAACCGGATCGCCCTCAAATCGATCAGCGCCATTGATGGTTTCTCTGGTGCCGTGATTATCAACTGCCCGCGGCCTCGATGCAGGTCGATCGTTCCGGCCTGCCATGTTTGATAATTGTCCCACGTGCCGCTGCCGGGGACTCGAGCCGTCAACATGCGGTTGCCGGTAGAGAACTTGATCAAACTTCCGGCCGTGCTTTCGTCACAGGCAAAGTCAAACTCGACCGTCCAGTGGCCGGTTGTCGGCACTTCAAAGGTCCACCTGGCGTAGTCTTCGGTGGACGACCAGAAACCGAGGTTGCCGTATTTCTCCTCGAACACAAGATTCGGACCGTAAATCTCCGCAGCCGACGCCGGCAGAGTCACAGTGCCATCAGCGTTGGCTGCGACAAACTTCGGAGCATTCCCGTAAAACCGCTTCCACGGTGTGCCCGTTGACTGCACGAAGGCAACCACATTCGCAAGGTCTGTCGCGGAAAGATCTTTCTCCAGTCCTTCCGGCATCAGAGATCTTTGCGAACCCACAAGCTCTTCGATGTTCGCTCGCACAACGGTGATTTCTTTGCCGTCGTTGCCGATCAAAGTCAAACTGCCGCCGGTCTCGCCTTTCAGCATCCCCGAATGCTGCAGACCGTCTTTCGTGACAACTGTATAAACCAGGAACTTGGATTCGACGGCCTTGTTCGGATCCAGAATCGCCGTCAACAAAGCATCCGTCGACCGATCCTTCAACGCCGCCAGATCAGCTCCGACCTCCTTGCCGATGTCCTGCAAACGATGACACGTCGCACACCGTTTTTCAAAGACCAGCTTACCTGCGGCAGCTTGTTCGTCTTTTGAAATCTCAGATTTAAAATTTGAAATCTGAGATTTGAAGTCAGCTACAACCGTACTGCGAGCGGATGTATTGGAATTTGCCAATAACTTGCGAGCTCGTTCGGCGATCGCTTCGTTGCGGTGATGAAAGAGCTGGTCTCGTTGCACAGCGGACAACTCATTTGACCCAATTGTGCCGTGTTCAACGCAATCCAGAATCACGGTTGTAGTCATTTCACGCTGAAGGAAGGAACTGACTGTTGCGTCACGAAGCGCTGGAACAAATGAACTCCAGCCGCCCAGAATCTCATGGGCATAACCGTGTGAATCAAAAAATGGCGATGCGGCCATTTCCGCCGCCGCAATCTGCACTTCAACGGCAGTCTCGTCTTTAAAGTATTCCATCGGGACGCAATAGTCACCCCAGCGAATCGGCATGATGGCGGTGAGTAGCCGAAGTGCAGCTACCTTTTGTTCCGTGGACGCTTCCACAGACCGAGACTTGTTGCTTGCGCTATTTTCAATATACCCAAGAGCATCAATGATATCGTCGCTCTGCAGCACCTTCTTCATTCCAGCGCGATTCAGTTGGCGAAGCATATCCGCAGTGGCCAACAACCGCTCTGCCGGCCCATCGACGTCAACGGTCGCAAGGTAATGTTCCAGTGGTTCGCGAATCGCATCAGTCTTTCCCATTGCCGCTGCCTGAGCCAGCAACAGTCCGACCAGGTTTTCATTCACTTTGTCCGCTGAAACATTCAACGCTTCCTTCAGAACCCCACCAATATTTTCCGGCGTCAGCGACGTGAGCCCCGCGTTTCGCAGCATCGGGTCGTCGATGTTCTGTCGCAGCATTTGCCCAAGCAACACGGCTCCGCTGTCTCCTTTGATCTCACCCAGACTTAGAATCAACTGTAGGCGAACGCCAAGGTCCGGTACGTTCGCAAGTCCTCTAACGTGTTGGATTGCATCTGCGTCGCCGTCTCGAAATGCCTGCTCAATGAGTCGAAGCATTGGCCGTCTCACATGCTCCGGAGTTTCGTAAGCCGCAACCACGATGTAGGAATTCGGGCGGAGGTCACGTCTCTCCGACGGTGGTCGCAGTTGTGCAAGAAGTGACATCGCCTGCACACGAACGGCAGGCGAATCTGAGTTAATGGCCACCCCAGTGATGTCCTGGACGCTGGAACCGTCACTCTCAAACTCGTCCTTCCGATGAAGCAAAATTCTCTGCGCCGTATCTCGCCACCAGCCGTTGGGGCTTTCGAGTCGTTTGACGAGGTCCTCGATCGGGATCTCGTTCCAAGGCTGCTCAAAGTAGCCATCCACACGCTCCGGCGAGCGGTTGGGCGTCAGCCCTCCGAGTGTATTTTGTTGATCTTGATTATCTGCGATAGGCGCGTGATCTCGGAGGGCTGAAGCCCTGCCGCTCGCCGAATCCCCGCAACATTCGCTCGCTGGCACAATCCGATAAATTCGTCCCATGTCACTGCCGGCGTAGAGGTTCATCTTCCGCTGGTACTCAGGCGGGATCCACTCTGGATGCTCAATCACGGCTCGATACATGTCGGCGACCCAGATGGCTCCGTCGGGACCAGTCCGAATCATCGTCGGACGGAACCAGTTGTCGGACGATGCTAAAAACTCCGACTGCTGTTCATCGGCGGCTCGTTCGCCTTTGAAGCCGTAACCATCGCGAGTCATCACCAGCCGCGACACCAGATTGTGAACCGGCTCGGAAGTGAACGCGTTGCCATAATATTGTTCGCCGAGATAGTTGTCCCGATACAAGATTGTGCTGCACGCCGATGTGAATCGATTCGCATACGCGAAGTCATTGAATCGAGCCAGCGTGCGACTTGTGGGATAAACCGGAGCAGCTCCGGGAACCACAGCAACCGGCGCCGTGACCTGCGAAATCCCGGCATGAGGATTCCGGCGGACGTAGCGATCTTCCAGCACATACTGCCAGATCGGATTTGAGTTATTGTTCCCGAACCAGTTGCCGAAGTCGTCCCGCTCGCGACCAAACTGAGTTTGGCCTGAGACTGTGTCAAGTTCGTTCGTATCCGGGTTAATTCGAAGATCACGGCCCCGCAAAGAAAGTTTCTCGGTGAGCCGGGATGCGTCAGCACCCGGACTCTGCGATTCTTCGTTCTGCTTGGCAGTCCGGGGGCTGACGCCGTCCGGCTCACCAGAAGTCGAGCCGGGCACATACCCCGCCCCTGCGATCTCACCACCGCTGTCTCCATTCGCCAGATACAACCAGCCATCCAATCCCCAACGCAGGCCGTTGATTCGATGCTGTTGATTGCCTTCGACGAAGCCTCGATACATCGTTTCACGAACATCGGCCTTGCCATCACCGTCCGTATCTTCGGCGTAGAAGATCTCCGGAGCCATCGTGATGATCACTCCACCTCGCCAGCAATGAATGCCGTTGGGGAATGCGAGGTTGTCCAGAAAAGTCGTGGCCTTGTCGTAGACGCCGTTTTTGTCGGTGTCTTCAAGCATCTGCACGCGACCTCTGTAGCCATCTCGCTCCGCCGATGCCGCATCTTCATTCGCAGAATCGTGCGTTGCGTTCGCGGGCGTTGTTATGTCATGAGGCGTCGCAGAAGGCTCGTCTCGGCGGAGCGAGACGGCTACTTTGGTATCGCCATTTGGATAATCTCCCATCTCCACAACCCACAAGCGACCTCGTTCATCCCAATCAAACGCAACAGGATCACGAATCAGAGGTTCCGATGCCGCAAGCACAACTCGCAGATCAGGCTTGGTGGCCATGCACTTCAGAGATTCCTCAGGACTCTTTGGAGCCGGGAAATCCTGTTGCAGTTTTTCAGAATAGAAGCTGTGCGGCATAATTTTCTGCACGGCATCGCACAAGACATCTTCTGCTTCAGGAGCCAGCCGAGTTGGTCGGCGATAGTACAGCATCGACGAATCGCATTCGTATCCGCCTTCACGAAGAACTCGCGCGGAGGCGATATAGCAAGGCACATCATTCGAGTACGCGTTGATCCACAGTCGATCGCTGTCGAACATGTCGTTCATACGGATGGAATAATCAACCACCACTTCGCCCCCCAGAAACACCATCGCCAGATGATCACCGAAGCACCAGGTTTGCACGGGATAATTGGGGATCGTGGTCGGGATCGGTTTGCCTTCGTCGAGCATTTGCAAAAAGTAGCGAGCTCGTGAGGCTGTGACTCCGGGTTCTTTGGCTTGTTGTTCCCAGGTTTCTCGCGATGGGATCGGCCCGAGCGGCAGATCGATGCGAGCCATGTTGCAGAGGATGTTCGGGTTGATGCGTTTCATGTAGCCATCTCGCTCCGCCGAGATGAGCCTTGCAGTGTCGGCATCATCTGCCGAAACCGCGTTATCAGCTGTGGAATCTTTCACCGAGGCAACCGGCGTTCCTGCTTTTTGCAGCGCCGGTAAAGGCTCGTCTCGGCGGAGCGAGACGGCTACTTTGGCCAGCAATCGATTTACCTCATCCGCCAATGTCCGCCCATGCACCTTCGTCTGCTCATGAGTTCCTCTCGGCGAAGGATTCGCGTCAGCTCCGCAACCGATTGCAATCAACGCCACCGCGCCGGGGTGGTCGGCTTCGAGCATATCTGCGGCGAAGCCGGCCCAGTCGCCGCTGATCTGACTGAACTCGCCGGTTTCCGTTGTGCAATGACACGCATAATTGGCCAGCACGGCGATCAGTTTTCCTTCGACATCATGAGCTGCCAGGACGGGGACTCGTTTGTCCGTCGGCCCATCAGGTACTTCGCCGAAACCAGACCATTTACCATTCGCGAGGGCTCGTCGATTCATCGCAAAGCCCGCTTCGCTGAAACCGTAGGACACATGTCCCGGCCGCTGGCTGGCGATCGCCTTCTCGACGACGTCAACAAGTTTGTCCGTCAGATCTTTTTCATACTGAGCCAGATGAGCCGCATGGTCGTCGGAAATCTCCGCAAACATATTCGGCGCGAAACCTCGCAACCACGGGCCGGAATGGGTGTGTGAAGATGAAATCGCAAAGTTCTGACGCGGGACATTGTACTTCGCGGCGATACGTTCGTAGACGGCTTCGGTCATTTCGAAAGGAACGCCGCAGTTGTCGACGGTGATGAGAACAGTGTAGCCATCTCGCTCCGCCGAGATGAGCCTTGCAGAGTTCGCCTGATCCGCCGATGCCGCGTTGTCAGTTGCCGAAACTTTCGTTGAGACTGCGGGCGTTCCTGTATTCTGCGGCGTTGTTGAAGGCTCGTCTCGGCGGAGCGAGACGGCTACTTTGGGCGTGCCGATGGCCAACGCTCTCGCATGAATCCGGGCTGCAACACCTTCGGATTCTTTCATGCGGTTGCCATAGCCGGTGAGTCGCACGGGATAGTCGGGCGTGATGTCTACAACAGCCGCGCCGATCGGGACCGGAGCGTATTCCGGCGAGCGGTTGGGCGTAAGCCCTCCGTGTTGGTCTTGTTCCTCTTGCCCATTGCGATTGAGTCGCGGAGGGACGGCAGCAGATAGCCCCGGGCGCGAGCCCGGGGGATCGGTTGATGAAGAATCCTCAAGCCCTGAAGGGGCGACAGATTGATCGTCGCTGGTTGAGTTGTGTCGCCCCTCCGGGGCGTTTTCGTTGTTGGGGGTTTCGTTCCCCGGGCTCGCACCCGGGGCTATCGACTGTCGCTGCTCCGCAGCTGAATGGCCGCCGCCTTTCCGCGACTCTGGTGGCGCGTGGTCTCGGAGGGCTGACGCCCTGCCGCTCGCCTTGAGCACTTCATCAAACGAAACCCGATACATCAAATCCGGCAGCTTTGCCGGGTCTTCGTTGATCCAGCAGAAGTGGTTTTCGTGGATGAAGAATCCGTTGGTTGTTACACCGCCATTTCCGTGGCCGAACACTTGAGGCTCACCATCGACGTATCCAGCATAACGGAGGACGCCTGGAATATGCCCTCTAAATGAAAGCGGTGCTTTCCATGCCTGATCAAGTGATATCGTCAAGTAGGCAGTGATCTCTCCAAACGCCACAACGCATGCATCTCGTAGTCCGTTCCCATCAATGTCGACGAATACAAGCTCTGACAGTAGCGTTTTTCGGGGTAACCGCAATTGGGTCCTGTCCCAACCAATGCCCGAATTCTGAGGCTTATCGGTTTGACGAAAAACAGTCCAGTTGGCGTCATTGGCAGAGTCCATCGGACGGCCAATTGACTCTGATATGCCGTCATCGTCGATATCAATGAACATCTCGAACATGATACGGCGCGCACCGGCTTTGCCAGACTCATTTGCTGCTACTGTATCGTTAATCTGCGGGGGATAAGTGTCGGCCTGGCCAAACCTCCAGATCTGCGCGTCGTGAGGTGCCGGACCTTCACCGTGTGCCCGACCACTCAATTCGGGCTGCTGATAGAATGATGTCATTCCCATAGGAGCCGATTGAAACGCCGAAATGGATGACGCCCGCATCGCCGGCTGAAAAAATGTTGGTGTTGCCCTACGATTATCAAGCAATGGAAATTTCTGGAGGGTCCATTTAGTCTTGTCCCAAGTTGCTACAAGTGGCCCTGGAGTATCGATCACGGCTCCGTTGAACACCTTCGTACCATTCCCTGCATAGATCACATCCATAAAACCGTTGTCATCGGCATCTTCGAATCGAACTACATCACCCGGGCTGTGCACGGAATAAGCGTGTGGCATTTTTTTGGTGCAGAAGAAAAACTGTTGATTCAACCGCTCCGCCACCTCCTTGAAATTCAAAAACTTCACTTTGTTCCCGTGCTTCGCGACCGCGTGGTCGATCATCTCAACGACCTGTTCGGGCTTGATCCATCCGTGAGGGTGGAAGACGAGACTAAAGCAGCCTTGCTTGTGCACGGTCAAATCGATTGCGGCTTTCCAGTCCTCGACGGTGACGGGATTGTTGATGCCGTGAAGATGTTGAGCAGACCAGTCGCTGGGGGCGATACATGGGATTTCCCAGCACGAGTTGTTGATGACGTACGGATACGGATAGTTCCTGATGTAGTTGACGAAGTTGTCATGAGTATTCCCGCCGTACTTGTTGTTCTTCGGCAGGTACTTCCAGAATCGCTCGAGGCCGTTGGCGTCGAGCACTAGTTCTTTGGGCAGCGATTCATCTTCGGACGTGAAGAAGGTAAAGACTGACGAATCAATCTGGAGGAAATTCCCCTCCTCTGTTGTGCTGCTGAAGATTTCAGAGAAGAACCGTGGGCTAACCGTGTTGAGTGAATCACAGCATGGAGTTCGGAAAGCCACGGGCTTGTTGCCGGGAATTGTGCCCATCAGATCAACGCAGCGATCGTACGTGGATTTGGCTTTCGCGAAGGCTGGCTCAAAAAGGTGTCTGGAACTCTCCGGTGTCTCTCC
>JANMEV010000112.1:0-1808 GCA_031377305.1 Planctomycetota bacterium | reverse complement strand
CAAGGAATCCGCCAGCCGATTCGGCGACTTGTCGAGCACGTGCTATCGTCGTTACTCGCAGTGCTTCGTAGGTTTCGGGTGCAACGAACAATCGAATCGCCGCAACATAGTCCTTCCATGTTTTGATCAGCTTCGCATCAGGACGCTTTCGAAGCCAGCCGTCCAGTTCCTGATAGCCCGGCGAATCAGCGCGAACACCTTCCTGTTCAGCCGCCTTCAGAATGGCAAGTCGTTCCGCTCGTTCGATGTGGCTATTGGACCAGGCAACATGAACCAGCGGTACGAGAGTCAGAATATGCAGAGAATTCGCTCTAACGCCACAATCTATCAGCTCATTCAGAATTTGCTGATCGGTGATCTGTGTCGCTTGTTGTATCTCGTCAAGCTCACGCTGGCGCCGCGCCTCATTTTGCGCATCCTCGATTAGTTTTCTATCGACTTCATACGCAAAGCCCTTTTCCAGGACGGCACATCGTTTTGAAAGCCCATCGCCCAGCATGTTCATGCTCTCCGCTACTAGACTCGCATTGCATGTTCGTTGGCAATTGCGAATCGAAACGTGTCTGAGGGGGAGACGAGGTGGGATGCTGCCGAATGAACCTTGGGAGTTCACTGTTGCATGGTTGTTCAGAACAACGCTGCATCAGCTTCGACGACATGCTCCATAAATCCGCAACCGTCCTGGCTCAGCGGCGCCTGACACTGTCAGACTGATAGAAGATGTTTAGGTCGAAGAGGTCGCTTACGGCGCAGATTTCCCGGCGCAGGGAAACAATAAAAACGAACCGAAACAGCAATCGGATGCGCTAACTCACACACGTCGAAAATGCGGCGCAGATGACAGTAGTGCTTCCCTGCAATTTGCAGAAAAGTTCTTCGGTGACTGCATGCAACATGTTGCAACAAGCCTACATTCTCAATGGAGATAACTACCCACAGAGGTCGGCCGACGGACTGGCTTTGAAGTTTCCAACCGCCAATCCGTGTATCACTCAGCCTGAAAACAGCCGTTTACGACATGATTTTCCAGATCGGCTGAGCCCCTTCGACGCCGACCAGGGAATTATCAAGCCCGCCGAAGAAGTAGGTCAGCTTTGCAGGGTCCAGACCCAGCTGGTGCAGAACGGTGGCGTGCATGTGTTTGACATGAAAGACATCATCCACGGCTCGGCTGCCGATTTCATCCGTCGTTCCTACAGTCGTACCGCCTTTGATCCCGCCGCCAGCCATCCAGGTCGTGAAACCGTAGCTGTTGTGGTCTCGCCCGCTGCCCGTTGCGTACTCTGCCGTTGGTTGTCGACCGAATTCGCCACCCCAAACGATCAAAGTATCTTTCAGAAGGCCTCGTTCTTTTAGGTCCCGGATCAGGCCAGCGATTGGCTTGTCAGTTTCACCCGCGTGCAGATTGTGATTCGCTTCCATGTCCGAGTGCGCATCCCAGTTGTCGTCGTTATGCGCACCGCCGGAGTAGATCTGGACGAACCGGACGCCTCGTTCCACCATGCGACGGGCCAGCAGACATTGCTTGCCGAACTTCTCACACTTTGGATCATTCAGACCGTACAGCTCCTGAGTCTCTTTGGTCTCCTTCGAAATATCAACAGCTTCAGGAGCTTCCGACTGCATGCGATAGGCCAGCTCGTAACTGGCGATGCGTGCGGAAAGATTGCTGTTGTCTGAACGAGAGGACAGATGATCTTCGTTGTACTGACGCAGAGTGTCGAGCAACTTTCGCTGAGCACCGCCGGTCAACTCTGCAGGCGGCGTGAGGTCCAGAATCGGATTCGCCCCCGAACGCATCACCGTGG
>JANMEV010000050.1:0-2840 GCA_031377305.1 Planctomycetota bacterium | reverse complement strand
GCGTAAATGTCGCCCAAGAGCCACTTAATTTCGTTGCTTTCCTGAGAATTTCGCTGTGGAAGTGTCTGAAGAAGCATGGCGGCAGCTTCCTGCTCGCGTTCAGCCATGACGAGCGCCCGAAGGGTCTGGAGAACATTTTTGATGCTGTAGGCTTCTCGAGAATCGCGGTCCAGAAAACCGTCTGATGCAACCGACGCCGCTGCCTTACTGGCTTCGACCTGTCCAAGGTTTTTTTCAACGATCGCGACGGAGTAATAGGCTTCCGGGATCGGTACTTTGGAAAGCTGAGTGACTTTTCTGAGCGGCGGCAAAGCACTCGTGAACTGGCCACGCATCATATGAAAAGTCCCCAGCATCAGGTTGGCCTTCAGATGATCCGGCTGCTGTTGAAGAATCCAGGTAAGTCCGGTGGAAAGCCGCTGGTCTCGTTTTTCATCGACACTGATAGAGTCGTTGACCGCCTTCAACTCTTTTTCCATCATCCACTCGACGGCAGGGAGAAACTTTTGAATGTTGCCCAATTGGGCGGCGATCGCCAAGCCCTCGTCCGATTGTCCCATCTTGTCAAGAAGGACGGCGCGAGCCAGGAGGGACGCAGGGTCTCCGGGTGTCAATGAGCAAAGCTGCTTTGCAAAGAAGTCGGCTTTGTCAAACTCTTCGCGTTCCGCATGAAAACTCATTCGGCTACGAGCGTAACCGGCCTTTTCTTCGACGGACGGAGTCAGCCAGATCCCGGCTAAGAGCGGCGCCACCAGGCCGGCGAATGCAGGGAAGCCCTGCAACCCAGCGACCGGAGTTCGGGAGGTCAAATAGCGGGCGACGAACCAGAATGACTGCAGGAACCAAAATATAGGGTTAAAGTAATTCGACGTCTTCAGCCGTTTTCGAGCGGCTGTTCCGCCGGTGATTACCGGCTCTTCTTTGAGCGTCGCCAGTGATCCAAACGCAGCATTGACTGACTTTGATGCTTTCTGAAAATCGGCCCAAAGGGATTGCAGAAGGACGAGAACCGGCTTAAAGAATCCTCGACGGCGACTCATGGTTGGGATCCTTCATCCGGGCTATCCGCTGGAACATCATTGATGACGTTGTCCGAGCTGGTCGGCTGACTCGCTGACTTGAAAAACCGTGGCAGCCCCGGCAGGCTCCAAGCTGGAATCGCTGTGAGGACAACGATGATTGCCATGACGCTGGCTGCAATCAAAGGGGTTCGTGACGCGGTTGGCTGGTTTGATGACGATGCCACTGCACGGCTGCTTCGATCACTTTTTGCCCCGATCTTCGCGGGTTCCGCAATGTCGGTTTCTGGTGTAACGAACAGCCAGTTCCAGAATGATACAAACACATTGACGGATGCATTTTTCATCGGATCGTCGGGAATTCCGCCGAAGAAAAACAGCAAAAGTCGATCAGTGCTAAACAGAAACGCCACAGCCAGCAGAATTCCTGCGTAGCCCACGGCTTCATGCTTCCAGCCCGAAGTCACGTCCAGTTGCAGTTGAGTTTGAGCCAATGCGATAGCGATGACTCGAAACACATTCATGATCAATGCCCAGAAAACGGCACTACCGACCAAAAGGAGTGTGCGAGCCAGCGGGTAGCGGCGAGAAACTCCTAGGAAAGCAGCGATGAACATGAGTGTGAATAACGATTGAACGCCCGAGCAGGCTTCTTCAACCAATAGCGCAGGGCCGACGAGCGGCTGAATGATGTTGCCCGACAGAATGTGATCGACATGAACGGCCGACAGAAACGACGACGCTAGCTTGGACGTGATGCGTTGAAGCGAATGAATAGCCGATTCATCAAGATTGAGCGGTGGCCGGACAATGAGCATCAGCGGCAAAAGCAGATAGGCCAGTGACCGATTGCAGTTCGATTCATTCCAGAAGTCCAGAATAAGTCCGAGAACCACTACGCAGGCGACAAAACAGGACAGCGGTGACCCGAGGGCAATGCCGCTCACCAAGCTCGCTTCTGCGATCAAGAATGCAATGCTGCGAAACGTCCAGCGAGTGGCGGATCCCTCGAACTTAGGTTTCGTGGCTGCTCGTGAAAACGCGAGCAACAGCGTGACACCAAAGGCAAACGGGAAGAATCGATAGTATTCCCGAATCCAGAGTTGTGGCAAATAGGCCATTAAAACTGGCAAAAAGGCCACGAAAAACCCCGCAACCGTGATTGGCAGCAGCCATTCACTTCGTGGTGCAGTCGTACGGACGCTGGCCTTGCCAGCGGGCGGCTGCTTCGACGGCAAAGTTGGGGCAACGACGGACATCGGATCAAGTCTTCAGGGATGAAAGTTCAGGGGAAAGTTCAGGGGAAAGTTCAATCTTTCAAGCGACGAAAATCGGCTGAACGCATTACGTAAAGCAAATACATGAAAACCTGAACATTTCGAGCGAGTTCAATTCGATACCACCAGACGCCTTTGGTGCAAAAAGTTCAAGGATTCCGCTACTTCGCACGGTCAGAATTAAGGCGAGCGGGGAACGTAAATCCCCTGATTCTTTGCGCTTCCAAAAATCAGGGAACTGACATCTCCCGCTCGCCGAAGACAGACCTCATTGTCGATCGCGAGAAGAATAATGTTCAGATGCGATTATGCTTTTTAAGTCCCCTATTCTGCCAAGTAGGCCGAGGCGACTCAACCGTTTGGATTAATAATACTGCCGCACATAGGCAGATACTGATTTTTCCAAGAATTTCGATCGGCGAATGGTCGTTTTTGCCCAGCAGAATCGATTGATTCGGTCGCCTTTTGACTGGAGGCAGAGTTGTTAATCGCAGCCAAAAGCAATGTGGAATCTTGTCTCGGAGAACTTTCGAATTTGTCAGCA
>JANMEV010000026.1:0-18331 GCA_031377305.1 Planctomycetota bacterium | reverse complement strand
TTTCATCGCGGCATTCAGCGCAAGATTGGGACGGACTTTTTTGTGATCGGAGCACAGGCGGCGACGGGTCAGCTGGGTTCTGTCATTCAGTCGGGTGCGAATAGCTGGTGGGACTATCGGTCGACTCAGATCAAACGTGATTCCGACATGTGGCAGGTTGAGAAGACTCAGTTCACAACTCTGTTGACCCGTTCGTCCACGTTTCTTGACAGCTTCTGGAAACTCAGTCGAAAGAATGAGATCCCGGATCGTTGGTTGCTGCGCGATCAGGATCTGGATCAGCTCACGGACACGCTTGAGGAAACCGATGCTGAACGACGCTTGCGAATGCTGGCTCGTTCAGAGCGTTTCATGGAATGTTATCCGCCATATTGGTATTACGTTGCGAGGACTCAGCAACAGCTTGGAAAGAAAGACGAGGCCGTCAGGACGTTTCAGCGACTGTCGGAGATCGGCAAAGGGCATTTCCGTCAGGACGATATGCTCGCCAGCAGTATGGCCAACATGGCACTGATTCAGGAAAGTCAGAAAGATCCCGAGGCGCCTCGCACGGCGGCGCGGGCGTTTGACTATTCGACTCGCAACTGGGAAGCCAATCTGGTCTGCGCATGGGTTTTGGGTCGACACGAAGAGTATCGCGATGCGGAGGATCTGATTCTTTGCAACATGGATGATCAGCTCGAGACCGAGCAGAGCACTGTGGCGCTTGTGTCGTTGTATTTCCATTCGGGCGAGAAGCCAAAGTTGAAGCATCTCCTGGAAGATGCGGCTGTGGTGAAGCGGATTCCGATTCCGGGACTTTTGTTGTGTGCTCGTCTGCTGGGGCCAACAGATCTGCCGCACGGTGCCGAGGCTTATCTGGCATCGACGCTCACGGCGGTGCCGAGATCGTCGGGTCGAATGAATGCAATCTCGGTAGCGGCGGCGAAGGGCTGGAAGTTAAGCGATGCTGAAGCTTCGATCTCCGATGGATCGCATCGTTTTCAGTATGCCGGTCACCGGTCGATCGAGGAAGGACTTGAGGTGAACTTTACGCCGTCGCTGGATTCGCGCTCCGACGGAGAGATGGGCAAGACATTGCGGATGACCTTGCGGTACCCGTCGACTCCGCCGATTCAGGTTGTGCTGACTCGGGATGAGCGTGATGATTTGGCCGTCAACGATCAGCGGGGCTCGGGACGATTTCCATTGTTTGGCGGCGGCTTCTCGGGAGCAGTGCGGCCTCGTGAAGGTCAGCGAATGTACCGCATTCAGGAGATTGAAGTCGATGGACTGCGGCTTTCGCTGCGTCCAGCGACTGAGTCGTCAGATGAAATCCGAGTTTTGAAGCCCGAGTTCTCCGGGGAAGTAGATTCGACGCGAGGCTGATCGTGGACTGGAGATTGTCTAACCCCTGTTGAACGAATTTACGGACAGAAGGAAACGAAGTAAACAGAGGACGCAATCGCGACTGTGTGCCAGTCGCCGTGACAGTTTGAACTTTCGTGCCTTTGTTCGCGTCGTGTTCTTCTGTGCAAAAACAGATCCGCCTACAGGGCTGCGGCCGGTGTATTCTGCCTAAGATCGGCGATCATGTCGCGGGTTGCGGTTGTGACAGCGTCCTGCCAGCGGGCTTCGCCAAACTGTTCAGCGTACGGCTTTCGCTGCCATGCAAAGTTGATACCTCGTGAGCTGTTGACCAGCGCGCCGAGTCCATCGGGATTGAACGCGCCGGCGGTATCAGAGGATGTACCTCCCTGAGCTCCGTAACCTGGAATCAGCAGCGGGACGGCTGGCATCTGTTTTCGCAGCGACTGCAATTGAGTCGGCCATGTCGCCCCAACAACCGCGCCGACGCAGCCGAAGGTTTGGTCGGTGTTGCGAGTCGATTCACTGAGCTCCTGCACCGTTTTTGCGACGACTTCGTAAAGCGATTTGCCAGCCGCAACTCGATCCTGAAGCTCGGCAGCGCCGGGATTGCTGGTACGGACAAGAATGTAAAGTCCCGCACCTCGTTGTTCAGCCAGTTTGACGAAGGGCTGAAGGGAATCTGTTCCAAGATACGGATTGATCGTGAGTGCATCGGCAGGCCAGGCGGCGGTGTCCGGGTTTTCGCCGGCCAGCCAGGCATCGGCATAGGCTTCGGCTGTTGTCCCGATGTCGCCACGTTTCGCGTCGGCGATTACAATCAATCCCGATTGGCGAGCGTACTGCATAACCGAGAGCAAGGCCCGGAAGCCGGGAACGCCGAGCTGTTCAAAAAAGGCGACCTGCGGTTTTACGGCCGGTACCAGCGGGGCGACGATATCGATCAGTTGTTTCGAAAACGATTCGAAAGCCAATGCATTTCGTTCGAGGAGGTTCGATGCCCGCGATTCTGCCTCGGCGCGGACCGCGGCCGGTAGCCAGTCCCATCTGGGGTCAATTCCGACCAGCGCAGGCGTTTTGCAATACTGGATCTTTTGATTCAGGCGTTCGGCGTATCCGGGCATGTTGGAATTCTGTTTGGCAGTGTGATTCAGCGAGTTATGAGTCGATCGAGGACAACGTCGTCATGCCGAGTCCCGGGACCAGGGAAGCGTTAGATAGTGGGATTCGGTTTTGGAGTATTAGACTTACTATGGTGATGATTTGCACGATTTTGTCGATGATGCCGAATACAGAAAAGTGGTTTCTGGTTTGAGGTTAGTTTTCGCGGTCCTTTTTCAGAGCAACTCGGGATCCGAAGTAGGGTTTCCGCATCGGTCTGAGCGAAGACTCTGTGTGAGCACACAATATGGCTATTCTTAAAGCAATTCGACAGTTCTTGAAATCAGATGATGCGACAACTGCTGTCGAGTATGCGGTCATGCTTGCTTTGATCCTGGCTGCCATCATTTTGGGGGTTACCAACGTCGGAGGCGGTGCCGGCGGCTGGTGGGGAAACATTAGAACCAAGATCACCGGGACTTAGAGGCACAGCAACGCAATCTGATCAGCTGCGGTGCGATAGTGCCCGGCTTATGCGTGTAAAGTATCGAAAGCCCCAACTCTATCGCTTTTCGGATGACAACGCGAAAATGCCGCGTTCTATCGAACATGGCGCTGTGCAACTGGATCGTCGGCTGAAATGGCCGGTTGAATGAGGAGCGTTGAAAAGTTGCTGTCCTGACGCCAGCGGCTTACCCGGTTTCCGTCCGTGGGAACAACGTACCTTCCGATTCGGTCTGCACATGACTGGCATTCAGGAACCGATGGGCTCATGATTCGCCAAGAAGGTTGTGATCGTTCGACATTGCTGAGGCCAGAGTGAGATGTCCGGCTGTTGGCAGATTTCTTTAGGGGCCAGTTGGAATGGTTCGCTGCCTGATTGCCATCGGAGGCAACCTCGGAGCATCTGAATCCCTGTTTGAAGCAGCGCTGAGCCGTTTGAGGCGGCCGGGGATTGAACCCGCGCGATTGAGCCGAATTCTCAGCACCCGTCCCGTTGGTGCTGAAGCGGGTGACGAGTTTCTGAATGCTGCAGCCACGCTGGACTGCACGGTCTCTCCAGACGCTTTGTTGTCCGCGCTACATGAGGTGGAGTCGCAGTTTGGAAGAACTCGCACAATCCACTGGGGGCCACGCACTATAGATTTGGATCTAATCCTTTTCGGTGATCAGATCATTGACGAAGCAAGGCTGGTGGTTCCTCATCCGGCGATGTGGTATCGGCGGTTCGTTCTGGATCCAGCCGCTGATGTTGCGTCTGACCTTGTTCATCCGATTCAGAAACGAACAATTGGCGAACTTCAGGGGCGACTGCATCAGAAACCTGTCCGTCTGAGCGTTCGTTGGGTCAAACGATCGTTCAGGGGGGAGGCGGGCCTAAAGTGCCTTCCAGAAACCGTGACATCAATGAATGATCAAATCGAATGGACGATGATCAACGATGGACACTTGGCTCAAAATGCGGAGATTGATGGCGATCACTTCTTCGCAAATGTTGTGATCGAAGGCACTTCGAGCAAACCTCAGCAGAGAACTCAGCCGTCGAACGCTCCATTTCGCCGGATCACCCTTTACGGCGATACTCAAGGGTTGATCGCCGACCAGCTAGTGCAATTGTCAGCCGCAATTCTTGGTTGAATTAGGGAGCCGCTTTTCCTGGGGGTGCCTCGGGGAGAACAAGAGTCGGCATTGTCACACTCTGCGACAGACCTCGCGTTGCCACGATTTCCTGAAGGTTGTTTTCGAAGGCATTGCTTGACTGACTCATCGCGTTCTGAACTACAGCGCCCATTTGCAGGGCATTTGAAAGCTGGCCATCCCCCAATCCAAGTCCCTGAACAATCTCGGTGATTTGTTTGATCTGCGGATCGTCCTGTATGGCGTCGACCTGGCCGGGTTTGAGTTCAGCGGCTGTCGACTTGCCCTCAGATGAGAGCAGAAGCGTCCATTTCCCATCGTCCGTTTTTCGAAACAACTGACGCGTGACGATGGCTGACCCTTCAGCGATATCGAAATCAAAGCCGGAAATTGCGACGGTCCGTTGATTCTTTGCGTCAGCTAGATTTCCAGCCGCGTCGGGTAGACTGTCGCTGAGAGTGCGTTGCGCAGCTGGCGAAGCACCTTCATTGAGCAGCTCGCCGAGCACCTTTTGGACGTTACCGCCCAACATGGAATTGATGATCGCCGACATATCCGGCTTTGACGTTTCGTCAAAGAACTGATCACCGGATTTCACGAGTCGCGTTGCGGTATTGAGTCTCACATCGACGGCGCTGAGAATTCGATCGGCGTCGAGAGTATCATCCGTCGGCTTCGCAGTCGCGGCACGTCGGCGTTGGCTTTCTGGTATCGCCTGGAGTTGTGCAGTGACCGACTTCCAATGCAGTTCCTCAACGTCCGGGATCTTGTTCAGCATGGCCAGCCGACACAATTCGCGTCGCGCGGTGGGTTGAGCGTCGATTTTTCGCAAGCGAGATTTTGGGATTTCCACGATGATAAAATCAGGGTCATTCTCATCGACCTGCACGAGTTGATCGTGTATTTCTTCCAGCAAGCCGATGCGCTGCTGATCGTTTGGAATTGTCTGCCGTAAGTGGTCTATCTCTTTTTGCAGTTTTGAAGCCACCGCCGACCTGGCAGTTTGGTTCGAGGTCTCAAGAAGGGGTTTCAGTTGATCGTTGTAGAATTTGTCGTCGCTGGATTTGATCCACGCGGTTCGAAGAAGCAATTGAGCAGGCTTCTCGCTGATGCCAACACCGAGGAGTTGGGACCCGTCTTTCAGAGTCACTCTATCAACAACGCGATCACGGAATGACTTTGCCTTCGTCGGAGGTTCGTCCGTTTGCGCGGTCTCGCAAAGGATGTTGACCAGCAGAATCGCGTAGGCGGCTATGATCCTTGTTCGGTGTGTGTAGGTTTTTGAGCTGAGTGACAGTGGAGACATCAGAGGCCCTTTCTACTTGTTACCCATCGATTCCCTGCGCCGTTGATTCCATATGTTGTCAGATTGCCTCATCAATGTGTAAAGGAATTGGAACACTATTCGGTGGTTGGGACCGAATTTGACTGCATGTGGGCAGAATCGTTTATCTAAGTTCGCAGCGGCGCAGGGTTTGCTGTCGAGTTGGGTTGCGGGAGACTCTCGGGCAATTGGTTCGGTTTGTGTCCCTTCGATACGTTGCTAGACCAGAAGCTACTCCCCTTGACGATGCCCGACTCCC
Source organism: Planctomycetota bacterium (assembly GCA_031377305.1). Classification (GTDB taxonomy): domain Bacteria; phylum Planctomycetota; class Planctomycetia; order Planctomycetales; family Planctomycetaceae; genus SXXK01. Next base: position 12,662 of record JANMEV010000026.1, on the reverse strand, counting down.
AGCAATCAACAAACCCGCCAGCATGGATTCGCTGGTTTGTGAATGATGCCATTCGTGGCATCGTTGATTGTCACGTGACGGCTCCGATAGGATGTCATTTCTTCCATGACCGCGAATCAGATGTCTGGGAGATCTCTCTGTTTGTATCTCGCACAGAGGTTTGCGGTGGGCGGGCGGATGGCAAACATGTTCCTTCCGGACTGCAGGTGGATATTCCGGCGGTAAGCGAAGCATTTGATTCACCGCCTGCGACATACTGGCAGGCTGAGAAGATTGCTCATGACGACGAGTTGGGGAATCATCTCTCGTTTGAAGGCATCGCTCGCGGGAATCCGGTTTGGCTTCGAATTCTTCAGCATCCTCCCGATTGGACCGGCCCGGGTCGACTGGTTCATGCTAAAAGCGGACAGATTGAAGACGTCTGGTAATTTAGCAAGTTGCCGTGTTGCGTCGTATGGACTCTGACGACCATTCGATTGACCCCCATACGTTAATGATGCTACCGCTGGCATTTCGGACAGAAGAATGTGGCTCGCTGAGCCTGCACGGTCCGTGAAATTGTTCCTGTGCCGCACTTGCTGCAGACTTCCTCGGCTCGTTGGTAAACAAGATGTTTGTTCTGATAGCCGCCGTCTTTGTTAAGCGCGTTGCGATAGGTGCCGTCGCCCAGCGTGGAGCCTTCGTACCGAATCGCTTCGTTCAAAATGTGCTGAGTTGCTTCGTGGAGACCTTGCAGTTGTTTCTTCGTCAAAGTGGATGACTTCCGCATCGGTGAGATTCCCGCGCGATGCAGAATCTCGCTCGCGTAGAGGTTACCGATCCCGGCAACAAGTTTTTGATCCAGAAGAGCCACTTTAATCTCGCGCGAGGTCGCTTTGAGTCGCGTCGCCCAGTCGGTTTCCGTCATTGCCAGGGCGTCGGGTCCCAGCCGTGAACGGAGCGAATTCATGCCTGCTGGATTGAGGAGCGATAGCGTGCCCAGACCGCGCCGATCCCAGAACTCCAAATGGTCGCATTTGCTGGTTTCCGGTTGGAAATGCCAGACGACTCGCCGGTGTTCGAGAGTCGGGGGATCGGAGATCAGCAGAAGCCCCGTCATTCTGGGTTCCACGACAAGGCAGTTGCCGGAGTCCAGTGTCAGCAGGATGCGTTTCGCCAGACGCGACACGTCGATGATTGTTCGGTTTGCGGTCGCCTTGAGCACGCTTTGGCGATTGGGCGAGACTGGAAAAGGGCGTCGAGCGATGCGGACAAATTCGACATGGTCGATGGTCCGGTTCAGGCAGTCTCCGCGGATACCTCGGACCATTGTTTCCACTTCAGGCAGTTCCGGCATAGTTTCTCTCAAGCAATCTCAACGAACGCCTGCGTCAGGAGCACAAAACACGACCGTCGACCTTTAAATCGTCAGCAAAAACAGGATAGTCGATTTCTTTGGTACGAACAGTCAATCCGGAAGAACAGGCGTGTTGGGGAAATGGAGGAATCTTCTTGACGCTGAGTGATTCCACGACGATCCTAGACACAGGTTTTCTCTGCCATTCGCGGGGTCGTGCGCAAGACAGGTCCGATTTGGGTCTGTTCGTTCGTTTCCTCGTGCGGGAGGGTTTTGGATTAGCGGCGGGAGTTCCCCAAACGTTTTCCATGATCTGCCCCGGTTTTTCTGGATCTTTTTGAGGTCATGCAGATGCCACTGTTTGATTCCGTAGTTGCTCAGTCGGGTCGTCGGGTAAGTCGTTTTCTTCGAAAAGGCTTCAAAGTAGCCGTCGGAGTGAGCACGATCCTGGCCTCAAGCATGGCCTTTGCGGGTGAGACTGAAAACCCGCCAGCCAAAGTGGATCTGTCGGCCATCATGGAAGCGTCCAAGCTGCGTACCGAAGCTCGGTTGGCGGCAGAGCAGGGCGACTTCGCCAAAGCGGCTGACAACTTGGAAATGGCCGCTCTGAAGGTCGGTGACCGTCAGATGACTAAGCGTGTACGCGACGCCAAAGAGCAACTCCAGGCGGGCGGAGGAAGTCAGGCGAACTTTGGACCATTGATGCAGTTGATTCAGTCGGTGATCGCTCCCGACTCCTGGGTCGGCGCTGGTGGCGATGAGATTGGTTCGATGACTCCATTCGATCAAGGGGTATTTCTTGGTATCCCTTCGATCGCGAATGCATTGATTCGGTCGAATCATATCTCACGATTGAACACCGCAGCGGAATTAGCTGCCTCAGCAAATCACAACGAAAATGTCCGTGAAGCGTCGGCTTTGCGATTGGTCTCGCTGCCTCGTCTTGAACAGCATGTAAAGGCCCTCAAAGCCGCTGGCAAGCCTGTTTCGGAAGATGTTGCCTGCCTTGCTGGCTTGACGGAAGTACGCTTCCTGTTTGTGTTTCCACAGACAAGTGACATTGTTATCGGGGGACCAGCGGGCGATTGGACAACAGACGAAGCTGGACGCAAAGTTGGAGTTGCCGACCATCGTCCGACGTTGCAACTGGACGATTTGGTGACATTGAGCCGAACATTTTCGTCAGGCGGTTCTGGCTTCTTCCGTTGCTCGATTGACCCGAAAGCAGAGCAGGTGAAGGCCGTTCGCGAGTACGCTCAGCAGAATCAGGTGACACCCCAGAACGTTCGCAAATTCACAAAGCACGTTGAAGAAACTCTGGGTCTCCAGAACGTGATCGTGCAGGGCATCCCTGAAGATTCTCGAGTCGCGAAAGTGATCGTCGACGCCGACTACCAAATGAAACTTATCGGTATCGGCCAGCGCGAAGGTTCGAAGGGGATGAAGAGCTATTTTGAACTCGTCACGAAAGCCGAACGCAAAGGAGCGTCGATGGATGCTCTACGCTGGTGGATGACCGTGGGTTACGATTCCATTCAGGTGGCTCCGAATCAACAGGCATTTGAATTCACGGGCCGCGAGGTTCAGTGTCAGTCCGAAAATCAACTGCTGCAGGCCGACGGCAGCCGCCAGGCGACTGGCAAAGCCGATGGCGCCAACTCTGAATTCGCTCGCTTGTTCACTGAACATCTCCCAGAACTGGCCGCGGAAGACGTGGTTTTTGCGGATCTGCAGAATGTGTTCGATCTTGGCCTCGCGACGGCTCTGGTGCACTCAATGGGTCTGAATCGACAGATTGGCTGGCAGTCCGATGTCTTCGCGGTTGATGGCGATTATTCAACGGCCTCAGTGGATGTTCCGGACGAGTTGATGACAGCTGCTAACAGCCGCATCTATCGAGGAACAGAAATCATGATTCAGGTTGCTGGTGGCGTGCGAGGTGATCTTCGCAGCGTCGTGAAGAATCCTGAGAACTTTGAGGTGTCCGCTGAAGTCGTTGGCAAGGCCACAAATGCCAATCCAATCGGTCAAACAGGCCGTTGGTGGTGGGACGCGGCTGCTCGTTAGTCGAGTCATCGAGACGGTTGGTCACAGTGTGACCGAAGCCAGAACGCAGCAAAAATCAATGAAGGGCGAAGTCATTAAGTTGACTTCGCCCTTTTTCGTTGGCTCCGGTGTGGGCAACAGTGCGCTGAAAACTGAGGGTTTTCGTCAACTGTCCGACATTTTACCGCGAGTGAAGCGAGCCGTTTCCGGTAAATCGACGTCGGTCTTTTCCGAGTCCTCAAAGCCGCTATCATTCGTACGGTTCTCTTCTGGTGGTCCGACTGGTCGACGTTGACAGTACGGTCACCCGCCCATATTAAAGACGCACCCGGTCCCGCCGGCGAATCATCGGAATTGAAATATGGCCCGTCTCACCCAGGCCGATCTTGTCTCATTGAATCGAACATTTGACGATCGTAGCCCTCAGGAATTGCTGTTGTGGGCGAAAGAGATCTTTGGCGAGCGAATCGCGGCAATGTCGTCTATGCAGGAATCGGGCAATGTGATCTGTCACATGCTGTATTCAACACCCGTTCAAATGCCAATTGTCTTCGTGGACACGGGGGTGTTGTTTCAGGAAACTCTGGATACTCGGGACCGACTGAGCAAGCACTACGGTCTGACGATCCACACTTACCTTCCTGGGATGACCATGGAGGAGCAGACCGAGCAGTTTGGAATCCTCTACCTCACTCCCGATGGCCAAAAGCAGTGCTGCGAAATGCGGAAATCCGAGCCTTTGGACGCTGCAAAGGGGCACTACGACGCTCTGATCGGCAGCCTGCGTCGAGCGGACGGTGGCCGACGGGGCATTTGCCCCATTTTGGCGATCGACACCCGGTTGAACTGCCTTCGAGTGAACCCCCTGGCGAACTTCACCGACGACCAATTGGATGAATACATTGAAAAGAATGACGTTATCTTGAATCCGCTGCACAAGCAGGGGTATTCGACGATTGGTTGCAACCGCTGCACGACTCCCGTGCTGCCGGGTGAGCCCAAAAGAGCCGGCCGATGGCGTCACCTCGGGCCGTGGAGCGTCTACTGCGGCATAAATCCCACAGATCTGGATCCAGAACGCTCTCCAGCGGTGGACTTTCCGCAGGATCTTGTGGACCGCATCCTCGGCCGACAGACCGACTTCATGATCTGATCGGGGCAAGCTGTCGAAGTGTCCGGCAATGTCCGTGCCGCGTTGGATTGTCAACGACTGGACTGCGAATTCGTCTGGACATTAAATCCTGACCATCCGCTGACGGCGGTTGGGTCTGCCCTAAGGCAGTATGCCGGACTACTTTGTCCCCCGCCGGTGCTCCTGCGCTTTGCAAACTCGTTGAAGGCCCGGGTTCCGGCCTCTCTCGAGGGTTGCATCATTTGTTGTCAGCCGCTGGTGAGGCCTTCGACGCAGATTGTGCTTTCTCGGACTCCTCAAGGAAATCAGCACGATCCGCCCCTGAATAGGGTCGGTGTTAATTTCCAGGATCTACGGGATAACACCCAGCATATGGGGTATACTACTAAGAGGATCCTGTTGCCGAACCGCAACAAAAAAGTGCACAAACGAACCGTTGTTCCGCATTTTTCCCGCGGCTTGGGCGGCGGACCGTAGGGTTTTGGTGCATTTAGCATACAATTGGGTGATTTGGGGCAACGGTGTCACCTGGTGCAAGTGTGCGGTTTGTGAACATTGAAAGTGTTTTCTGTGATTCAACGATTGCGTGCTTGCAACAGGTTGCGTTGCATCACCATCATCTGTGTTCCATTGGGTTGGCCCCGTTCAGAAGTGCATGCGAGGAAACTGTAAACGGCTTCATTTGATGGGGTTTTCAACAGAGTTGAGTGCTGTTTCGGAGCAAGTTGGCAAGGCATTTGCTTTGAGGTTCAGGTGGCAGTGTCCTTTCGAGAATCGACCGTCGTGCACTGATCGAAAGATCCTCGTGTGGCGAAGGGGACTGCTGAAGTGGTTCTGAGTTTTGGATGACTGTAAACAGATCGACGCCTGTCTAATGAATTCCAGTCTTTTGACATTTCTAACGGCTATCGTCTCGGCAGCGTGTTTCGCGCCGCTGACGGCGATTTTGGCCCATAAATTAGGAATCGTCGATCGCCCCGATGGGCATCGAAAGCTGCATTCGAAGATCGTTCCGTTGACTGGCGGACCCACGGTTCTTCTCTCGATCGCAGTCTCGATCGCAGCCACAGTCTTCATGTTTCCGGACTTGCTGAAGTCGACAGAAGGCGATATCCAGTTTTTGTCCTGCCTCGCCGGTGCATCGCTTGTGATCGTATCGGTCGGAATGCTGGACGATCGTTTTGGCTTGCGTGGCCGTCAGAAGTTGGCGGGTCAGTTTCTTGCCGCCTTGATCATGGTTCCATCGGGACTTTTGATCCGCCGCGTCGAGCTGTTTGGCTATCCCATAGAGTTTGGAGATTTAGCTCCGTTTATCACAGTGTTCTGGATTCTCGGGGCGGTGAATGCACTCAACCTCATTGATGGGGTCGATGGCCTGGCAAGTACAACGGGCATCGTCCTCAGTCTTTCTGTGGCTGCGGTAACCTATATCATGGGTGGCCGTCCTGACGGTTTGCTGATCTCACTGGCCCTTGCTGGCTCGTTGACGGGTTTCCTTTTTTACAACTTTCCTCCGGCAAGGATGTTTCTCGGGGATTCGGGAAGCATGTTGATTGGACTCGTACTTGGCTGCGTGGCTCTGAAATGTTCTGTGAAGCAGTACACAGCTGTTGCCCTCATTATGCCGACAGCTATTTGGGCCATTCCAATATTTGATGTCTCGATGGCAATTGTTCGCCGTCGGCTAACCGGGCGAAGCATCTACACAACAGACCGTGGACACATGCACCACTGTCTTGTTCGCCGTGGCCACTCTGGTAGCCGATTGCTTCTGGTTGTGGGTTCATTGTGCAGCATTACAGGTATCGGCGCGATCGCTGCTGCGGCGTTTAACAGCGAAGTCATCGCCATCATTGGAGTTTTGACGGCGCTGATGCTGTTGGTGCTCACACGTTCGTTTGGCCACGCTGAGCTGACGCTGTTGGCAAATCGCGTTCGTCGGTTGGCGGGTTCGTTAGTACCCAAAGTCGACGCAGGTCCAAGGCCTCTTTTGCATCATGAACGAGTTCAGTTGCATGGAAAGCATGAATGGGAAAGCCTGTGGCAGACCCTGACTGATTTTGCCGAACAGCATCAACTGGACGGCGTTGAATTGATGGTGAATTTGCCGAGTCTGGGTGAAGAGTACCACGCGACGTGGAGGACTCGTTCGGTCGTTGAACAACATGAAGCGTGGCGATCGGAAATTCCGCTGGTGGTCGATGGGACTCGCACTGGGCACATCAAGTTGGTTGGGGCTTCAGCTGAGGGCTCTTTTTGCGACTGGCTCAACGATGTGGTTTGTGGTCTGAGGCCATTCGAAGAACAGTTGCGAGAGATCGTGACACAGATGCGCAGCCGCCGCGCCGCCGAAACGAAGACGCTGAGAGATTCAACTCCCGTGTTGCGATTGCCTCGAATGGCTGACGAACTGACGGCCTGAAGTCAGTGCTTACGGTTCCAACTCCCCGGAACCGTCGTGTTATGCTTCCGGACGAATGTTGGTTATTATCCGTCGGATTAAACCGACCGATTACTCAGGTTGAAAAACCAGGCCAACACGACCATGCCCGACGAGCCGCGCCCTTCGAGCTTCCGAACAGCCCTTGGAATTGCCATTGAACGGCTGGCGGTTGCGTCGTTGATTGGGACCGTCTGCCTGCTCCCATGGTGGTTGGGTGGCGTGATCCCGTTTGCTCGATTGATACTTCAGGTCGGCAGTTGTATTGCAATGGGCCTGGCATTGCTCGCTGCGTTGATTCGCGGCCATCGCTTGCAGCTTCCAGTTCGGGAGTTTTGGTTTCTGATCGCCTTTGCCAGCATAGGAGTCGTCCAATTGCTGCCAATATTCCCGCCCATTTCCATGCAGATGCAGCACGCTGTCTTTCCTGAGTTTCAATCGTTTGCGACTTCAGACGGTGCAGGTTCGTCCGGTGACGAAGTTACGAGCAATCATGTGCGGTCGACGGCTCCCTCGCTGACTCGATTTCAGGCTGCACAATGGCTTTCAGTCGCTGTACTTTTTTGTGCAGCATTTGATCTTTTGCGTTCAAAACGACGAGTCATCCTCTGTTTTTCTGCGATGGTGATTAATGCTGTCGTATTAACCCTGGTGGCGTTACTACAGATTTTTGGTGACGGCAAGATGATTGTCGGCGGTGGCTGGATGCGAAGCACGACTGTTCCGTTTGGCACATTCGTCAATCCCAACAATGCGGCCGGCTGGTTACTGATTCATCTCGCAACTTCGATCGGACTTCTGATTTTGGTCTGGGGAAGGAGTCCGTTTGGTCTTTACTCTCGGATAGACAGGCGGCCTGCAATTCAGGATCGGCTTGCAATGATGTGGGGGCGAGTCTTGCAAAGAGTCGCCTCCCTCAACAACTGGCAAATCCTGGCCGCCATCGCGAGTGCTCTGCTGATTGCCGGGGCCGCCGCAACATTGTCGCGAGCGGGCATCACAGCCGGAATCGTCTGTCTTGTGGCTGCGATGCTGAGTCGAATCACCCAGCGGTATTCAATTTTCAGTTTCGTCGTTCCGATTCTGATGCTGTTGGTCAGTTCAATTGCGATATTAACAGTGTTCGATCTGGACACTCTCGTGATTTCAGAGCTGAAGACTCTGAAGGACCCTGTCTCTCAGTCGACCGGTCGCTTGTTGCACTGGAACGACACAATACGGGTTGCAATGGACTTTCCCGTTCTTGGAGCGGGGCAGGGGACCTATCGATTTGTGACACTTCCCTATCTTCGGCGCTGGGTGCCAGCATGGTTCAAGAATGCCGATAATCAGTATCTTGAAATTCTGGTCGAGTCTGGCGTTGTGGGTGTTCTGTTGTTCTGCGCGTTGGGATTTTCGGTGCTGACGAATTCGTGGCGGCTGACGCAGTCCGATAAGTCAGCGTCGGCGCAACGAGCTAACAACACGACACTCCGACTGTCGTTGGGTGTGGCTGGAATCGCGATGATTGTTTCTCAAACGTTCGCGATGCTGTTCGATTTCGGCATCGGATTGCCAGCAACGAGTGCTGGAATCGTCGTGGTCGCAGGGATGATAGCGGGGGCCGGCGTCCTTCGAAATGTGGATGAAGAATCTTCGCAATCTGGAATGACAATGCCGTTGACGGCCTGGGTCGTTCGTTGTTGTTGTCTTGTCGCTGCTGCGGCGTTTGTGCCCGATCTGGTACACGCTCATCAAATCTATTGGCCCGTCGTTCAGGCAGAAAAAGCGATCCGTCCGCCCATTACTCGACAAGCGTTGGAAAAGTTGCCCGAGTTGCGGCAGCAATTGGTTGCCGGGCTAAAGGATCGTCCCGATGATGTTGATGGTTGGTCAACGCTGGTTGCTGTGACTGAGGCTGAATTCCGTTTAGATCTCATCGAATCACTTTCGATGAGTCCTCCGGAAGACAAGCAGTTGCAGGCTGTCTGGGACGGAATGTCTCCTTTCCCGCTGACCATATTGCTTGAGCGGCAAAAAAAGAGCCTGACATCTCAGTCTATGGAGGAAACTCGCACGGTCCTGAATGGATCATTATCTCGACACGACTGGCTTGCCGACTCGCAGGCCTCACTTTCGCGGATTCCCTTAATGCCGGGCTTGCGAGCGGAAGCGATCGCAATGAACTTTGCTCGGCTCGGCGACCCGCCGCCAGCGAACGATCTGAAAGGACTGTTGTTTACGGATCCGGCAAACGCTCCTCGTATTACGATGGCGGGAAACGTGAGCTTTTTCGCCAACGACGATGAGTGGGCTCGCCTGCTTTGGCAGCGATCAAACTTCGTCTCGGAGGTTTTTCGTAGCGAGATCCTTACCGCTGCCTCGGAAAAGTTGCCGCATGCCGACTGCCTGAAAGAATTCGCACCTGCGGCATACGAGGACACCGTTCCAGTGGCTCTTAAGGTTCAGGAGCCAGGGCTTCGAGAAGCTCTTTGGGGGTTGGCGGATGAACAGTGGCAACGATTGGTCGCTGAGAACCTAACAGATAGACAGCGAGTCGTGCGAGCTCAGCAGCTACAGGTTAGACGGTCAGTAGCGGAAGCATTAACCTGGATTGAAGAGAGCCTGGTTGAGCTTCCAGAAAATCTTGAACTTCGCAGGATGCGAGCCGATCTTCTGGAGCAGGCTGGTCGGTTTCAGGACGCCATGGGTGAATGGTATCGAATTGAGTACCTGGATCCGGAAAACCGGTCAGTGGAAAGTGCTCTTCGAAGACTCTCGCAGAAGCAGTAGCTGAGCTGTCGGGAATTCGCCGCGACGGTCGAATTATGTCGTTGAAGAAGTAATGCGAATGTTGAATTCGGCATCAATTCGTCGGGAACTCGTACTGCCCTAACACCTCAACGATCCTGTTTGAAACGACGAGAGACGTTCGATTTCGGTGTTCGGTGGCAGTTCGGTGCAATTCTCCTGCCAGCTCCACCTAAAACAGCCAATCTTCAATGCGATAACTGAATATGCGTTCAGTTTTATGTGGCGGAAGAAAATTTGGCTGCCATGTCGAATTTCCAAAATGAAGGGCGGGGTCAAATTCAATTTTTTCAAAACCCCCATTGGTGGTCTAATTTTATACGACGGCAGCGCAGTTTTTCTTGCTTGGCAGTGGTGTTTTGTTCATTATATCTGGCCTGTTCTAAAACGCTCTAGTGAATAGCGAGGTTGGTGCAAAGCGGAAACAGTCACCAATCGTTCTCAATTGCCCGACCCGCGAAACTCGCAATGTTGCAGGATTCGGACAACGCGCAGCAAATTATGGGTAATTTACGGCATGTGAGATGAGTTTTGCTCGTTGCGACACGGCAACGTTAGTGGTTGTCCAGTGTTTATGATGTGGACTTTGCGAAGACCGAGTGAAATCACCAAAGGCCCATGGAAATGGGCCGAGACCCAACGCAGAATGGTGTATGTTGATATGCAGGTAGAATTGCGTCTTAATGGGCGTGTGGTCGCGCATCAAAAGTGACGACGGGACGGATCGAGCTTTACGGGATGAAATCAATGGCTTCTGGTGCAGTTCCAGCAATGTACGGCAATAATACGGCGGCTGGATCCGGTTCGGAGGATCAGGACGGCGGATTGGATGTCTGGGGTTTCATCAAGCGGCGAAAATCGTTCGTTATCGTGCTTGGGATCGTAGGAACGGTCTGCGGATATATGCTTTTTCAAAGGCAGGTCCCGAATTATCGTTCCGCCGCACTCGTTCAGGTAATTCATAAGTCGGCTGACACGAAGCTTGATGGGATGCTTTCGGAACGGGATTTGATGGACGCAGCCTTCGTCATCACCAGCCCCAGCATTGTACAGCCGGCGGTCCAAAAACATGGGCTGGCCGAGCTATCAATGATGCGAGGCAACTCATCCGAAGACGTGGTGAACATCGTTTCCGGAATGTTGAAGATTAAGACCGGCGCGACCAATACGAATGTGGTCGAAATAGCTGTTGAAGGTTCACGAGCTGAGGAAATTCCTCAGATTGCCAACGCAGTTGCTGCCGAGTACGTCAACAAGCAGATGGAGAACTATCAGGACGCGCGGGGTGAACTGGAACGCTTGTTGACTCGGGCGAAAGACGAATTGCATGGGGAGTTGAAGCAGAAAGAGACAGAATACAACGAGTTCAGAGAACGATCCGGTTTGATGAGCGACGGTAAGAATCCACACCGGGAACGCCAACAGGCTGTGTTAGCACAGGTCTCATTACTCTCGCTCCGGGAAACAGCGTTAAAAGCAGAGTTGACGACTCTGGAAGAAGCACTGCGAACGAATGGAGCGCAGGGAGCGATTCTAATCCTTATTGGAAAGACGATCGAGAATACGTCGTCCGGGCCTGTCGTAGATCCGTTCGCCGATCGAGCACTATCCAATAAGAAGGCGATGATGGATGCACTGTTGCCGCTCCTTGTCGAACAGGCTGAGCTAGAGGAAACGCTCGGCAAAGATCACCCCAAAGTCGATTCGATCAAGCGTCGCATCAAGTTTGCACAGGAACACGCCGAGAAAATTGCTCGGATGACGCCAGAAGAACTTAAGGCTCAGGAAAGTAAGGCAGATCCTCGTCAGGAATACATCGCGAACTATCTGCAGTCCTTGCGGCAGGAGTTGGCTTCGATCAAGAAAGAGCGAACCGAACTCGACGTTCAGGCCGCCGATGCTGAACGACTTGCCCGAGCATTAGGGAAAGACGAAAACGAAGATCGCACCCGAACTAGTGAGATCAATCGACTGGAGAAGATGTTTGACGACGTTTCATCGCAAATGCGGGAGACGAATGTTAATGCAAATATGGGTGGCGTGAAGGCTCAGGTTCTTACCCCAGCTCGCCATGGCGTTCTTGTATTTCCAAAGCTAAGTCAGTTCCTTGGTCTTGGCGCATTCCTTGGGGCGTTTTCGGGTATCGCGCTTGGTTACCTTGTGGAGATGGCCGACCGCAGCTTTCGAAAGCCTGAAGACATCATTCGAGAATTCGGCGTGCCCATCATTGGCCACGTTCCATTCATGACTGAGCAGCGTCTGAAATCAGGTTCAGAATCGCACCCGATGGATAAAACTGCCGTCTCTGTGCATTTGCCTCGCTCACGACCGGCGGAGGCCTATCGGGCCGTTCGAACGGCGATTTGTTTCAGCGCGTTTGGTGGAAGTCATCGAGTAATCTCCGTGACAAGTCCAGCAGCAGGCGACGGAAAGTCGACGCTGGCCCTGAATCTGTCTCTGTCGATGGCTCAGTCGGGAAAGAGGACAGTGCTCGTTGAAAGTGACTTCCGTCGACCGAAAGTGCACAAATTGACTGGCGTTGAAAACAAGGTTGGCTTGGTCGACGTTCTTCGAGGCGATGCAGAATTGGTTGATGCAATTGTCGCAACGTCGGTTCCCGATTTCTTCGTGTTGCCATGCGGAACGCGGCCAAGAGATCCAGCGGAGTTGCTTGCCCGCCCTCAGTACGAACAGTTGCTGCAGGTTCTTCGCGAGCAGTTTGAATACGTGATTATCGATACTCCCCCGGTGCTTGCAGTGACGGATCCTTGTGGTGTTGCCGCCCGTGTCGATGGAGTTCTGATCTGTATGCGACTGAGTCGACACACTCGCGACTTGGGTCGCCGTACGGTTGAACAGCTTCGCGACGTTGGGGCTACGATTGCTGGAATTGTGATCAACGGAGTTGAGGAACGTGA
>JANMEV010000013.1:0-7402 GCA_031377305.1 Planctomycetota bacterium | reverse complement strand
CGTTGGTTCGAGTCCAATATCGTCCACTGACAGCTTTCTGCGTACACTTGCGGAAAGCTGTTTCTCGTTGCAGGCAAAGGTTTTATGTCAATGGCCTGTTCAGTACCTTGCAACGCTTCGCAGCCTGATTCAACGCTATTTGCAGCGCATTTGCAGCGCATTTGCAGCGCATTTGCAGCGCATTTGCAGCGCGGTTTTCCTCATCTTTTGCTGGTGAAGTTACTGTCGCGTCACCCTCGTGACTGGTTTTGACCGAATTTGCAGCGCCGTTTGCAGCGCGCTTCGGCACGGCCTGTTCGAAGTGTTCCTGAGTCACTTTCAGATAGTGTTTTTGAGCGACTTGCGGACTGTTTCCCATCCACTTGCAGACGACGTGCGTTGGGAACTTGTTCTCTAATTCTGTCTGTCGACTCATGCGAAGATTCTGAAAGATCTTTGGCCACGGCGTTATAGCAATCCACACGCCAGAAAAAACTTTTTCTCAAATCAATTCAACGACGTTTGATGACATGTATCAGGACAGACTCCCAGGCTCCACGCTGAGGTCCCCGGTGGCTGAGGCGAGCGGCAGAACGGGACTCTCAATTGCAGAATGATTGTCCCAATCGTTCATGAGCATCTGATTCGACTGCTCAACTATCGGCAGGCAAGTCATCTCCTGCCGATCACCTGAACGCCATGGCAAGCACAACGACGGAACTCTCTGAGTCTGAATGTTTGCTGGTCCGGTCAATCCAGTGTTTCATCCGCACAGTCTACGGTCTCTGGACATTCCACCTCAAAAACCCGGCTCACATCGCACCTTGAGTCGAATTTTCAGAATTCCCGATTCAGGGGTCAACTGGAAATGAAGCGGGAGGCTGGGTCAGCCATTTCTATCGTACGGGCTGTTTGGACTGCGAAGACTTAGCAGGGCAACGACGATCGACTTCCCAAAATGTGGAGGCGATCCTCAGAACGCTGCAAAGCTGGCTCGCCCCACGTGGTAGGGTTGCGACGTGCTACTTTCATTCTTGATGAGCAGCAGCCGTTTCTCCTCAGTGGCCTGCTCTCAATCGTCCCGCCCCGTTGATCAGGAAGAATACCGATGAGCAAGGCCAAGCCGTATGTGTTCGGCGCGGCGATGGGTGCGTCGGCAATGTTTTTCGCCCTGCAGTACCACGTCGTCCATTCACACGATGGATTTCAGATCCTTCCGCGGACCCCGCAGCAGTCCATCGGCCTTGCTTACTCGGATATTCGAGGGTGGAGTCCTTCTCAATGGACTGATCGACCAGAACTCGCACGCGCATTAATGGCTCATGGCTCGTCGGATCTGATTGCAGAATCCGTCTCGTCGACACTGGCTGACACGGTTGCAAAGGATACGTCAACGCTTGACGAACTACGATCGTTTCTGAACAACACGGCGAAGAGTGGCGCAACCGAGCGGTCCTCCGGTCTGCCCAACGCGCCTCGTTTTGACGGTTCGAACTCGTCTGATTCCGGAAAGTCGTTGAAGGAATCGGATAACGATTTATTCAAGATCCCGTTCCCTCAGGACGCCAGGACAAAGCCTCCAGCCGACCCGTTTCGTGTCGCTAAGACGGATGGACCCGTCAGCGATGCCGTTCCTCAAACGCAGGGTAAGTCACGCTTCTCGGCAAATGACGTCCTTGAAGGGTTAAGTGACCACGACGAGGAGTTGCCCGGGAAGTTGCCAATCGACCCGGTTCCGACGGAGTCGTCAGCGTCGAAGCCGTCGTCTACTGCAACGACAAAGCCGTCCCGGTCGATTGCTCAGCAGGCTCAGGACATGGAAGACCGGATCTTCGGAAAGAACTCTGAAACCAATCCCCCTGCCGTCGCAAAGCCCGCAAAGAAGAGCACTCTCAAGCCACTCGTGAACGACTCCATGTTCGACGAAGTGACGACTCAACTGGAAAACAGAGCTCAGGATGCGTTGAATCGAGCAAAGGAAACGGTCGCGGAACGGGCATCGTCTGCCGCTTCAGAATCCGCAAAGTCAGCGACCAACTTTGTTCGCGAAAAGGTGACAGAAGCCCTTCCTGAAGCTGCGAAGTCGTTGGGAACTGGTGCTGCTTCCGACGCTGGAAAAGCGGCTACTTCGACGTCGCAGGAGTTCGATCCGTTTCTTGAATAGCGCGGCCGAGATTCTTCCCGGCGAGGTGTTGTGGCTGGACACAAACCGATTGGCTAACATGCGTCTCGATCAGATTTCGGGACCATCAAGCTAAGCTCAGGAACGTCCATGCAACTCCTTCAGACTCTGACTCAGACACCTTCAGTGCCAGGTCGAGAATCACGAATTCGCAAAGTGATTCAGAACTATTTGACAGAACACGGCCTGCTCGACGAAGTCACTGTCGACGCCATGGGTTCAATCATCGGATTGCGCAAAGCTCGCCCTGCAAGCGGAGCCTCACCGGCAAAACCCGTCAAGGTCATGCTGGCCGCTCATATGGATCAGATTGGATTCCTGGTTCGGCATATTGACGACAATGGGTACCTTCGAATCAATCCGGTTGGAGGCTTTGATGCTCGCAATCTTTTCGCGAGGAAGGTGCGAGTCTGCTCGGCGGCAGGAGATCTGCCGGGAATCATGAATGCTTCCGGCAAGCCGATTCATATTGCCAGCGAGGCCGACAAGAAGAAGATTCCTGAAGTGACAGAGTTCTTTATCGATCTGGGCCTTTCCGCCGAGCACGTTCGAAGCCAAGTTCAGATTGGTGACATGGTTGTGCTGGACGGCCCGTTCGAAGAAGTTGGCAGTTCTGTTGTGTCACAATGCCTCGACAATCGAATCGGGTGCTGGGCACAGATTCGTGCGATCGAAAACCTCAAGTCGCACAATTGCGATATTTATGCTGTATGGACAGTTCAGGAAGAGGTCGGTCTGCGAGGTGCTCAGACGGCCGCGTTTGGCGTCGATCCCGACTTCGGCGTAGCCTGCGACACAACGTTGTGCTGCAAGACACCGGGCGTTCCCGACGAAGATCGGGTTTCGATTTCCGGTGATGGTGTCTGCCTGCATGTTATGGATGGGTCCATGATCTCAGACATCGGACTGGTGGAGGATTTCGAGAGACTGGCGAAAGCAAAATCCATCAAGTGCCAGCGAGCTATCTTGCCTCGCGGAGGTCAGGATGGTGCCGTGATTCAACGCAGCCGAAGCGGAGTTCGGACCATCGCCCTGGCCTGTCCTGTCAAGTACATTCACACAGTGACAGAAATGAGTCACAAGGATGATCTCGAGTCGTATCACAGTCTTTTGACCGCGTGGTTGGAATCGCTGTAGTCATGTTGCGAAGAGTTTTCCTTGTGAGACGAATTCGTCTTACTGATGATCGATGGACAGCGATGCGATTGACGTCTTGAGTCCAGACCATCAAGATCCGCAGTTGTGGAGACTGTGCGGTACAGAAACGGGTACTGCAAAGGCCTTCCACAATTTGTGTTTGGTAAGTTTACAATTGGAAAACGAGGTTGGATCATATGAGCGGACCGATTGTTCGGACCGGAACGACACCTGAGTTCTGGAAGAACTGGGATCAGGCGTTCGGCAACAAGCCTGCAAAAGCGGCTGCAAAAAAGAGTGCCAGCGGTGGCACTGAAAAGTCGGCAAGCGCGGCTCCAGCGAAGAAGACCGCGAAAAAAGCGGCCAAGAGTGCCCCTGCCAAGGCAGCTCCAAAGAAGGCTGCCCCTAAGAAAGCTGCGGCAAAGAAAAAGAAGTGAGCCGAGCAAGACCAACGTCTGCGGATTCAGGCCGACCACAAGCGGAACCCATTGGGACTCGTTTGTGGTCGTGTTTGTTTATTGCCGGTTTGTTTTTGAGCGTCTCGCTGCTCAGCAGTTCGATTCCCGGCGTTAACGAGCCTCATTACCTGACAAAATCGCGATCGTTCGACAATCCCGACTGGTGCTCCCGCGATTTCTTCCTGACGTCAACCAACGCACATTACTGCTTCTTCTGGCTGACAGGGATTTTGACTCGTTGGCTGTCGCTGGATTCTGTCGCCCCAATCGGCCGAGTAGTCTCATCACTGCTTTTGGCGATCGGCTGGTCGATGTTGGGAAGATCGATTGGTCTGACGTCGCTATTTAGAATTGTCGGTGCTGGTCTTTTTGCGAGCATCAGTTTGCTGGGCAGTTTTTCCGGCGAATGGCTGCTGGGCGGATTTGAGTCTAAAGTTCCTGCCTGGGGACTGGCTCTGATGGCCATCAGCCTTTGGATCCGAGGCCAGCTTCAAACCTGTCCCGGATGGATGACCGTTGCCGGAGTCACGTGCGGACTGGCCTGTTTTTTTCATCCGGTCGTTGGAGGCTGGGTGGCGGCCTGCATTTGCTTTGCCAGCGTTTCCTTGAGCGTTGTTACCTTCCAACAGACGAAGCGACAGATCTCCCTCTGCGAAAAAGCACGAACTGAATCCGGACGCTTTTCGAGTGAAATTTCTGAGCCGCGGTTGTTGAAGTCGATGTTTGGCCTGGCCTGTTTTTCGTTCTCGACGATTATACTTTCGCTTCCAGGTTTGGTACCCGCTCTTCGACTAGTCATGGATAAAAGCCTGCCACTCAAGGACCGCGAACTGGCTTCGTTTTATCAGGTGTTCTGGCGACTCAAGCACCATCTCGACCCCACGGAGCTGCTTGCATCTCAATGGACTTACGCGTTTCTGGTCAGTGGCGGTGTGCTGCTTTGCGTGAGCCAACTTCGACAAAGTGAGCGGCGACGCTCCGAAGCACGGCCTTTGGGATCCGAAGCTGAGTCGCGGGCGATGGACGCGCTTCGATGTCTGCTTGTGGTGTTCGCATTTTCCGCGGCAATCGCTTTCGGCGGAGTTCTGATCGGATGGCACACGGTGGCCGCCCAGAAGATGAACGGTTGGGAATGGCGAGCGTCGCTGCTGAAGTTTTATCCGTTTCGGTGTTTTGACGCTTTGCTTCCCATCATGGCCGCATTAGTGCTCGCACGGTGCATTCAGGTTTGGAGGCTCTTAATTACCCATGTTCGCTCCGGCGTTCGAATCTTGATCGCCATTGCGATTATCGCTGCGCCGCTGGTTCAGGCATCAACGGCCCGGGAGGCAGCCCCTGCGGGCTACACGGTTGAGCAGTTTGAAGACTGGAAGGACGCTTGCCAGTGGCTTCGACTCAACACGCCGCCCCACGCACTGATTCTGACACCTCGAGAATCGTTTGCCTTCAAGTGGTTTGCGGAGCGAGCTGAGTTTGTCTGCTACAAAGATTGCCCTCAGGATGCCGCTGGAATCCTGACCTGGAACAAACGACTCTGGCTGCTTCACGACTGGACTCTGAAAAGTTCAACCGATGGCCAATACGGCAACGATGACCTTCAGAACTTTCGCCGGTTGACCAACTGCGACTATATCGTCACGCGAATCCTCGGCCCGTTCGAATCGCCACCGATTTGGGAAGGTCGCGAATGGAAGATCTATACCGTTCCGTGAGTCCTCGTCAGCACTTCAATTTGACGCGATGGATCCTCGATACTCGGCTGGATAGCGACATGTATCCGTCAGCCGCAGTCCAATGGGCTTGGTTTTCGCATGACACGCTGCTTCAACCGGACGCAACTGCGTCCGGTTGAACGATTTATGCGGGCCCCTATTCGCAGCCTGCCGCTCCGGGTCTCAACT
Source organism: Planctomycetota bacterium (assembly GCA_031377305.1). Taxonomy (GTDB): domain Bacteria; phylum Planctomycetota; class Planctomycetia; order Planctomycetales; family Planctomycetaceae; genus SXXK01. The sequence goes on along the minus strand of JANMEV010000013.1, from coordinate 1,745 downwards.
ACATCTCCTGCCCAGTCAAACGAGCCACTTCGTTGACGTCCTTGTCGCCTCGTCCGGACAAACAGACCACGATCACGTCGTCCTTGCTGCGTTTTGCGGCGGCTTTCATGGCATAGGCGATTGCGTGAGACGTTTCGATGGCCGGCAGAATGCCTTCGGTGCGAGCCATAGTGCTGAATGCCGCCAGAGCTTCATCGTCAAGAATGTTGACGTAGTTGACTCGTCCGCAGTCTTTCCAATAGCTGTGCTCAGGCCCAACGCCTGGATAGTCGAGTCCCGCGGAAATGGAATGCACGTCAGAAGTCTGACCATCGTCGTTCTGCAGGACATAGCTGTAACTGCCGTGCAGAATTCCGGGCTTTCCATGACTGAGTGTGCTTGCGTGGTCGCCAGGCTTTGAGCCTCGTCCACCAGCTTCAACTCCAGTCAGAGCAACGGTCGCATCGTCGACGAACGGATAGAACATCCCGGCTGAATTTGAGCCACCACCAACGCAGGCAACGACTTCATCCGGCAAACGGCCGACCTGAGCAAGGCACTGTTCGCGAGCCTCACGGCCGATAATGGCCTGGAAGTCGCGAACAATCATTGGGAACGGATGAGGACCAACAACACTGCCGATGATGTAGTGAGTGTCTCGCACGGACGCCATCCAGTCTCGCATGGCTTCATTGATTGCGTCTCGCAGAGTTCGTGACCCTGTTGTGACGGGTCGAACTTCAGCGCCCATGGTTCGCATGATGAAGACGTTCAGTTTTTGCCGACGCACATCCTCTTCGCCCATGTAAACGACGCAGGGAAGACCAAACCGAGCACATGCGGTGGCCGTGGCAACTCCGTGCTGCCCAGCGCCGGTTTCGGCGATGACGCGAGTCTTCCCCATGCGTTTGGTAAGCAGCACCTGGCCCATGGTGTTGTTGATCTTGTGAGCACCCGTGTGATTCAGATCTTCGCGTTTGAAGTAGATCTGAGCACCGCCACACTTTTCTGACAGACGTTCTGCGAAGTACAACGGATTCGGTCGTCCGACAAAATGCTTCAGCAGGTCACGTAACTGACGATCAAATTCCGGATCCTTCTGAGCGTCCTCATACGCCTGAGTCAGTTGCTCGAGGGCGTACATCAGTGTTTCAGGAACGTAGCGACGTCCAAATTCACCAAAGCGGCCTCGTTCATCAGGCACCGCGCTGATGGGAGCAGATGCAGGTTGAGTTGGAATTGCAGTCGACATGAAATTCTCGGTGGTGGTGGTGTTCAAAACTGACGGCTGTTCAGATTGCGACAACGGACAAGCCAAAATGGTTCTACCCGGAATTCGCCGTAGTGCCAGTTTGCGCCAGTCTGCCGAGGAAAACAAACACTGCTGTTCTGCGGAATTTCGTTTCCTCGAAAGCGATTATAGCGGGATATCGCGCCAATTCTCGCCGACGCCTTTTTGATCGCCAGAATTTCACCATCGGACGAATTCACGCCGCCATTTGACCCCGCAGGCGAGAATCGAATAGTCGGAAGGTTTCCTTTGATTTGGATTGAATTGGTTGGCGAGATGGATTCCCTCGCCCAAAACTGAGCGTCATTCTCAGCCTTTCGAATTCGCTGTTTGCCGACCATCAGCCATCTTTGAAAGCCGTTCAGACTGCCTCGAAGTCGAATCTTGCGACCAAATCATCCCGTTGGTCCATCTCAGTGCAGACCTCGGATGACCGTTTCAATGTTGTTTTCATTGGCTCCCAGCATCAACGTGG
>JANMEV010000686.1:0-27281 GCA_031377305.1 Planctomycetota bacterium | reverse complement strand
TGCGCAAACAGTTTTTTTTTGTTTTTGTGTTGGAGATACCGCCGGGGTAAATCGTTTTGTTGACCGGACGGTCGGGTTCAGTAAACACGACTCTGCTGACACTGATCGCTGGCTTGAGAAGTCTTCAGGAAGGTCGACTCGACGTTCTTGGACACGCGCTGCACAACGCAACTCAGTTAGACCTGTTGGCCCTGCGTCGCAAAATAGGATTCATCTTTCAGGCTCACAATCTTCTTCCTTATCTGACCGCGCTACAGAATGTGCAGGTGATGTTTGATCTTCAACCCGACGTTTCAATAAAAGTTGGACGCGAACGGGCTGAGGCGATGCTGACTCAGGTAGGACTGGAGACAAGAATGAATTACCCTGTCTCACGGCTCTCCGGTGGCCAAAAGCAGCGAGTCGCTATCGCAAGAGCGCTCGTTGGACACCCTCAGATCGTGCTGGCCGACGAACCAACGGCCGCGTTGGACGGAATTTCGGGACGCGAAGTTGTGAATCTGCTTCAGTCGCTGGCGAGGGAACACAATCGGCCTATTCTGATGGTGACCCATGACACACGTGTTCTGGATATTGCGGACAGGATTATTGAAATGCAGGATGGTCGATTAGTGCCCCGATCTGAATCAAGCCACCGCAGTGGTAGCAAGCAATCGAAAGGAATGGGCGATGAGCGAAACCTCGCTGCTGTCACGATCTGAAGTCAAGCGGCAGCAGATTCTGGATGCCGGTCGAGAGCTGTTTATGGCTCAGGGCTTTGCCGAAACCAGCATGGATCAGGTGACTGCCAAATCGGGCGTCTCGAAGGCGACTGTCTACAATCACTTTCCCTCCAAAGAAAAGTTGTTTGAAGAAGCCGTGCGGACTCGCGCTGAGGAGGTCTTCGCTGCTCTGCCGGAGCTGGACGCGCACCACAAAGATCCGGAGGAGATGCTGACCGTCTACTTTCATGCTTTGCTGGAGATCCTGCTGTCAGAAGACGGCGCTTGTATGTGCTTTCTGCTAATGTCCGAAGGACGTCGCTTTCCGGACAATGCTCGGCTAATCTATGAAACCGGCTTCGGACGTGGCCTGCGTGAAATGGCAATCTATCTGACTCAACTGGATTCCGCAGGAACTCTGCGAGTCCCCGATTCAGAGTGGGCCGCCACGAAGCTGCTTGGACTTGTTATGCCACCGCTTCCGATGATGTGCGCGGGATTCGCACCGTTGGTGATTCCATCCGTCAATGAAGTTAGAAGGACAATTCGGCTGTTTCTTCGCGGCATGGACGCAACAACTCGCGAATAGTGCGTCGTCAAAGCTTGAATTTGGGGTCTCCTGATACGCTATCCTCCACAACTCAAGGTTCACCAAAAGTTCAGGCGCGACCAACTCACAGAAAGCCGGCCATGTCCCATCAATCGACTTACCGTCCGCGTCGCAGGTTCCTCAAAGGTCTTGGCGTCGGATTGGCCCTTCCTCTTCTGGACGCCTTTCTTCCTCGCCGCCTGCAAGCCGCCAACGAACAGACTCCAAAGCGACTTGTTTGCATCTGCACATCGCTTGGCTTGCACGCTCCGTCTTTGTTTCCCAAAGTGACCGGCAACGATTACGAATCGACTCCCTACCTTAAGCTGATGGAAGAGCATCGCAGGGACTTTACGCTCTTCAACGGATTGTCGCATCCGGATCAATCGGGAGCCGACGGACATTCATCCGGCATCACATGGCTGACGTCCGCGCCTCATCCGGGCCTTGCCGGTTTTCGCAACACGATCTCGATTGACCAGGTCATTGCGGAACGAGTCGGTCTGGAAACACGCTATTCTTCGCTGCAGTTAAGTACTGATGGATCCAGCCAGTCGTTTACTCGCAGCGGCATCATGATTCCGGGTGAGCGATCGCCGGCAAAAATGTTTGCGAAGCTGTTCCTGAATGGCTCAGCGGAAGAACGGGCGACGCAGGTTCAGAATCTCCGAGAAGGCCGAAGCATTATGGACGCAGTTCTGGAGGAAGCTCGTCAGTTCGGCCGCCGAGTGGGAAAGGAAGACCACGAGAAGCTCGAGGAATACTACTCGTCAGTCCGCGAGATGGAACAACGATTGGCCACAGCAGAAGAATGGGTCAACAAACCAAAACCACAGGTCGATGCGCAACCACCCGAAGACATTAAGGAAAGCAAGGATCTGATCGGGCAGATGGAACTTCTATTCCAACTGATTCCATTGGCTATGCAGACGGACTCCACTCGCTTAATCACGGTGATGATCCAGGGACGCAACGACGTCCCGCCGGTTCCCGGAGTCAGCATCGATCACCACAATCTTTCTCACCACGGCCAGGACGAAGAGAAGATCCGACAACTTCAATTGGTGGAGGAGGCTCAGTTCCGATCGCTGGAGAAGCTGCTTACCGCGATGAAAAAGAAAACTGAAGGCGAACATCGCCTGCTGGACAATACGGCCATTGTCTTTGGCAGCAACCTGGGCAATGCGAACGCTCACGACACGACCAACCTTCCGATCCTGATGGCTGGAGGCCGCTTCAAACACGGTCAGCACTTAATGCTGAATCGCGAACGCAATACTCCTCTGAGCAATCTGTTTGTCCAGATCGCTCAGCAGATGGGACAACCACTTGAAACCTTCGGCAGCAGCACAAGCGCCAGCGTGAATGGTTTGGCGACGATTTGACAACGGAACAAGAGGTCACGTTATACTCCGTGTAGTCATGAATGAGAGTATTGGCGAGCGGCATGCGTCAACTTGCCGGGACAAGAGTCAGGTACCGGAGGACTAACGCTGCTCCGCTCGCCAGCCGCATTTCTGGCCGCGCGGAGTATAGTCCACTGATTCTTCGTATGGCCGACAATATGGGGATCAGTATCGCCCCCTTTTTATAGACAGACATCAATGTCGACCGTCCGAAGAGAAGCTTTGGGGTTGCTGAGAGCCGAAGGAGCGGCTCGCCTGCGTCGAATTCCCGAAATCGCATTGACGACTTCGTCCCTGTGTTCAACTGCGGCGAGTCATTCCGGGAGTCGCCATCTCTTCACGCTCATTCACAACGCTCATTCACAACGCTCATTCACAACAGATGCCAGCGAGATGCCCACACTGACTGATGCCGTTCTTTTGGCCTGACGACTGCCAGTTGTTGGCGACGCCGACCATCTGCTTCGTTGGGCGTGACGAACTTGCATTCGGCGTTAGAATACACGCCCTTGTGCCCAAATCGTGGATTCGTTGCAGAATCTCCGCAGACTGCGGCCGGACTGCTTTAGTCGCGAGTATTGCGTGATCGAAGTTTTGGACGCATTGAGTGGCCTCAATTCTACAGATCGTGGAATCGCCGATATCGTCTTGTTTGAAATGTTGTTCGTTCAATCAATTGCTGGAGTGTGACTACCATGAGTCGTTCGTTTGGAAATGTCGTCGCTGATTCTCTTGAGTTGTGTTTGGGATATGCAGAGCGACTATTGAAGGATGTGACCTCTGAGCAATTTGCCAGATTCGCGGCGCCGGGCGGTACGCTGATTGAATCCAATCATCCGGCTTTTGTTTACGGTCATCTGAGTCTTTATGGTCCAAGAATTCTTGCTCAGCTCAGGCAGGCTGGGCCTGTCGTCCCCGCGGGTTTTGACGCTGTGTTTTCAAAGGATGCCAAGTGCGTTGATGATCCAACAGGGACCATCTATCCGACTATGGCAGACGTCACGAAGACCTTCTTCGAGGGTTACCGATCCGCTGTCGTCGTGCTGCGAAATACACCGGACGAAGCCTTTCAGGTTCCGAATCCGATGGAAGGACCGATGGCGGTGAAGTTTCCGACGCTGGGTTCCCTTCATTCCTTCTACTGCGGCGGGCATTTGATGATGCACTTCGGCCAGATCAGCGCATGGCGACGAATGGCTGGGCTTGGAGCTGCCTGATCGCTTGATCCGTTCGCGTTGTTGGTCGAGACGTTAGCTGCTGAATTGATGGCATAAAATTGGCTGTCGCCTCAGGGTCAGATCGCGTGTCAGCCGGGTCATTGCAGGACCCGGCGAGCGCCATGCAATGCTGCGGGGACGTTGTACGTTGTCAGGATGCAGGGATCGACTGTCAGGCCACGTCGAATCCACTGCACGTATAGCACTTGCGGATGCCAGTCGACAAGTGGAAAATCAGGACAAGACTGTAATAGTTCTGAGAGTTGCTGCCGCTCAAAATCGGTCAGCAGAACTCGATCAGCCTTTGAAAGCCGCTTGAGCAATTCTCTGTGCGACTCAACGGAACGTGGCAGCCGAACTACGGCAGCTCAAAGTCGTAGCTCGTTTTCAGCGCACGGTGAACTTCGCCTATCAGCGGTTCCAGATTTTGGGCTTCGTTGTGAACCGGGATCACGACCGACAGGTCCATGGCCTCCTCCTTGAGAACATCAGGACAGCCGTCTACTCTCGCCTGACTGACAACGCAACAATATTCGACCGATTCACAATTCTCGCTCCGGCTCCATAGCCTGTCAACATTACCTGCGACGATCGTGTTCGAGAAGCCATCATCCGGCCCGTATCAGCCAATATGCAACTTGGCCAAAGGCCTTGCAAATCGACGGCCTGTGCGAATTCGCACACGTCGCCAGGACTTTTTATCCCATGGAGTTTGCTTTCGATTGTGCCTGCTCGCCAGCAGTTTATATAGCGAACCGCATTCTCGAATTCGCAACGCAGGCTTCTGCCAGGCAACTTCCTGCCGTGAAAATACGACTGTCTTCCAGCAACGAAGTGTCTCCATCAGGCCAGCCGCGATGTCTGAACAAATGCGCAGCCCGAAACCTGGTGCTTCCCGGAAAGTTGATTGTCCAACCTCACGCGGCCTCAGCAGTCGAAGTAGAGAGAAAACTCATACGGGTGAGGACGCTGATTGATCGCCTTCACTTCGTAGTCTCGCTTGTGCTGAATCCATCGCTCAATGACGTCGGGAGTAAACACATCCCCCCGGAAGAGGAAGTCATGGTCTCGGTCGAGCGCGTCGAGTGCTGCTTCAAGCGATGATGGAGTACACACCAGGCCCGCGCGTTCTTCCGGCGCGAGGTCGTAGAGATCTTTGTCCTGAGGTCGGCCAGGAGTCGTTCGGTTTTGAATTCCGTCCAGCATGGCCATCAAAATGGCGGACATGGCAATGTAAGGATTGCATGCGGAATCCGGACAGCGGAACTCGAAGCGTCGCTTTGATTCGTGCCCGGAGTTCGCCGGAATTCGAATCGCAGCGGAGCGATTGCGATAGCTGTACGCCAGATTCACCGGAGCTTCAAAACCGGGCGTCAGTCGCTTGTAGCTGTTCGTCGTTGGGCAACAAAATGCCAACAGTGCTGGAGCATGCTGAAGCAATCCGCCCATGGCGAACATCGCCGTTTCGCTGAGACCGCCGTATCCGCTGCCAGCAAACAGCGAATGATCGTCTTTCCACAGTGACAGGTTCATGTGCAGTCCTGAGCCGTTGTCATTCCAGATCGGCTTCGGCATGAACGTCGCCGTCTTGCCGTGACGATGAGCCACGTTTCGGACGATGTATTTCAGACGGACGAGTTTGTCGGAGATTCGAACGAGCGTGTCGTTCTTCAGGTCAACCTCACACTGTCCGCCGGAAGCGACTTCGTGATGCTGGCCTTCGGTACGGATCCCACTGTCTTCCAGCAGCAACATGATCTCAGTGCGCAGATCCTGAAGCGTGTCAACGGGAGGCATCGGAAGGTAACCTTCGCGATGACGGATCTGATTGCCTCCAGCGGTCTGGCCTGTGCCTCGATTCCACTGACCTTCGATACTGTCGATATAGTAGTAACCTTCGTTCTCACGTTGATCGAATCGCACGTTGTCAAAAACAAAGAACTCCGCTTCGGCTCCGAACAACGCTTTGTCAGCGATGCCAGTGGACATCATGTAGTTCTCAGCCTTGCGAGCGATGTTCCTTGGATCGCGAGGATACGTCTGATGTGTGACTGGATCCTTAACGTTGCAAAGAATCGACAGCGTTGACTTCATAAACGGATCCACAAAGCATGTCTGTGATTCCGGAACAATTAGCATGTCGCTTTCGTGGATGGCCTGCCAGCCTCGCAGGGAGGAACCGTCAAATGAAAAGCCATGTTCAAAGCTTTCTTCAGTCAACTGATCGGCTGGTATAGTGAAGTGTCTCTGTGAGCCACAAAAGTCGGTGAACCGCAGATCGATTGCCCGAATTTCGCGTTGACGACAAAGAGCAAGGGCTTCGCGTGGTGACAATTGGTTTTCAGACATGGTTTCAATAAATGCGTGGTGGAGAGGCGAATTGATTCAATGCGGTAGTGTCAGTGAATGAACCTAGGATTGCAAAAGACAGGCCATTGTTCGAACGGTAAACGCCGGAATCTGCCAAAGTCCGCGATTCAAAGGTGATCTTACCGCTGAAAACAGTATGTTCGCCCCCTAAATGTTGTCGAGATGTGCAGTGCTGCACGAATTTCCATCACTGTTCGACTGAATGGACTTTTCAGGGCTCGGTGAGTTTCGAACTGGAATCACTGCAGCAGGCACCTTGTCCGCAAGCCGGGGTATTGGTTCTCCCGCGTGATCTCAATCAACGTGGACTCGATTGAAGGAGTACCAAACATGTTCTCACGAAACTGGCTTCAGCAATTGGTTCAGTCAGGATTTGTGATCAGCCGATTCCTCGCGTCCCGCCTCCAGACCATCCTCCGGAAAGAATGGTCTCGCCAGGCAAAATGGATATGGACGACAGACCTCAGCATCGACGTGGCGAGGCTCGATCAGCGATTCAAAGAACGATGCAGCCGGCTGCCATTTTCCTTTCAGACGAAAGGCGATCACATCAACAGGAAGTCCGCTGAGTTTTGCGATCGCACAGACGATCAGTTTCTCCGATATACGGACCTTTAAACTGCCAATCAGAAGTTTGTTGAACACGACGCGCTGCGAACCGTCCAGTTCCAGCCATGCGGCAACGGTTGACGCCTTCTTTTCTGATTCGCTCAGATCCAGCAACGGGAGCAATCGACTTTCAATCCAGTCACTCAGCGATGCGTCACTCGTCAGCGTTGTCATGGGCAGCAGTAGGGCAACTGTTTCCCCGACGTCGCCAACGATGCTGCGAGATTCTTCCATCAACCATTCCGGAATTCCAGTGACTTCAATGCACCACTGTTTCAGTTTTCCAGCAACGACCGTCCGTCGAGGACGGTGGCCGAAAAGAAGGCCAAGGCACCATGCCGCATCGAGATGCGACGCGTCTCGAAGATACTCGACCAACAACTCGATTTGCACATCCGGTTTTGATGTTTCGTCAAGCTGGAAAAAGAGGTTGGCAAAGCGTTTCATGGGGCCGTTGCGGAATCGATGTTTTCCGTATCGTTCGATGTTTCTTCGTGACGCGTCGTTTTCGTTTCCACCTCAGGATCGGTGTCGTGGCTTCCTTTGTGACCGGAAAACTGCGTCACCACGGCCCGCGCGTTCTTGCCGTTCTCGTTGAGCCATCGAACCATAGGTCCGGTCTGGCCGTGCGTTACCAGAATTTGCTCAGCGTGAGTCTCATCAATGGCTTTTAAAAGACCGGGCCAATCCGCATGATCGGAAAGAGGAAATCCACGATCGACCGACTGAGACCGGCGAGTGGCCCGAGTGAGCATCCAACCGGATGCCATTGCAAACGATGCTGGCCCGAACTTGCTCATCCACTCCGAATTCGCGACCGATGGTGGCGCAACGACGAGGACGCCGCCCCAGTCCTTTCTTGCCGGTGCCTGACTCGGAAGCCAGGTTGACGGAAGTGCGATGCCGCTGGCTCGGTAGTCCTGGTTCAATTGCTCAACCGACGGATGACAGTAGATGGCTCCGATGGAAGGATCAACGCCTGCAATCAATCTTTGAGCTTTCCCAAGCGAATACGCCAACAACACCGCGACGCGGCCCTCGTCGCGGCACTTCTTCCACCACACATTGATGTCATCAAAGATCTCTCGCTGCGACGGCCATTGATAGATCGGCAGCCCAAATGTGCATTCAGTGATAAAGGTGTGGCATCGTACATGCTCGAATGCAGCGCAGGTGGGGTCAGGTTCAATTTTGTAGTCGCCACTCACGACCCAAACTTCTCCTCGGCATTCAATGCGGATCTGTGCAGAGCCCAAAACGTGGCCAGCCGGATGGAAGGAGATCTTAACTCCGTTGAGCGAAGTCGTTTGTCCGTAGGAAGCCGTTTCAATGTCAGCCGACGGCCCTAGCCGAGTCCGCAGAATCCGACGTCCCTCGCGAGTTGCGAGATACTTTGCGGAACCGGGTCGAGCATGATCGGCATGAGCATGCGTGATGACCGCTCGGGGAACTCGCCGCCACGGATCGATGTAGAAGTCACCTTCCTCGCAGTAAAGCCCGGCGGAAGTTTCCTGAAGGAGCAGTTTTGTCATCGAGATTTCGCTAAGAAATTCATTGAAACAATCACAGTTCTGAGCGAGACGGACTCGCAACGCGCACATCGTAGAAAACGGCAAAGCGAAGCTACAATCCAGGGACCGTCCAGTCGACGCCAACTGGAGATCGTAACACCAATGGCCCGAATTTGTGAGTTTAGCGGGCCTCAGATTGACATCACTACCGGCAAGTCTACGATTGAGGCATGAAACATCGCATTCTGACAGCTTTGCCAGTCTATAACGAAGTAAAGCACGTGGCGGCAGTTCTCACCGAACTGCGGAATCATGCCGACGACATTTTGGTCGTCAACGACGGCTCCACCGACGGCACCGATCGCGTGCTCGCGGAGTTCCCCGACGTTCGAGTTCTGAATCATTCGCCCAACCGCGGCTACGGTGCGGCTCTGAAGACGGCGTTCGACTATGCTCTGAAGCACGAATACGACGTTTTGGTGACGATGGATTGCGATGGTCAGCACCAACCGCATCTCGTGCAGCAGATCGCGTCGCTTGTCCACGAGCCCGGAAACCCGGCGGACATGATTTCCGGATCGCGTTACTTGAAAGCGTTCGCTGGAGACAGCCTGCCGCCGATAGAACGTCGACAAATCAACGCTCGCATCACAGGTTGCATCAACGAACAGCTAGGGCTTTCAATCACCGATGCATTCTGCGGCTTCAAAGCGTATCGTGTTTCAGCACTCGCGGGTCTCGACATCATAGATTCAGGTTACGCGATGCCACTTCAGCTTTGGGTTCAGGCGACTGATCTCGGCTGGCGAATCCAAGAATTCGCTGTGCCACTGATCTATCTGGATGAGACTCGGTCGTTCGGCGGCTCTCTGGACGATGCACAAATTCGACTCGCTCACTATCATAGTGTGCTCAACGCCGAGCTTGAGCGCCGAGGCATGTCGCAACGCTTCACCGCCGACTGCGGCGCCGCATCAAAGTAACGGCTGGCGATGTGGTTGATAGAGGATCAAAGATGGAGAATCACGGCCGACATGCTCGCCTTCCGTCCAGTAAGATTGTCCGCCTTTTGTGATTCTCATAGTGGCAGTAGAAATGGCACCTGCGGTCGCGACGTGCCCGGACGCGGCTGGACGACAATATAGCTTTGGTTTGTTGCAACCTCGTGGAAAACAACTTCGTCTCCATTCTGCCATCGGACTGTGATCTGCACGAACTTTTCTTGCGTTTTGCCGGGAATCGCCACGACGATTCTGCGTTGGTTCGACGCTTGAAAGCCGCTGCCGGAGGCCAATTGCTGTGTGGGGGAGTTGTCACCGTCTCGCACCGTAACGACAGCCCCAATGGCATTTCGGGACGATGTGGTCCCGACAAGATGAAGTCCAAGCCAACAACCTGCTGGTGTCGAAGTATTCGTGAGCATCACGTACGGCGAATCCAAAAGGCCCGCAGCAAGATCTTCGCGGCCATCGTTGTTCCAATCCAGTCTTGCCAGAGATCGGCCGATCCTCGCATCGTTGAAGAATGGACATTCAAGTTTCGGCTCGACAAACCATCTGCCTGACTGATTCTCAAAGACCTGTGGCCTCATTTGAAAAGGAATGCCCCGGGCTGAAAGATCATCCAGATGGCCATTGAGGACCACAATATCCTGATCACCATCCAGATCCGCATCAATGGCTTGCGTTCCAAAGCCCAGCATCGGAATGCTTGGCTGTGCGAGCTGAAGCGATCGTGTCCGATCAACGAACATCCCATTGGTTTGCCCCAAATACATGGTATTCGGTTCGTTATAGAAATTGGTCACAAAGACGTCGTTGTGTCGGTCACCGTTGAAGTCTGCAAAAGCTATCCCCATGCTCGCCAGGGATTGTCCAGAACCATCCGTCGCAATGCCTCGCTGGAAAGCAGACTCTTCGAATTGAACGGTCTTGTTGCTGGCCTGTATCGGCAGCGAATCCGGTGTCTTGCCCGAACCCCGTTGATCCTCGGGCGATTGTGTCGACTGCTCAAGGTCACTGCGATTCAGAAATAGAAAATTAGGAACCGCATCATTTCCGATGAAAATGTCTGGGTAATGATCGCCATCAAAATCTGCCGAGATGATTCCCATGCCTCGGCCGTTTGGCTGCTGGATATTGCTTGTGCCGCTGATCTCTGAAAACCGATCGTTACCGAGATTCAGGTAAAGCCTGTCCTCGGCGGCAATATTCCCTTCTGGTCGACAACTTGTGAGTTGGCTGCCTTCATGACAAATCTCAGCGGCGGCATCCTGCAGGCTCAGGTAATTGACGACGTACAGATCGAGATTCCCATCCAGATCAAAGTCATTCAAAGCGCAACTGGTTGACCATTCGTTAGCGGCAAGTTCGCTTTCTGCCGTGATGTCTGAAAGCGTTCCGTCTCCATTGTTTCGAAAGAGGCGGTTACTGCCGACATTGGCCACATAGATCTCATCGAAACCATCGCAGTTGATGTCGCCTACAGTGACGCCCTGGCCAAAATCGCAGTCGAACGCTCCCGTGACTCCTGCGACGTCTTGAAATCTCTTGCCGCCAAGATTTCGGAAAACTTTATCTGAGGGTCCAGTCGACGGCGGCGTCGACGGCCAGATGCCCCCCTGCGTAAAATACAAATCTGCCCAGCCATCGGCATCGATGTCAATAACACCAATCCCGCCGCCATTTGACTGGACCATCTTCTTGTGGCCTTGTGACGGTGGAAGATTTACAAACTCGAACTCTATTCCGAGTTCCCGAGACGCCGCACTGAACGAGATTCGCGACGACGCGGGCTGACCTTCGGCCGCGAGATCTGTTTTAGATGCTGTCGAAAGCAGCTTAGGGACAGGTTCTGCAGATTCTGTTGCGTTAAGCCCCTGAAGCAACGATTGCCAGCGTTGCAATTCCGCAGCCTCGTTCGCTCCGATCGAAGGCAAAGTCAGAAGTTCCGGTGCATCTCGAAACTGCATTCTTGCATGCCGTAGCCAATTACGTGATTCCGTTGATCGCCCGACGGCATTCAGTAGTGGGATCAGCTTCAGTACGCTTTCTCGTGGTTGTTTATTGCTGTGAATGTCGTTTAGAAGACGCTCGATCACTTCCAATTTACGACTCCGCTCTCGACAGGACTCCGCATCGGCCTGGTTCCCCAGATGACCAAATGCGATGGCCAGATGAAATACAGCCGATCGATTGAATGGATCATTGCTCACGCAGTTAAGAAACCCTGTCGCGGCTTCTAACCACAGCAGATTTCGCTCAGCCCAAAGACCCCGCACCATCCAGATTTGGGATACTTCGCGACAAGAGTCTGGCAGTTGTGCAAACCAGTCCACAAAAGCCTTTTCGTCACCATCCAGCAGCAACTCTCCCAACTCCCCCTGAGCACTCGACACTTCCGGAAACTTAGCAATGATTCGGCGAAGTCTTTTTTCGGCAAGTTGCCTGTTTCCTTCGGCCAATAATTCTTTAGCCAAAGTCAGCGTCGGGAGAACGTCCTTTTCAAGCTGCGGCATCAGCTTCAGCAATTCTGGAGGAAACTTGCGATCCCCATACGGATGGCCGAGATTCAGCAGTTGCTCAACGCTGGCCGTATCCGAGGCCGCGCGCCGCTGGAGTAGTGCAATTGATTCTGAGGCACGGCCTTCTGTCCGGTAGATAAACTCAAGACGGTCTTCAGCAAGGACATGACCGGGCGCGGCTTTAATGGCAGCTTGAAAAAGTGATTCAGCTTCGAGTAGACGACCATTCTGAACACATGATTCGCCAGCATAGAAATAAAATTGAGCTTTCTTTTGTGGTCGCTTCTCCAGCTCAGCCCCCGACCGGTAGTGTGCGACCGAAGCTTCGATTCGGCCATCCCTGGCTGCAGCTTCGCCTGCGATGAGATAAGCCTCGACAAGTGTTGCATCCTCGGTGATAGCCTTTATCGCATTCTCTTCTGCGAATTGAAACCGCCCCGCGCGCAGGTCTTTCCGTGCATCGTTCAGGAGTTTTCCTGCATCGACACCTTCAGATAAAAAGACGATGCACAACGACATCACTGCCACACACAGAAGGGTCACAGCCAGCCATCTCTGATTAGTTTTCATGAGCTGTACGACCTCAAAATCTCCCCAGAGTATCGATAGAAACCCGAACCCTTGCTGGGGATCGCTGAACGAGTCATCCAGTGTCAGTTAGGCCATCAGCCGCAGTTTGTGGTGGCAGTGCGGCCCCAAGGTCGGACTCTTTGACCTTTAACCTTAGTTTGTCTGTCGGCGCAATATCGCCGAATGGAGTGCCCTGGGCAAGACTGGGGAGAGTGATTTGAGTTCAGTGTCGGTGTTCACTCTGTTCACCTGACGTGTTCAGTGCGACAGCTCATCGGCGACGAAGTCGTCGCCGATGAGCTCCCGTGATCTTCGAATGCATACGAAGTCAACTGGCACCGCTTGTGCCGTTGTTCGAAATCGGTGTTTTGAATAACATCCGCCCATGAAGCCAGGACTAAAAACCGGAGATATTGGACGCCTGACATGGGTTGTTGATGCGTCAATGATTATCACGCTGGGCGGTGATTCGCGAGCGACCGTATTTTCAACTCCTAATATGATTCTTCTCATGGAACGGGCAGCTCGCGAAGCATTGCGGCCATTTCTGGAACTCGGTGAAGAATCGGTCGGCATCGACGTCAATATTCAGCACATTGGCGGCGCAGGGCTGGGAATGACGGTCACGGGTGTTGCGCGAGTCTCAATGATCGATGGTCGGCGAATCAGCTTTGACGTCGAGGCGTTCGCTGGTGATAGGCTGATCGGAAAAGGATCGCACTCCCGAGCCATCGTTTCCGTCAGCCGTCTGATTGAGAATCTGGCCAAGCTTGGAAGTGATGAAGGACGGGCAATGAATCTGACTGCTAACAAGGGCGCATTGCCGAACTTCCTGACTCTGCTTGTCGAGGTGTCCAATCGAATCGCTACGGTGACTCTGAACCGGCCGAAGTCTCTGAACGCTGTCAATGCGCAGATGACGGACGATTTCGAAAAGCTCGTTTCGTGGATGCTGGGCCACGAGAATGACGTTCGAGTAATCCTTCTCACCGGGGCCGGTGATGCTTTCTGTGCGGGTGATGATGTGAAAGAACTTCGATCACTCTCACTGGACACCGCGCGGACGCTCAGCCATCGACAGGCGGAGATGTATCTCGCTCTGGAACGCATGCCGCAGCCGGTCGTTGCCCTTGTCAACGGTGATGCCTTCGGAGCTGGCTGCGTTGCGGCGTATTCGGCAGACCTTCGGATCGCCAGCCATGCAGCCCGGTTCGCCATGCCCGAGATTAGGCTCGGCTGGCCGCCAGGTTACGGCATCGCGCAGCTCACGGCACTGGTCGGAAAAGCTCGAGCACTCGAAATGTGCCTCATGGGCGAACCGATCACCGCATCGAGGGCAATGGAGTGGGGACTTGTCAGTGAACTCGTTCCCGGAGGCAGCTTGATGAAGCGAGGTCGACAACTCGCCGAAGCGATGCTTCAAATGCCAGCCGCTGCACTTCGCGAAACCAAGCGACTTGTGCATCTTGATGAAGGCTCGCAGCCCAAAGTCGCTCACCGAGCAGACACTGAAGCCTATCTTCGTTGTCTGGAACTGCCTGATGCTCAGGAAGGCCTTGCAGCGTTCGCCGAGAAACGTCCCGCGAGGTTCAGCGGATCGTAGTGCTGGAAGTTTGCGGGATCGGCAGAATTGATCGAATCCACACATCCAACAACAGTCCCGCTGTTTGCCAGGATTCTGCAGACCGAAGCAACAGCGGCGGCCTGTTTGCATCCGACAAAGCGACTGCAGTCGACATCAGGGATGATCCGCGAGTTGAAAAGTCCGCCAGGGAGAGGCCGCTAAATTCATGTCCCTGAAGTAACGAGTTCGCTCATGACCAATTCAGATCGTCCGTTGCGGATCGTGCTCACTTCTTCCGAGGCTGTTCCGTTCTCGAAGACTGGCGGTCTGGCCGATGTCGTTGGAGCACTCGCGAAGTCGCTCGATCAGCTGGGTCACGACGTGACCCTGATCATCCCCGACTACTATGTGATGCGACAGACGGCGAGCAGCCTGCCCGCCATCGCGGAAACGGGACTTCGCTTTTCGATCTCCATGAACGGCCGCGCCGTTTCGGGCAGTGTGAACTGGACGATGCTGCCGGGAACCAACGTTCGAGTTTTGATGGTTCGGCAGCCGGAATACTTCGATCGAAAGCAGCTCTATCAGGAACACGGGCATGGCTACATCGACAACTGCGAACGCTATTGCTACTTCAGCCGAGCGGTCATGGAAATCTGTCGTCAGATGATTTTGCGCCCCGACATTATTCACAGCAACGACTGGCAGACCGGCCTGGTCCCGGCGCTGCTTCATAGTCAGTATGCGCAGCGGCCGGGTTTCGATCAGACAGCCAGCGTGATGACACTTCACAACATGGCATACCAGGGCCGATTCTGGCACTTCGACATGCCCCTGACAGCAATGGATTGGCGATACTTCAATCACCATCAGATGGAAGCCTGGGGCGACTTGAATCTCCTGAAGACCGGCATCGCTTTCGCTGATCAGGTCACGACGGTTAGTCCGACTTATGCAAAGGAAATCTGCGCGCCCGACGGCGGCTATGGACTGGAAGGACTGCTGCGATACCGTAACGGAGATTTGAGCGGCATTCTGAACGGCATCGATGACGACGTATGGAATCCCGAAACGGACGCGTGGCTTCCTGCGAACTATTCGGCGAAGACGGTGGCCGAAGGCAAGGCGGCCTGCAAGACACAACTTCAGCATCGAATGAAACTGGCTCACCGGCCCGACGTTCCCGTATTCGGCATGGTGTCCCGGATGGCCGACCAGAAAGGATTCGACCTTGTCATGGGTTCGGCCGAGCGACTGCTGGAGAAAGACATCCAGATGGTCTTCCTTGGAACGGGCGATCCAAGTTACGAAGCGCTGATTCGAGAGCTGGCCGCGAGATATCCAGACAAGGTGGCAGCGGAGATCGGATTTGACGAATCGCTCGCTCATCAGATCGAAGCTGGTTCTGATGCTTTCTTGATGCCAAGTCGTTTCGAACCGTGTGGGCTCAACCAGATGTACAGCTTGAAATACGGAACCGTGCCGATCGTGCGGAACGTGGGCGGACTGGCGGATTCCGTGGTCAACTTCCAATCCGATTCAACGTCCACTGGTGTTGTTTCGAAGTCCCTTTCAACGGCGACCGGGTTCAGCTTTTCAACGTACTCCGTCGCGGCCTTTAGTTCCGTTGTCGAACGAGCGATCAGCGCCTATTCCGAGAAGCCCGTCTGGAACCGGCTTGTCCAGAATGCGATGGCCGGCGACTGGTCGTGGCGATGCAGTGCTCAGAAGTATGTTGATGTCTATCGAAAAGCCATCATCCGTCGAACGACCCGCTCCGCAGAACGGCGCTGCTGAGGATTTGCTGCGGAAGCTTCCTCTGTTTCGCCAGGAGCCGTTGGGAGTCGCGTCTGCGGCCAACTTCATGACGCTCTCGGATCACGAAAACGCGGGCTGTACTGAACCTCGCGAATTCCAGCAGATCGCTTGACGCCGAAACTCAATGCGTAGTATTCGCAGTGCCGAACTAGAGGTCTGCATCCACTGTCAGCGGATGCAGTTGCTGACGACTGTGCTTTGAGTGGTTGAGGTCAACGTGGTTGTTTCTGTGATTTTGCATCTCACGGAGGCAACACAATCGATCTTCAAAAGCTGGTAACGGGATCTGGGAAGAACGGTCAAATCATCTGCCGGCGGCTGAAGGCATGCTGCATATTGTTCATGTATTGGAGTACGTCGCTCAGACAGCTCGAGTGCTGTTCGGCACATGGACTGCGGAAACAAACAGTGACTGAATACTGGTGGCAGTATTGTGCTTGCTGTAGCGGAACGAGGGCTGCGGCATCAGATTACAGAAACAACGAAACGAATTCGGTCGCCAAAAAAGCGTGGGAGCCCTTCCTCACGCTTCCCATACTTCGAAAATCGCAGCGATCACATGCACGTCGCCGATCATCTTGCGGAAGGCCGCTCGATCGGGAGCGGTCAGATCGAGGGCGTCTGCAAGAACCGCATCGGCCGCCAGCTCCAACAAACCTGTACCCGCTGGAAAGTCCTCCGAGTCAACCGCATTGCAAGCTTCCGGTCTATCATGTCACGTGATCTCTGGAAAAGCTATCGGAACGCTAAACAGTCAAATCCATCGAGATGCGAGACTGCACCCCACATCATTCTTCCGATCGGTCGCAGTTGGCGGTCAACTTACTGCGCAACTATCATCACCGATTTGGCAATCCACTTTGGCTTTTTGAGGCTTCTCAAGCATGTCACGTAGCATTCTCTTTACTGTCATCATCAGTCTGCTGATCGCTCAGGTGGTGGCGGA
Source organism: Planctomycetota bacterium (assembly GCA_031377305.1). Taxonomy (GTDB): domain Bacteria; phylum Planctomycetota; class Planctomycetia; order Planctomycetales; family Planctomycetaceae; genus SXXK01. The sequence continues at coordinate 10,457 of JANMEV010000686.1, read as the reverse complement.
CGAGCCCCGAAACGAGTCTCCTCAAATACAACGAGAAACTCGCGATGTCATCGGCTGGACTTTGCATATCAATAAAGCACTGCGGCGGTCGGAGCCCGAGGCAACGAAGCAGGCTGTCATATTGCTTAAAAAACAACTGTCGGAGATTGTGCGGGTCGTCCCCGAGCCGGCCGTTATCGAACTCAGGAAAGTTCCGCTCTATTTTTCGCCAACTTATCCCGGCGAGCAGGCTCGTGCGGAATTCCACCCCGGCGGGGAATGGCTAAAGGAGCATGGGCGAGATCCTGTGATGGAGAAGGCCGTTGAGTTCTCAAACATCCCGATCTTCGAGCAGGAAACGAAGCGAATGCCCAACTTCGCGCTGCATGAATTGGCTCACGCTTATCACAACATTGTGCTCGAGGAAGGCTTTGGAAATCCCAAAGTGATCGCCGCCTATGATCGAGCCAAGCAAAGCAAATCTTACGACCGAGTTGAGCAGTGGCATGGCGTCGAAGGGAATAACACGTTCAACGAAGCGTACGGCATGAGCAATCCGATGGAATACTTCGCCGAGTCGACAGAGTCATTCTTCACGAAAAACGACTTCTTCCCGTTCAATCGCAGTCAGCTCAAGAAACACGACCCGGACATGGTGGAAACTCTGATCCAACTTTGGGGCGTGAAGGAAGGTTCAAAGGAAAAATGAACTGAGACTTTGCGGGGCTTTTAACTTGAGCCTGAGGCGCTAGCCGATTTTTCTGGTGTACGATCGGCTAGCGCCTCAGGCTCAGTGTTTTTTTGGGGGGGGCGGACGATTCGACCACGACCGAGGCCTTCCGTTTACCGCAAACCGAGGCCCTTCGCTTGTTTCACGTGATTCACGCCGTTACGGTCCGGGCTTGGTTCGCCGTTTGAGGCAAATTCCCGAGTCAAATCTGATGCGTTGTTGTGCATGCCTGGCTTTGAGTTTCATCTGGATGCCGTTGATCCCACCACCGCTGGTCGAGCCGGTCGCTGGGTGACGCCTCATGGAACGGTCGAAACGCCGATTTTTATGCCGGTGGGAACACTCGCAACTGTCAAGGGCCTCTTGCCGGCTCAGTTGCGAGAAGCTCAGGTAAATATGGTGCTGGCGAACACCTATCATCTGGCATTGCGGCCGGGTTCGGAGATCGTCGCGGAGCTCGGCGGGCTGCATCGATTTATGGACTGGGACGGCCCGATCCTCACGGACAGCGGCGGGTTCCAGATCTTCAGTCTGGCCAATATGCGAAAGCTGGACGACGAAAAGGTCGTCTTCAAGTCACACATCGACGGCAGCACGCTCGAACTGTCTCCGGAAAAGGCGGTCCTCATTCAGGAGCAGCTTGGGGCCGACTGCATCATGTGTTTGGACGAGTGCCCTCCTGCCGGTGAGAGCCTTGAGAAAATCCAAAAGGCCGTCGACCGGACGACTCGATGGGCACAACGATGCCGTGACGCTCAAAAGCGTCCGGATCAGGCATTGTTTGGAATCGTTCAGGGAGGAATCCATCCGGCGATGCGGCAGCGATCGGCGGAAGGCTTGCTTCCGATCGACTTCCCCGGCTACGCGGTTGGCGGCCTAAGCGTCGGCGAAGCGCCGGAGCTGATGTACCAGACTCTGGATTGCACGGTTCCGTTTTTGCCGACGGAGAAGCCTCGTTATTTGATGGGCGTTGGTCGGCCCGAAGACATCGTCGAAGCCGTCTGCCGTGGAATCGACATGTTTGACTGCGTCATGCCGACTCGAAACGGTCGCAACGCTACCGCGTTTACCAGCATGGGAATTGTCCGCATGCGAAACGCAGTTCATCTGCGAGACGAGAGCCCGTTGGATCCGGAATGTGACTGCACAGCCTGCGTCCGGTTTACTCGAGCCTACCTGCGGCACATGTTTGTCGCGAAGGAAATGCTGGGGCCGATTCTGCTGTCGCTGCACAATGTCGCCTTCTACCAGAAGCTGGTTCGAGGACTTCGGCAGGCGATTCTTGCTGGGCGTTTGGCAGAGTTCCGGTCGAATCAGCTTGCCCGTTGGAATCGGGAGGCCTAAGATACGGCCCTTTTCCCGAAGTCTTCAGCTCGCAATAGGTTGAGGCATCGGCGGATTGAAAAGGTTATTGAATGTCTTCGCTGGGTGGTCCAGGAAGATTCGTTGCATGGACTTTGTCAGGTAGTTGCCGTGTCCTTGTTTCAATTTTATGTCAGGTTTTCTGAGCTGCTGCTGTGGTTTCAGGACGGTGCTGCTTCGGCAGCCGAAGGTTCTGCTCCAGCTGCTGGCGCTGTTGAAGCGGGTAAGGCCGCTCCCGGTGCCGCTGCGGCTCAGGATGTGAACCCGATCATGCAGTTCGCCCCGATTTTGATTATCGGGTTCTTCTTCTACTTCATTCTGCTTCGACCGCAGCAAAAAGAGCAGCGTCGTCGGCAGGGCTTTTTGAACGATCTGAAGAAGAACGCCAAAGTCGTCACCACGGGCGGAATGGTCGGGACCGTTGTCGATATCTCGTCCGACGGGCGTTTTGTGACGCTGCGAGTTGACGATTCGACTCGAGTCAAATTCCTTCGATCTGCGATTCAGGGCGAGTTGGAAGACAAGCCAGAATCCTCAGGAACGGCATCCACCTAGATTCTGAATCGGCGGATTTCTACCAAATTCAGATTCGACGTCGTTCGGATGTCACGCGGGCTAATTTCCCGCTTTGTGGACGGCAACTGGCACTTGAATTGTGCTGGCTGCCGTCAATTCGATACATATACGCCACATTTGGCAGTTCATTCCAGTTGCTCGCAAGACGTGAGCATGGAATTCTGGCACTCGCGACTTCCCAGGAACCCACTCTGATGTCTCAGTTTCTCAATGGATTGCTGACTTTTGCCGTGCAGGCACCCTCTGACGAAGCAGCCAAGGTTATTGACACGGCCGAAACTTCCACCAGCGAAACCGTTGAGGTAGCAACTGACCCAGTTCCTGTGGCTACCCCTGCCACGGGAGCCAGCGACTTGGTGTTCTTCGTAACAGCCATGAGCGTGCTGGTCTTGCCTTTTGTCCTGGCTTGGCTGATCGCCAGGGCTCTCAAGGTTCAGGAATGGACCGGTCGCATCGCCGTTGTGATGTTCACGCTTGCTATCGGAATGGCTCCGTTTCTGACATCGCTGATGAACGGGCAGCCGATTGCCGACCGATTCCGTCTGGGTATCGACCTCGCCGGGGGAACCAACATGGTGTTCCAGGTGAAGTCGGAAGGCAAAGAGCTGACCAACGAGATCATGAGTCGAATGGTGGACGCGGTTAGCCAGCGAATTAACAAGAGCGGAACAGAGGAAGTCACGGTTCGTCAGGTGGGACGCGATCGTATCGAAGTGATTGTTCCTGGCGAAGATCCTCAGTCGGTTGATGAAATCAAGCGGTCGATTACGCGGCTGGGAAGTCTTGAATTCTTTATTTGTGCGGATTCATCCGATCAGCAGATCATTCGCGAAGCCCAGCAGCTTGATGTGGGGATCACGGAATTGATTGACGAAGACGAAGTTGAAATTGACGAACAAACCAAAGAAGTTATCAACGATGGTGTCATAGCCAAGTGGGTGCCTGCATACGAAAAGAACGGTGTCCCAAAGTTTCTTGGACCGGAAGCAATCAGCCGCAAAGTCGAGAAAATTCGAACGCTTGATGGTAAGTCTGAGAAGTATCAGACAGAAGAGTATCTGATGCTGGTTGTTCCGAATGACGAGCGAGTGACGGGAAAGTACCTTCGCAACGCTTCAACAGACTTCGACAACAATGGCGAAATCATTGTGTCGTTCATGTTCGACCAAACTGGGGGGTTTTACTTTGGCCAGTTGACAGGCCGCAATCTTCCAAAGCCTGGCAAAGAACCTCGTAAGCTGGCTATTGTGCTCGACGGAAGGGTGTTTAGTGCACCAAATATTAACACCCAGATCACGACTCGCGGCCAAATTGAAGGCGGTGGGACTGGTTTTGAACGATCCGAAGCGGAAGAGTTGACGGCTGTTCTGAACGCCGGTGCTCTTGAAGTTCCAATCGACCCCAAGCCACTCAGTGAAGCAACGGTCGACCCAACACTGGGTGCCGACGTTCGAGGCAAGGGTGTGAACGCCACGTTGATCAGCGGTCTCGCGGTAATCGTGTTCATGCTGATTTACTACCGGTTTTCAGGAACTGTCGCTGTTGTGTCCCTGATCCTGAACATCCTGTTGACCGTGGGAGCAATGGTTGCCATCAATGCGACCTTCACTTTGCCGGGCATTGCGGGCATCGTTTTGACGATCGGTATGGCGGTGGACGCGAACGTTCTGATCTACGAACGTATGCGTGAGGAAGTCGCAAAAGGTTCCAGCGTTCGGATGGCGATTCAGAACGGCTTCGAAAAAGCGTTCATCACAATCTTTGACGCGAATATCACAACTTTGCTAACCGCTGTGATTCTGTTTGCTATCGGAACAGACCAGATCAAGGGCTTCGCGGTGACGCTGTTCCTTGGTCTCGCCATCAGCATGTACACAGTTCTGTTCGTCGGCCGATTGATGTTCGACATCGCTGAAAAGAAACGCTGGATCAAGAGCCTGAACATGATGCAGGCAATTGGCGAAACGAAGTTTGACTTCCTGAAGCACCGAGCCATGTGGTGCGGCATTTCTCTGGTCGTTATCGGCATCGGAATGATCGCGTTTCTGGCGCGAGGCCAGAAAAACTACGATATCGACTTCACTGGCGGAACAATGGTATCCTTCCAGACGACCGAGCCGCAGAAGACAGTCGATGTTCAGGAAGCACTCAAGGCTGAGTTTAAAGACGAGTTCAGTCTCGAACGCCTGACCGTTGGTGCTGAGACTCAGGAAGGGGTGGGCACGTACTTCCGGCTTCGTTCAACAGAAAGCGATAGTCACGAGGAGACTACGAAAGATCAGGCCGATGTCGCGAAGAGCACAAAGTCTGCCGAAGAACGCGTTCGTGAGAGAGTCTATACAGCATTCAAGGACAACGGGTCCATCAAGCTGCGAATGGTCTCATTGGCGTTTGGCGATGTGGCTCCTTTCACAATTGCTGAAGGAGACAACTCAGCCGAGGCTGCACTTCGCTCCAAGTTCAACGGCGGATCGTTGTCTGAGTTGACGTTTTCTCAGGAAGTCGCCCTCGGAACGGCAAGTGACATGCTGGCCGCCGCACTTTCGAACCTGAAGAAGGACTCATCCAGCAACGTTGTTGAATCGTTTGGACTGGAAGGCACCGAAGGTTCGGGCATGGAGGCTGCCGAACGAAGCGTAAAGAAATTTACAAAGCTGACCCTTCGAGTCGTCCCATCCGTACCTGCGGAAGATGTCAAGACAGCCCTTACTTCGATGCAGACCACGCTTGCGTCATCGCCTCTCTTTGACGAAGTCAACACATTTGCCTCGGCTGTGGCTGATGAAATGCGAGACCGAGCAATTATCGCGATCGTAGTCAGCATCCTTGCGATTTCGGCCTACATCTGGTTCCGATTCCAGAGCATCGTCTTCGGAGTCGCGGCGGTTGTGGCTTTGATTCACGACGTTTTGGTCAGTTTGGGATTCGTTGCAATGGCCAGTTGGGTCAGCGGAACCTCCATAGGAGATTTACTGCTGATCGATGACTTCCGAATAAACCTTCCGATGATCGCTGCGTTCCTGACGCTGGTTGGTTATTCGTTGAACGACACGATCGTGACGTTTGACCGAATTCGCGAAATTCGAGGCAAGAACCCCGCGATCACTGTGCCAATGGTCAACTTGGCCATGAATCAGACACTTGGACGAACCCTGCTAACAGCGACAACGGTGTTCATCGTTGTGTTTATTCTGTACGCATTCGGTGGAGCCGGGATTCATGGATTTGCATGGTGTTTGCTGATCGGATGCGTCGCTGGAACCTATAGCTCAATTTATATCGCTAGCCCAATCCTTGTTTGGGCCTTTAATAGCACGCAGGCAGGCTCCATCAAGGCCTAGCCTGAGACGCACCTTTCGCTAAACGCGTCAGACCTCCTCGGTTGTCTGACATCAAGACTTTGCCCGTTGACATTTCTGTCAGCGGGCTTTCTTCCTTTCTGGTCCTTCTTGTTTGAAGTGGAGATTGACGCGGAATGATCGACGAATCACCGTTGCGCTGGAGTACTGTTGAAGCCGCTGAAATGTACGAAGTGCCTCGCTGGGGCAATGGTTACTTTTCCGTTAGCCAAAGTGGAAACGTCCTGGTACATCCGGATCGCAATCCGGCTCGAGCTGTTGATCTCAAAGAGCTTGTTGAACGTCTGCAGATGCGAGGCCTGGATGTTCCCGTCCTCCTGCGTTTCAATGGCATCATCCGTGACCGTCTTTATGTGTTGCATAAAGCGTTTTCCGACGCTATCCGAGAACACGGCTACAAAGGGAACTACGCCTGCGTTTATCCGATCAAGGTGAATCAACAACGCGAAGTTGTTGAGAAGGTCGTGGAATACGGTCGTGAATTCGGCTTCGGTCTCGAAGCTGGCAGTAAGCCCGAATTGCTGGCAGTTGTGGCGATGACGGAAGCAGAAACTCCGATCATCTGCAACGGCTTTAAAGACGCCGAGTTCATCGAGATGGCTTTGCTGGCTCAGAAGATCGGTCGGCACGTTATTCCGGTCGTTGAAAAGTACACGGAACTCGAACTGATCCTCAAGTATGCTGAAAAGCTGAACGTTCGGCCTCAAATCGGCATGCGCGTCAAACTGGCTGCTCGAGGCGCCGGTCGCTGGCAGTCATCTGGCGGTTATCGATCCAAGTTCGGTCTGCGTGCCAACGAAATTTTGATGGCCCTTGACGAGCTGAAGAAGCGGGGCATGGAAGACTGCTTTACGCTTCTGCACTTCCACCTTGGAAGCCAGATTACCAACATTCGTCAGGTCAAAGCCGCTCTGAACGAAGCCGCGCGAGTCTACACGGAACTCGTCGGTCGAGGTGCTGGCCTGAAGTATCTGGACGTCGGTGGTGGACTGGGAGTCGACTACGATGGGTCGCAAACCAACTTCGAATCCAGCATGAACTACACGCTGGAGGAGTATGCTCGCGACGTCGTCTACACGATTCAAACCGTGTGCGACGAAGCCAATGTGCCGCATCCAAACATCATCTCAGAAAGCGGTCGAGCGATCTCAGCCTTTCACAGTGTACTGGTCTTCAGTGTGCTGGGAGTTTCGCAACAGGGTGAAAACACATCCGACGCGGCACTCGCTCCTCCTGACGATGCCGAGCAGTCTTTGCACGATCTGCATCAAAGCTACAAGGGTTTGACTCAGCGGAACGTGCTCGAAACTTACCACGATGCTCAGACGGCCATCGACACGGTCATGACGCTGTTCAACACAGGCTACGTTTCTCTGGAACAGCGATGCCTGGCGGAGAACATCTATTTCGCGTTGTGCCACAAGATTTGGCAACTCACGGGAACGATGGAATACGTTCCTGAGGAACTCGAAAAGCTGGACAAGGTTCTTTCAGACAACTACTTCTGCAACTTCTCGCTGTTCCAGTCCTGTCCGGACTCATGGGCAATCAAGCAGTTGTTCCCGGTGATGCCAATCCATCAATTGGATCGGCGTCCGACTCGCCACGCGGTACTCAGCGACATCACCTGCGATTCGGACGGCAAGATCGATCAGTTCATCGATCGTCGTGACGTTCGCAGAACGTTGATGCTTCACGAATTCGACGGCACGCCGTACTACCTTGGTATCTTCCTGATCGGAGCTTATCAGGAAATTCTCGGTGACCTGCACAATCTGTTTGGCGATACCAACGCCGTGCATGTGGATGTCGCGCCGTCGGGCGAGGTGGTGCTCGATACGATTATTAAGGGCGAAACCGTGGCCGAGGTTCTGGACTACGTTCAGTTCCGAGGACGTGATCTGATCAACCGACTCCAGGCCGCCGTAGAGGTGGCTGTGCGGGAAAACAAGATCGACCATGTTCAGGCCGGGCAGTTTGTAAAGTTCTACGAAGAAGCCCTTAACGGCTACACATACCTGGAAGAGCCCGGCGAATAGCCGAGCCGTAGACAAGCAACGCGCAAGCACACCAAATGGCTGCCAAATGGTGTGCCTGCTCTCCGCTGGTCACACCCTACTAAACACGCTGAATCTACAAATGCGTTTTCGTACTCTTTGAACTACCACAAGAACCCGCGCGTGCGCACGTGGAGGAGTTCCCGGAGGTCTCATCGACTACTGTCCAGACTCGTTCCAGACGCGTAGACTGTAACGGTGGCCGGTAGCTTTCCACCCGCCGCTCTCTTTTTTCAAATGCACGAATGCCTCGGTTCTGTTGTACTTCTGGACCTTCCGGCACATGTTGTCTGTTCCTTCATAGGTGGTTTTCATCGCGAGGCTCACTTCCAATTCGTCGCCGGTAATTTCGTTATTCAGGATGTGAACAAAGTTGCTTACGAATTCCTTGTATTCAATCATCCCGGCACGAGAGGCCCACTTTGTCCGCTCATGAAGACCTTTGCTGATCGCCCGAATCTTGGTCCGTGTGATCGCTGATGCGCTGCCTGACTTAGATGCTTTGATGAACGCGAGTGTCGCCGCTTCGACGGCAGCAAACTCTGGATCCTGTGACTTGCTCTGCGTGTTCTTTGCGCTGCCATTTACTGCGATCTTCGTTGTGACCGGAGCAGTCCCAGGGGCTTGCATGTTGATGCGGATTTGGTCGACGCGTCATTTGTCGTCATCGTTGAAGACGTGGTCTTGTCGGTTGGCGGAGCCGTTGGATGGCGCCACGGTAAGGCTCGTCTCGGCGGAGCGAGACGGCTACTTTGACGGCAAGGTGACGGCGGGGGTGAAGATGGTGCTCGCTGAGTCGGTCTTCTGCGGCGGTGAAAAGCTGATTTTCAAACTAAAAACGGCTTCGTTAAGAAGCTTCTACTCAATCTCTTTGCACGTCGCGGGGTTGTCGGGAATTGACCGGCAGCGAGGCTTTAGCGGTCTCTGACGTTGAAACGCGTTGTTTTTGGTTATGCCTGGGTTCGGTACATTTCCCCGCATTCCGTCCTGGAAACGATTGCCAAAGGCGAGACGAATTCCGTAGACTCGCGGTCCCCAAACTGTGTGGAATCCCTTTCGCCTCTCGAACTGGACGCCATGCGACGATTCCACGCCCGCCAAATCAGGAGCCACGAATGCTTGTAATTCCAGGACGATACGGCAAAGACAACTGCGACGGCACATATTCTCGACGGGCCGTGCTTCGCGTGGGCAGTTCCGCCATGGCCGGGTTGAGCCTTGCGACGCTTCTCCAGAACAACAGTCGCGGCAATGAAGTCAGCGACGAAGAAGCTCGCTATGGCGGCAGAGGATTCGGCGCGGCGAAAAGCGTCATCATGCTGTATCTTCAGGGCGGTCCAAGTCATCTTGATTTATGGGACCCAAAGACCAACGTTCCTGACAACGTAAAGAGCGTTTTCTCGAACATTGACACCACGATCCCCGGCGTTCAGTTTACTGAACTGATGCCGAAGCTGGCTCAGCAGATTCATCGAGCGACTCTGATTCGTTCGCTTAGCTACACACCGATCGGGTTGTTCAATCACACGGCTGCGATCTATCAGATGCTCACTGGCTACACGGCGGATAATGTGAGCCCATCAGGTCAGCTTGAGCCTCCAAGTCCAAAGGACTTTCCAAACTTCGGTTCGAACATCGTCAAGCTGAAGCCGCTGCAGACGCCAATGTTGCCTTTCGTGATGATGCCACGTCCGCTGCAGGAAAGTAACGTCATCGGCAAAGCGGGCACTGCAGGCTTCCTCGGCCGAGCGTTCGATCCGTATTATCTGTATCCATCCGGCGATGACATGGACATGGCCAAGATGGAACGTATCCGCGTCGACGATCTGACGCTGCGTGGCGATGTTCCGTTTGATCGCCTGCAACGCCGTGCGTCACTGCGAGACACCGTCAACGCCGGAATGAAGAACCTCGACAAAGCTGTCAACCAGTATGCTCTGAATGAGTATTACGACAAGGCTCTGGGGCTTGTGCTGTCTGGTAAGGCTCGCGAGGCGTTCAACCTCAGCTCAGAAACTCCTGAACTGCGAGAGAAGTACGGCAAGAACACATTCGGTCAAAGTTGCTTGCTTGCTCGCCGTCTCGTAGAGGCTGGTACGCGAGTTGTCGAAGTCAACTGGCCGAAGGTTGCGAACAGCGACAATCATTCATGGGACGTTCATGCGGGCTTGAGTGCTCGTATGAAAGATCAGTCGGCTCCAATGCTGGACGCTGCTTTGTCGACTCTGCTGGAAGATCTGGACGAACGAGGTCTGCTGAAGGATACGCTGGTCATCGCCGTCGGCGAATTCGGTCGAAGCCCGAAACGCGGCGTCAGCACGTCCGGCAACAGCAACAGCGACGACGGTCGAGATCACTGGCCATATTGCTACACGGGCGTTGTGGCCGGTGGTG
>JANMEV010000535.1:0-3954 GCA_031377305.1 Planctomycetota bacterium | reverse complement strand
ACTTTGACTTTAGTGCCAGGCGAGTCGCCGAGAGTGTTGACGTAAGTCTTCACCGGCTCGGCACGGATCATCTGGATATCATCCTTTGCCACGATATCGAGTTCGTGCCAATGCAGCAGATCGTCGATGAGACGATCCCTGCTCTGCGGAAGATTCAGCAGTCCGGAAAAGTTCGCTTCATTGGGTTCAGCGGTTACCCGCAAAAGATCTTTCGATTCATCTGCGACCAAACGGACGTCGACTGTGTGCTTTCTTACAACCAATACACGCTGCAGAACACTCGGTTTATGGACGAATCTGTGCCGTATCTGAAGGAGAAAGGCGTGGGCGTGATGAATGCCGGGCCATTCTCGGCTCGGCTGCTGACAAATGCTCCGCTGCCAGCATGGCTGAAGGAACCGGAATCCGTCAAGGCGGCTGCTCGCGAGGCCGCGGAACTGTGTGCAAAGAACGGCTCGGACATCGCCAAGCTGGCTGTGCAGTTCTCCTGTGCTCATTCCGACATCGCGACAACCGTTGCTGGCAGCGCGAACCCGGTCAACATTCGTAACTGGGCTCAATGGTTGGCAGAGCCGATCGATCAACAACTTCTGAGCGACGTGCAAGCCATCTTTGAGCCGGTCAGAAATCTTGGTCACCTGGAGGGCTTGAAGGAGAACAATTGACAGCGGCCGATCGTTGAATCAAACGGCACATAGGGCGGAGGGTCTAGTCGATGCCAATCTCCTATGAATGCGAACACTGCGGACGTCCGACGCGAGTGGCTGACGATCTGGCCGGTCGGAAAATTCGTTGCCTTGGGTGCCGCGAAGTCATGACTGTTCCGGAAGAGCTTGTCGAAATCGCCGACGAGGACGTGCAGGTCGTCGCAGAAAAACCGCCGCGAGAGATTCGCCGGGCGTTTGAAGAAGCGGCGACCAGAAAAAACTTCCCGAACACCCGACTCGGTCTCTCACCTTGAGCAACGAAGCTCAGGCATCAAACCCCGGCGGGATCAACGTCAACTTCCTGAAGTATTGGTCAAGCTGTCCAACGTGGCCAAGCATCTGGTTCGTTTCAACCGCTGTGTTTCTGGTCTTCACGATTTTCTCGAAGGCGATGGTGGTGCTTTGCGGTAGTAAATACTCGCGGAAGGTGTGGGTAGCCCAGCGCAGCGTGAAGGTCGATGCTAAGCGATTTGCGATTCGGAGTTAGCGAGAACGGTCAGCGCGGTAGCAAGAATGACGGCGGCCAGCAACATCTCCAGCAGCGTGAGTCCCTTCCCGTTGTTGCCACCGCGCGACAGATCGCCGACCCCGTATTGACGAGGTGTTCAGTGACGATCTGGCGGACTGAAGTGGCACTTGCATTGTTCAGGAATCGTGGCTGGAGTCTCACACTTCTGGGTTGTTCGTCGACGAATCAACTCAAAGCATACGACACAGACATCTTCCCGGCGGAGGTTTCGTCGTTCTGCTGCGAAAGTGCTTCACACGTTGCCAAAATGCAACCTAAGTCAGTCAACGACGAAAGCACTCTTACCGAGGATTCAGAAGGATTTCCTGCAGCAGCAGGCGTCCCCAATGGTGTCTCCCGGCACGCATTTCCTCGGTTCTGCGGCCATTGTTGCGAATCAGCGAGCATCGAGCGAACCTTGTAACGGATTGTTCGTTGAGACCTATGAACGGGATATCAAAGAGGATTGGCGCAGAACGTGCTTTTCTCGAGCGGACGAGTTGTCAATGCGAATTTGCATCCACTTAAATCATCACACTCCGGAACCAATAACGCCATGCGAAGTGAAAAGGGCCGAACGCGTCGTCAGTCATTAAAAGCGATTGCTAGTGGGATCGTGGCGGCTCAAACGTTGAATTCGCAATGGTTCTGCTCCGGCGCATTGAAGGATCCGAAACCAGACAAGAAATCACCGAAAGACCAGAAGCCGAAGAAGGGTAAAGAGAATCCTTTATTCCCGTTCACTCCGTTTAGTGCTGCGTTGCCATTGCCTCCAACGAAACAGCCATTGGCTGTGGGAGCAGCCCCGTTTGAACCAGGAGCGGTCTTTCATGGCATTGCTCCGGAATTCACCAACCGGACTGTGGCCGAACGTCCGGATCTCAACTGGTATGAAGCCTTTCCGACGAAGTGGTACGAACTTCGGATGCAGCCGACGGTGCAGGAAATCATTCCCGGTGTTCGGACGCCATTGCTGAGCTACGATGGGATTTTCCCAGGGCCGACGTTTCGGGCTCGTGTGGGGCAGCCGGTTGTTGTGCGAGCTTATAATGATTTGAACATTGAGCAATCCATCCACTTGCATGGTGGACACAATCCGTCTCACTCGGACGGTTATCCAAACTTTTACGTGCTGCCAGGCCGTGCTCGGGATTATTTCTATACCAACACCGTCCCGATGCTGAACGGCGTGCCGGACTTTTCCGAGAGTCCTTCAACGATGTGGTATCATGACCACGCGATGGACGTTACCGCCAATAATGTCTGGCACGGTCTGTGTGGCTTCTTTATAACCACAGATCAGCTCGAACAGGACCTGATTGATCGGAATGTGCTTCCGGCAGAGCAGTTTGACATCCCTCTTTGCTTCCAGGATCGACGCTTCAACCCCGATGGCACATTGTTCTTTGATCCACTGGATCATAATGGAACACTGGGCGACGTTTGGGTTGTCAATGGCAAAGCTCAGCCGCAGTTTCGCGTTCAGCGCCGCAAGTATCGCTTTCGAGTGCTCAATGGCTGTAATGCAAGATTTCTGGAATTACGACTTAGCAATGGCCAGCCCTTTATTGGACTCGGGAAAGATACGTGGCTTTATCCCAATGCGATTGAGCGAGATACATTGCTGCTCAGTATGGCTCAACGTGCCGACGTCGTGATTGACTTTACCGATGCTCCGAACGAATTGTTCGTGGAAAACATCCTCGTTCAGGAAGACGGCCGCGGGCCGAGCGGTACTTTTGAAGGGCGGGCAACGCAGATTCCCGGTGTTCCGTTCATGAAGTTTATCGTGGAAGGTGATCGGCAGCCTGACAGCGCCAGTGTGGCTGTTGGTACCCCGCTTCGGCCGCACGTACCAATTCCTGCTACGGAAATTGTGGGTACGCGTACGTTTGAGTTTTCCCGCCGAAACGGAGCGTGGCAAATCAATCGACAGTTCTTTGATCCGGATCTGGCGAATGCCACTCCAAAACTGGGGACGGCAGAACGCTGGATCCTGCGCAACGAAGGTGGTGGATGGTGGCATCCCGTGCATATTCACCTCGAGTCACACCAGATTCAGCGCATCAATGGGCTTGTGCCACAGCCACAAGATCGATTCAAGAATGACACTGTGATTCTGGACGGCAACGGCGAAGTGGAGTTGTTCATGAACTTTCGAACATTCCGCGGACCCTTCGTCTTTCACTGCCACAATGTTGAACATGAAGACATGCGAATGATGTTTACGTTTGATCCTCGTGTCGCAACGACACAGGCTCCTCAACCCATTCAGGCGAGTTTCCCCTGATCCAGATCGCTAATTGTTCTGTGTTGATTTTCAGTGATCGACGTCCACGAGGTTAAGGAATTTCCATGTTTCCAAGGCGGATCAAACTGCTATTGTCACTGATGACATGCGCGGCGGTTTTTCATACGCTGGTCGCCCTGCGTTCGATTTCTGACGTGACTCGACCTGACAGTTTTGCATCAGCAGAGTTTGTGACGGCTGCTGTGGAGCCCGATCGTGCATCGCAGCTGAGTGAATACCGGCTCACGGCGACCACCGGAAGCCGTCGATCCGATCTCTTCCCCGATGTGCCCCTGACTGATCAATACGGAAAAACCCATCGCTTTCGCAGCGACATCGTCCGCGACAACATCGTGTGTGTGGTTCTGTTCTACACGGAATGTCAGGGCACATGTCCCGGGACAACTCAGATGATGAAGCGTCTGCGTGAATCGCTGAAGGAGGACTTC
>JANMEV010000673.1:0-5093 GCA_031377305.1 Planctomycetota bacterium | reverse complement strand
CGCGCAAAGGCGTTCGCAGTGGCCAGGTTCATGCCGATTAACCTTCTTGTCAAATCTCTTGGTCTGGAAAAGATCAAGTCGGACGATCCGCTCACTGTGATCTTCACTTCAGGTTCAACAGGGGAACCCAAGGGAGTCGTTCTTTCCCAACATAATGTGGCATCGAACGTCGATGCGGTGAATGAACTGATGCGACTTTCCTCAACGGACACGCTGTTGGGAGTGTTGCCGTTCTTCCATTCGTTTGGCTTCACGGTCACAATGTGGATGCCGCTGACCGCTGAGCCGGCAGCGGTGTATCACTTCAATCCCCTGGATGCTCGTATGGTGGGTTCGCTGATTGAAAAGTACAAGTGCACGATCCTTGCGGCAACGCCAACATTTCTGCGGTCCTACCTGAAACGCTGCACCGTCGAAGAAATGGCGACGATGAATCTCGTCATCGTTGGCGCAGAAAAAATGCCAGACGACCTGAGAATCGCATTCAAGGAAAAATACGGATTCGAGCCGACCGAGGGCTATGGCACAACAGAAATGTCGCCTGTCGCAGCGTTCAATATTCCGGACTCAAGACTTGGGGCTGATGCCGTGCGCGATTCGGGGACTCGACACGGAACTGTCGGTCGAGTAATCCCGGGTTCTGCGGCGGCGGTGTTCAATCCCGAAACGGGAGTGAAGCTGGGGGCCAATCAGGAAGGGCTGCTGAAAATTAAGGGACCCAACATCATGTTGGGCTATTTGAATCAGCCTCACAAGACTGCGGAACTGATCACTGACGGCTGGTACAACAGTGGCGACATGGCCGTGATCGATGATGACGGCTTCATCCGTATCACCGGGCGAATGAGCCGGTTCTCGAAGATCGGTGGCGAGATGGTTCCTCACATTCTGGTCGAACAGGAGATCGCAAAAATTCTGGAAGAAGACTGTACTGAAGACGCGGAAGTTCTATGCGCCGTGACTTCGGTTGCGGACGCAAAAAAGGGTGAGCGGCTGATCGTGCTTCACAAGCCCATCAAAAAATCGGCTCGGGAGATCACTGATCGCCTGCAGGCGGCTGGACTTCCAAACCTCTTCATTCCCTCGAATGACAGCTTTATCGAAGTCCCACAGATTCCGCTACTGGGAACTGGAAAGCTGGATTTACGAGCCGTCAAAGAACTTGCGCTGACACTTTGCTCGAAGGGCTAGGTCGGTCAGCGCTTGATTTTGTGGATGCCGTCAGCACAATTTTTGCCGATGGAGCGGTGAATCCATGAAAACAAGCCGCTGCGTCGGCTCGCGGCAACCAAAATGCTGGCCGTTACAGAGCATCAGACTGATGCGAGAATCGCGGGATCAGATCTCGTAGGCTTCCTCGCCTTCGGACTTCGCTCCGAAAGCCGCCCGGAACGTTTCTTCCTGAGCTTTCACGGTCGCATCTGGTCCCGCCATCTTCAGGAAATAGACGCCCTTGCCTTTGATTTGAAGAATGACACCCAGCATGCGGTAGCCTTCGGCGGGTTCAGTCTTTCGCAAAATCGGCGGACCAACCGACTTCTGGTAAGTGCCTGAGATATTGGCGATGTGATAAGCGTTCTCGCCGACGCTTCCCTTTGTGATGGTGACTTCACGGCCTTCGCTTGTGAATTGGCCGACCCATCGTTCCAGGTTCGGCCCAACTCCTCCTCCGTCCCCGGCAAATGTCGAGATCGCGAGTTCGGCCTTCTCTTTATCGCCTTTGACGGGGGGAATCTCGTAGGTGGCCAGTCGCATTGAATTCACGGTATCTGACTCTGCCCATGACTTGGGCAGATTGAGCACAAGGCCCTTTAATTCGACCTTCACTGTCTCTTCAGCCTGTTCGGCCTTCTTCGCCTCATCAGCGTGCACAAATGAGGTTGAAAGTGAAAATGCGGCCAGGCACACGAGGAAACACAATCGCCAAACTACCATCAGAGAACTCTCCTTAAAAACGCTTCGATAAAGGAGGCAGTGCCTCCTGAGACATCAAACTCATCTATGCATTGTTGCCAGCCGTGGGCAACTTGCAACCTCGGTCAATTCAGTAAGGCGGCGGTGACGGAGCGATCCGACACGCTTCTGCACCTGAGTCCTGTGATTGCCCGCTGAAGCCGCTATTTCTTTCGTTCAATCTTTCCAAACATATGGCCTCCGACGGGCCCATGTTGCCAGGTTCCTGCATAGCGGTCTTCGTAGAACAGGACGCGGGCAGAAAAGCCTTCACCCAGCCCCGGCAGGCTGGCATTTGTCAGCGACACCATTGGAGTATCACCGGCCCATTCCATCGGAACGCTGATGGGCAGTTTGGTGTCCAGCTTACCGTACTTCACACGAGTGTTGAAAATCCAAAGATTGTCATTCGCCTTCACGACGCTTTCGATTTCGTAACGTTCGGCCTCTGGAGGCTTCTGCGAATCCTTGCCGTCAATTGTGAAGGAACCGACCAGCACGCAGTTCTCCATGGACCGGGAAAAAGCGGCGTCACGCTGTTCCCGTTTCTCTTCGTCGCTGGATTCTGTCGGTGGGCTGGCCTGAATGCAGATCGCCAACATTCCGATCAGAACCATACTGATGACCTGAATCGATTTCATGGACTGTCCCTCAAAAGAACGAAGTGCAGAGCTTTGACGACTGACATTATAGGTCTGCCGAAGGTAGACTTCAATGACCCTTCGAGTTTGCGTCCTGTTCAAGCTTGATAAGAATCGCGTTGAGATCAACCGCTCGGAAAGGCTTTTGCAGCATCGCGGCAAATTCATCGTTCGCTGATGAGTCGTCGTCACTGCCAGTATAGCCGCTGCACAAAACTGCCGGTGCCTGACATCCCTGTGCCCGGAGCGCTCTGAGAGTTTCTCGCCCGTTCATTTTGGGCATCGAATAGTCAATCACGACTGCCATGAAGTCATTTCGAATACTCAGCAGCGATACCGCAGCTTCACCGCAGTCCGCTTCAACGATCTCCCAGCCGAGCATGTACAGCATGGCAGCAAATGAGGATCTGACAAGTGGGTCATCATCGATCAGCAGGACGACTTTCGAAGAAAGCCTCTCGACAGATTGGTTCGCTGTCTCCATCGTTGATAACGTCCCTTGATCGGCAACAGGAGCTGCATGAAACATCAGCGAGATTGTTGTACCAGATCCAGGTTCGCTTTGAACACTGACCGTTGCATTGTGAGAACGAGCGATTCCCTGAACAATCGACAGTCCGAAGCCATGTCCGGTTTGTTTTGTAGTGAAGTAAGGGTCAAACATTTTTCGTGTCGTGTCGACAGACATTCCACACCCGTTGTCTAACACCGCAAGCCGATAGAAGATGTGTGCTGAGCCCGTTGACTGACTCGTCTTCTCGTTTGGTATTGAAACGCTGCTGATATGCACTTTTGTAGCCGCCAGTTTCGTCACAAACGAATCAGAGGGGGTCATCACCAGCATCTGCATGATTTCGACCTCGGTAATCGTGCCAACGGTCGACTTGACGAGCAACCATATCGTGGTGCTGAAGACACACATTCCAAGTAATGCCACGTTTGTATTAAAAAGCAAACCAGCAAGAACCACGAGGCATGCAATTCGGGCGGGTACCTCTTTCACTACATCAGAATTATCGACGCCTACTGTACGAAGAACACGGGCAGCAAATAGGCAATGACGGCCAGATCCAGTTGCAGTTCGTTTTTCAGCCGAGGAAGAGCATAGCGCCGGACCATCGTGACGTAGATCGCCAGCCCGTCAACGTTCAGCGAAACCTGTATGTTCCGTGCCGCGGGGTACATCAACAGCTCCGCCGCAGCAGAGATTGCGATTGCCGCAGCCCCAAATCGCAAAGCGATTTGGTTATAGAGGCAGGCTGGATGCTCCTGGATTGGTGTGACCACCATGACGATTCCACAATTGGACTTCGAATCGACGGCAGTTGCTCGCCGGGTAGAACACCGACCCGGCGAGAGCTGTCTTGATTCCAGCTCTGAAAAAACTCTGGTTAGAGTTCTTCGTCAGTCACGCAGCCTTCGGAAGCTGATTTTACGCAACGGATGTACTTTGCGAGAGTCCCTCGCGTTGCCTTCAACGGCAATGCTTTGAACGCTGCTTTTCTTGATGCAAGCTCTGCCGCCGAAACGTCCACGTTGATTTCATTCTGTTCAGCGTCGACGGTGATCCTGTCGCCGTCCTTCAACAGCGCAATCGCGCCACCAACCTGGGCTTCGGGAGTAATGTGTCCCACAATAAACCCGTGCGATCCGCCACTGAAGCGACCATCCGTGAGCAATGCCACTTCCGAACCCAGACCTGCTCCCATGATGGCGGACGTCGGCGTCAGCATTTCCGGCATCCCAGGCCCGCCCTTCGGTCCTTCGTACCGAATAACAACAACATCGCCCTTCTTAATTTTTCCGTCTTCAAGACCCTTCAGCATCAACTCTTCGGAATCAAAGCATCGAGCCGTTCCGGTGAAGACCAAGCCTTCCTTGCCGGTAATCTTCGCAACCGCACCATCCGGACACACGTTGCCTCGCATAATGCGAATGTGCCCGCTTTCCTTGAATGGCTTTTCGATCGGCTGAATGATCTGCTGACCTTCTTTCAGGCCCGGCAGATCCTTCAGGTTTTCCGCCAGAGTCTTTCCTGTGACTGTCATGCAGGTGCCATCGATCAGGCCTTTTTCCAGCAGATATTTCAGAACGGCAGGAGTTCCCCCGACGGTGTGAAGATCTTCCATCACGTATTTGCCGCTCGGCTTCAGATCTGAAATGTACGGAATCCGATCGCTGGTTTTTTGAAAGTCGTCGATCGTCAAAGAGACGCCCACGGCTCGAGCCATCGCGATCAGATGCAGAACGGCGTTGGTGGATCCACCAGTCGCCATGATGATCACCATCGCATTTTCGAAGGCAGCACGAGTCATAATGTCGCTCGGCTTGATGTCCATTTCGAGCAGGTTGCGGATGGCAGCGCCGGCACGCAGACATTCCTCGATCTTGGCAGGATCTTCGGCAGGGGTAGACGAACTGTACGGCAGCGACATGCCCATCGCTTCGATAGCGGACGCCATTGTGTTGGCGGTGTACATGCCTCCGCAGGCTCCTGCA
>JANMEV010000531.1:0-5040 GCA_031377305.1 Planctomycetota bacterium | reverse complement strand
GATCCAGCCTATGAGTACTTTCATGGCTTTCGATCGTTGCTGGCGATTCCGATGTTCGATGACGGCGAGTCCCTGAATACGGTTGTCCTGCTGCAGCGAAAGCCTTACGCATTTCTGCACGAGAACGTCCCCGATCTCGTTTGGCGAACCAACCTGTTTGGTCGTGCGACGAGCACTCTGGTTCTGAAGGAACAACTCGAGGACGCTTACCGTGCGCTCGATCGAGAACTCAAGACGGTGGCCCGACTTCAGCGATCGCTGTTGCCAGCTCAACTGCCCGTTGTGCCTCGAATGGATCTGACCGCATTCTATAAGCCCGCGAGTCGTGCGGGTGGCGACTACTACGATTTCTTTGAACTCCCGGATGGCAAATGGGGAATTTTCATTGGCGACGTCAGCGGCCATGGAACTCCGGCCGCGGTGATTATGGCAGTGACTCATTGCATCGCCCACACTCATTCTGGTCCAATGTCTTCCCCGGGAAAGGTCCTGCAGCATCTGAATCAACATCTCGCGGCTCAGTATTCGAGCCGCATTGAGACTTTCGTTACCGCGTTTTATGCGGTCTATGATCCAAAGTCCCGCAAACTGGTCTATGCCAGTGCGGGGCACAATCCACCCAGGCTGAAGCGATGCGAGGCTGGTGTGGTCATGTCGCTCGATAAGGTGAATTCGTTGCCTCTGGGAGTGCTGGAAGACACTGAGTTTGAGGAAGCGTCGTTCTTCCTGCAATTTGGTGACCAGATCGTTTTCTATACCGACGGCATTACCGAATCACAGAATGCTGCTGGTGAACAGTTCGGCGAGCATCGAATTGACGGCGTTCTCACGCACTGCGGAATGGATTCCAAAGAACTGACTCAGACGCTGGTCAACGCCGTAGAGAAATTTGCCAACGGCACGCCACCACACGACGATCAGACGATTGTCGTGTTACGAGCCACATGAACCTGGATCGCTGTAACCGGCGGCGAGAAATCGTGGCGATTGTGAACCGGACGGAGCGTTTGCGTTTACTTAAGCGTCACATCCGGAGCCGATTCGTAGGCGGAGCCGATTTTGCAAAGTTGATTCAGCGTCTCGGCAAAAAGATCAAACAAAGATTTCAGTCGTTCTATGTCCTTGATGACTCCATGCACCTGAAAGACCAGTTCATCGGCATCAGGAGGAAAGGTTGATCCGAAGTAGCCTTCGTCGTCTCTCGCAGACAAATGGATCTGCGGTTGCGCGTCGATGAGTGCTCGCAACTGCGGCTCGTCAAGCAGCATTCGCACCTTTGATTCGTCGGTCGCCTTGATGATAAAGTCGCGATCGAAGTCCGCGTACCCGATCTCAATGTCCTGCATTCCAAGAAGTTTGCCGATCGGACTGAAGATAGAAGCTCTGTAGATGGTAAATCGAAATCCATCTGGATTGATGTATGGGGCTCGTAGTCGAGTATAGGTCGTTGATGACTTTCCGGTCGAAACAGTGTACGTGTCGAGAGTGATTGTCCACTCTCCGTGTGTCGCTTCGACTTTGTCGCCTTTCCAGAAACTACCCGGGATAAACTGAGCACCTGTGGCATTTGCCAACTGAGTCCACACTTCTTTCCTACCTGGACCAAACCACTTCTTAAGCATTTTCACGGCTCCGGAAGAATTTCACCAATTCAATCTGCGCCAGTTTAAACTAGCGATCCTGTGGGAAACGCAGACCAGGCCTGCGCGGATCACATGTCGTGGAGAGTTTTATCAAATCCTTCCGCGTAAAGGGAACCTGTTGGTTCGCGGGCTGCAACGGAGGATCAACGCAGAGGAGCCGTAAACGGCTGCTTACTTTGTCTTTCGCTTCTGTCGAAACATCCACGGCACCAGGCCATCGTTGTCGGAATAGCTGGGCGTCCAGGAATTGTGCTGGACTCCGGGCAACTCAACATAGACTGCGGTGCCTCCGGCTTCTCGCAGAGCCTTCACAGCGCTGCGGCTGCGTTCGACGGGAACCACGGAGTCCGCGTCGCCGTGCGAGACCCAGACCGCGACATTCTTCAACGCGACGACCTTTGCTGGGTCGGTGGCACCACAGATTGGAGCCACAGCGGCAAACCATTCGGGATGACGAGACCCAAGGTCAAACGATCCGAAGCCCCCCATCGAAAGACCCGTGAGGTAGACTCGATCCGGATCGATCTGCTCGTCCTTCAGCGTCAGTTCAATCATCTTCATAACGGCCTGCAATTGCTCGCTGGGAGTTTCCGGCGATGTGGGGTCGACTTTGCTGGTCCAATCCACCTCCATCCATTTGCGATCGTTACGGCATTGAGGTGCAAGAACGTAGCACGGGAATCGCTTTCGAAAGACAGGCTGGGCCATTTGAGTTGGAAAGTATTGAAGTTGTGCTTTGTTGTCGATTCCTCGTTCGCCGGCACCGTGCAGGAAAATCACCAGCGGATATTTCTGATCCTTTTCGATGCTGGCCGGTTTCATCAGTCGGTAGTGAATCTTTTCGTTGGTGTATTCGCCGCCAGTGAACTGAATTGAATATTCGTCAAAAACCATGGTCGCATCAACTTCGCCCACAGCAGCCGCTGTGTCGGACGCTGGCTGTCTTCCAACCACATGATCACGCCAAAGCCAGGTCATTGACTCGGGCAAAATCGCTCCCCCGTGTTTGCCGCTGTGTTTGCCAACGCCACCGACGAATTTGTAGTCGTAGTCCTTGAACTTCAGAGACTTTTCCATCTGAAGATTGGCGAGCCACCAGTTTCCGTGAGCGTTGTCCAAGTCGTTTTCGCCGTCCTGCAGAAAGACTCGGATCGGTTTCCTCTCGGTCTTTCTGATCATTGCCTCGTACGCATGACCACCGCGAATGTTTGTAAAACTGCCAATGTGACTAAGAACCTTGCCGAACCATTCCGGGTGTTCCCATGCAGCTGTGAATGCGCAAATGCCGCCACTGGACATGCCGCAGATGGCTCGATCGCTCGGGTCGGTGGAGATGTTCAGTTTCTGCTCGGTGATGACGTGAGGCAAGAGTTCCTGTATGACGAATTTCGCGTATTGATCGCTCAGTGAGTCGTATTCGAAGCTGCGATTGTTGGCCTTCCATGGGGTTTCTGGTTTTGTTTCGCCCTTGTGGCCCGGATTGATGAAAAGTCCGATCATCACTGGAAGATCGCCACGATGAATCAAATTGTCCAGAACAACGGGGACTCGCATCTGGCCATTGGGATCAACATAGGCATGGCCGTCCTGAAAAACCATCAGGCAAGCAGGCTGAGTTCCATCATACTGTTTTGGAACGTAGACAGAATATTCGCGTGTCGTTCCCTCAAAGGTTTCGCCGGTCCAACTGTGGTTGGTAACGGTCCCTTTTGGGGCGTCGTCGTGCGGCAGCGAATCGGGGCCCAGTTCGTAGACGGCGTCCGGGTCTGCTGGTTTGGATTCCGCTTGTTGAGCGTTGGCCGTTCGATTCGTGACAAAAGCAATGGCCAGAAAGACGATTGAAAGAACAGTGAGTCGTCGAAAGCAACCTGGAAAAATCATCGACCTGGAGTTCCCGTGGATTTTGTTTGAGTGGCGTGTTGACGACCGAAGCGACAACTCACGTGGATCAGCCGCGTTGTTTTTTCGACTGCAATTTGACGGGCAGGAATGCCCATCCCGCGCGATGATTGATTCTGAAATCTGACGATGAACTATTCGTCACCAATTGAGCCTTCTTCATCGCCTCCCTGAAGATCCGAAAGGCGTTTCAGGACATCGCGGTACTCGTAATCGTTGGCTAGAATTTCACCGTAGTGATGCTCCGCCTGTTCCTTCTTGTTGGCCTTTTCGTAGATTCTTCCGAGCCAGTAGTGAGCTGTTTTAAAAGCGTCCGGCCGGTCAGTGCAGTTCAGACCTTCGAGCGCCTTTTCGAACTGTCGCCTGGCAAGATCCAGTTTCCCGTCGCGCGTGAAGCATTCGCCCAGCAACACCAGTACGTCAACTTTCAAAGTAGGATTTGCAACGGCCTGCTGAAGCAGTGGGATCGCCTTTGTGTATTGCTTGATTGTAAAAAATCGCTGGGCGAGTTCGAACTTCTTTCCGAGGTCGCTCGGCTTGTTTGCCACGCCGTGGGTAAAGAACTCAATTTCCTTCTGAAGCAGTTCCTCACGCATAGTTTTCGCTTTTTCAGCAAGTCGTTCCTTTGTGGGATTCTTGCGTGCTCGTTCCTCTGCTTCGTGAAGATCGTTCTTGAGCAGAAGCAACTGGACCTGTTGCAGTTCCTCGAGAACATCGGGATCGTTCTTTGACAGTTCAAGTGCTTTGGTCAGACTCTCCTGAGCCTTCGCGAACTCGCGGGACGATTTGTACAGGTCAGCCAGCTTCAAATACAGATTGACATTTTGGGGGTCTTTGCGGATCGCGTGTACCAGGTCTGCTTCGGCCGATTCGCCAGGGGCATCGGCGGGCTTTGCAACGCCCTTGCGAGCCTTTCGATCTTCTTCATAAGCGTTCTTCGGCGCTGCGGGCTGTTCGACTTTGACATCGCGAGTGTTGTCGGCGTTTTCGTATCCGCCGCGGTCAATCACTGATTCGGCATCGATGCGGCTCATCATCGCGCGAGCGTCGCCGTCAGTTGGGATCTGTTTGTAGATCCGTTCGAAGCAGGCTCGCGCGGCTTTGTAATCGCGTCGCTCAAAGAGAAGATTCCCCAGTCGCCGGTTATAGTCGACGTTGTTCTTTTCCTGTTCGACTGCCTTTTCAAAACCGTACTTGGCGACGTCTTTGTTGTTCTGCTGCTCGCAGGCTTCGCCCAAATCAAACAACAAGCCTGCATCCCACGGGTTTACCAGGAGCCCCTCCTCGGCAGCGGCTTCAACGCTCTTCCAGTCCTTTTGGAGGCGACATTTCTTGATGCGGCCTCTAACGCCCATGAGTCGCATGCCAGCCATCGCTGCGCCGGAACCGTTGTCGTTGTATTTCTTTCGGATGCAGCCGTGCTTGTTTTGGCGGTAGACGAGATTCTCCGGCATTAGGCGGATGCAGTTCGTGAAACACTCAATGGCGTAGTCCCAAT
>JANMEV010000515.1:0-4426 GCA_031377305.1 Planctomycetota bacterium | reverse complement strand
GGAACTTTTTGGCGACTCGTGAATTATTCTGTTCGCCGTCAAAAATGATGTCTGCCTTCGGCGAGCGGGGGATGTGAATCCCCTGATTGTTGGTAGCACGATGAATCAGGGGACTCACGTCCCCCGCTCACCTCAACAGTCGTCGCTGTAAGTATTCTTGAAGCAGAGACGTGCTGCCAACTGAAAGCTAAAAGCAATGATCGCACTCATCACCGGAATCACCGGCCAGGACGGTTCGTATCTCACCGAATTGTTGCTTGCACAAGGCTACGAAGTCCACGGCATCGTGCGACGTAGTAGTACTCTGGAACGATCGCGTCTGATGCAGTTCTACGGCGACAATACGGTCTACGAAAAGCGATTGTTCCTTCATTATGCGGACCTGTCAGACACGACGACGATCCGGCGAATCATCAACAGGGTTCAACCCACGGAGTTTTATCATCTGGCCGGGCAGTCGCATGTGGGGCTCAGCTTTGAAATCCCCGAAAGCACTTGCGACCTGACCGCGATGGGCAGTCTCAGAATCATGGAAATCCTGCGAGACCTTCCTTCACCGCCGAAGTTCCTCCACGCCAGCAGCCGCGAAATCTTTGGGACACCGACCTCCAGTCCTCAGGACGAGACGACTCCGATAAATCCAAACTCCCCATACGGCTGCGCCAAAGCCTTCGCGACACAGATGACGAAGATCTATCGCGAGGCACACGGACTCTTCTTCTGCAACGCAATCTGCTACAACCACGAAAGTCCAAGGCGAGGCGAGAACTTTGTCACTCGCAAGGTGACCATAGCCGCCGCCAGAATAAAGGCGGGACTACAGAAATTCGTCAGTCTCGGTGATCTTGATTCCGCCCGCGATTGGGGATATGCCAAAGACTACGTTCACGCCATGTGGCTGATGCTGCAGCAGGACTCAGCCGACGATTATGTCCTCGCCACTGGTGAATCACGAACAATTCGCGACCTCTTGACAATCGCATTTACCCATGTTGGCCTGAACTGGTCTGATCATGTGCGAATTGACGAGCGCTTCAAACGACCGGCCGACGCGGAAGAACTTCTT
This sequence comes from Planctomycetota bacterium, assembly GCA_031377305.1. Lineage (GTDB taxonomy): Bacteria > Planctomycetota > Planctomycetia > Planctomycetales > Planctomycetaceae > SXXK01. The sequence continues at coordinate 3,360 of JANMEV010000515.1, read as the reverse complement.
GGTGACCCAAAGAAGGCCATGGATCAGCTCGGCTGGAAACCGTCAACCACCTTTGAGCAATTGATCCGCTTAATGGTAGACGAAGACGTGAAAATGGCGGTTCGTGAGTAGCGGTCTCTTGAATTACTGAGCAGCAAATCGCTGATCGCCTTAGGCTCACGGTTGTTGGGACAGCGAACAAATGAACGTCTGTGGGATATCCAATCGATATGTTCTCCAATCGATGGGTTCATTGTTGAGCCTTGAGCAATAGCGACGACAGCATGGCAGAATTCCGTTCGTTGGGAGTATTCGCAATACCCTTGCGACCGCAACAACCCGTTCAGGGCCTTCATCTTTTCCAGCTGGACCAAATCTCCGTTAACTCGAGCCACTTCTGCTGTCACAGCCGTCGGTTGCAGGCTACTCTCAAGTGTTCTTTCATGGGGCTTAGGGTCCACAAATGTTAAAAAGGGTGAACACTCAACGTGTCACCGAAAGGAACGAAGTCCGCGCCGCCGCAGCTAGAAACAGCATTGGTCTGTTGGGTCTTTTGAGTTCAAGCCTGGGAGATTTGCTATGAATTCCGCAACCTCCTCCGATCAATCCTAAAAACGGGTTGGACATTCTTGTCCGACAGCATCACGAACGGCAAGTCGTCCAATAACGGATCTCAAATGTCTTCTGATCGATTCCGGTTCGATCACATGGTGGAAGAGCATGAGTGCTTTCACTGTGACATGCGAACGGAAAGCGTTCTGGTTGGCGAAGAGGCCGTTGAACTTCTGGTTCCGAACTTTGCAGTCCGATTCGAGGACATCGAAGGTTGGAAGTTGGCGAGAGAGTTAACTCGCTTGGTGTATTCCGCCACGAAGGAGCCGGATTTCAGCAGAGACTTTGGACTGAAAGATCAGATCCAGCGAGCAGCGGGCTCTGCAATGCACAACATCGCAGAGGGTTTCGACGGAGGAAGTGACGCAGAGTTCATGAGGTTCTTGCGTTACGCCCAACGCTCCTGTACCGAGGTAAAAAGTCAACTCTACGCCGCACTCGATCAGACCTACATCACTCAACAGCAGTTCGACGAGATCTACGAACAAGCCACCAAAACACACAGCAAGATAGGCGGCTTCATCCGCTACCTGATAAACAAAAATGCCTAGTGCGTGGTCCCTAGTCCTTGGTCCTTGGTGAGTGGTCCTTGGTGCTTAGTCACCAATCGCCTGCGTTTTAACCAGGCACTAAGCACCTGTGATTCCACCAAGCACCTGTGATTCCCCTTCCCATGCCGCTCTCCATCGAAATCAAGTGTGCACTTGAAACACTCAGCCGAGGCTCTGAGTGCATAGATGCGGTGCTCAGCATGAACTCTGAAGACAACCGATTCACACGAGCACTCCAGGCTCTTCAACGTCTGGCTGAAAACGAGCACATTTCGCTCGCGATTGTCGGGGGGTTGGGAGCTATTCATTTTGGTTATCCGGCGGCGACTCAGGATATCGACATTGCGATTGATCGCAGGCACCTGGAGTCTCTGATTGAAATGTCATCTCGTTATGGTCTGAAAGTCGCCTGGGAATCGAAGTTGGGGTGGCACACACTGACGCACGAGGATGTGGAAATCAATATCGTGCCGGAAGGCGGGAAGGCTCGTGACACATCCTTGGCATATATCTGTCCAAAACCAGCGATTTGACCTGCGTTTTCAACCAAGCACCAAGCACCTGCGTTTCCGACCTGCTTTTTGACACTGCTTTTTCAACCTGCGATTTAGCTGCGATTACAGATGATCGAATTTCACCTTAGCGGACAGGCTCTTTGGGACAGGATGAATCGAGCTGTGGAGAACGTGCAGAAGCGACTGGAAAAGACTGCCAGATTGCTCGAGTCGATCGGCGTGCCGTACGCGATCATTGGAGGCAATGCCGTACGAGCCTGGGTGGCTCAGGCGGATGAAGCGGCCGTTCGAACAACGCGGGACGTCGACATTCTGCTGCGACGCACCGATCTTCCGCGAGTGATTGACGCCATGGAGCAGGCTGGATTTGTGTATCGACATTCAGCCGGGATCGACATGTTTCTGGACGGTCCAGACGCAAAAGCTCGTGACGCGGTGCATGTGTTGTTTGCCAACGAGAAAGTCAAAGAAACCGACCTGGTCGCGGCCCCGGATGTTGATGAATCTGTCGAGATTGAAGCACACCGCACACTTACACTCGAATCTCTGGTTCGAATGAAGCTCAATGTGTTTCGAGACAAGGATCGGATGCACATCCGTGACATGGTCAGCGTTGGCCTGATTGATAAAACCTTGATTCCGCGTTACCCACCGGAACTAGCCACACGACTTCAACAAATCCTCGACGATCCAGAGGGATAAATGCATAGTTCGCAGTTCTACTCACCACGCACCCGTGAATTTGACCCGCTTCTTCAACCAAACACCAAGTACCCGCGATTCGACCTGCTTTTTCAACCAAGCACCTGCGATTCCACCAAGCACCGCGAAGCGCCCTATGCCCACGGAACTCGAAAAACAATGGATGGCCGCTTGGCGACGAGCTGGCCCGGAGTTGGAACGCATACGCACCGAGGAACTCCGGGGACTTAGCGACAAAACGGCGACACTGCAGGCAACATGGCTTGGTGTTGACATGCCGACCGAGTCAAGAGCGGACTCTGGGTTGAGGCAATTCCAAGTCTGGATGAAGAAGTGGCAAAACGCAGAAAGCGAGTAGAAGCTGAGCCGGAATCCAAGCAAGCCGGACGACAAAGCTGGTCTCAACAATATATTGCAGACGGCTGTGCGTCTCGGCCAGCAATTGGAGTTTTTTGGCATACCGTATTGTGTGATTGGCGGCGTCGCCGTCCAAAGATGGGGCGAACCACGACAAACTGTCGACGTTGATGCGACCTTGCTGACCGGATTTGGTTGTGAAGAGTCTGCTATTGAGAAGTTGCTTTCGCAGTTTACCAGCAGAATCGACAACCCGCATGAGTTTGCGGTTCAGAACCGGATTTTGTTATTAAAATCGCCGCTGGGGACGGACATTGATTTGTCATTCGGTGCTCTTCCGTTTGAGGAGCGGCTGATTGAGCGTTCGAGTGAATGGGATGTGCCACGCCACGGAATCATTCGCACTTGCGGCGCGGAAGACCTCGTCGTGCTGAAAGCCTTTGCCAGCCGGCCGCAGGACTGGATCGATGTGGAAAAAGTGATCGTCCGCCAAGGCCATCGTTTGAATCGGTACCTGATCATCGAAGAACTCACACCACTCGCGGAACTCAAAGAGGAACCGCAGATCCTGGAACACCTGCAATCACTCTTGTTGAAGCATCCGTAGAGTTCTTGGTTCTTGGTTGTTGGTTTAACCAAGCACT
>JANMEV010000499.1:0-7614 GCA_031377305.1 Planctomycetota bacterium | reverse complement strand
GATTTTGCTGAACTCTGGCGATTTCGTGAACTCGTCTGGGCCTTTGGTTTCCGTGACCTAAAGGTTCGCTATCGACAGACGCTCGTCGGTGTCGCGTGGGCCGTAATTCAGCCGTTGATGACAGTCGTTGTGTTTGGCGTTCTGATCGCCTGGCTACGAGGATCCGCGAGTGATGGCAGAGTTCCGTATGTTGTGACAAGTCTCTGCGGGATGGTTCCCTGGCAGTTCTTTGCGGCAGCGACGACTCAAGCCACGGTTTCGATTGCAGTAAACAGTCATCTGATCAAGAAAGTATATTTCCCTCGAGTCATTCTTCCCCTGTCGACATTCGTGCCAGCGTCGGTAGATTTCCTGGTTTCGTTCATCATGCTGGCCGTGGTGATGATGTTTTATGGCGTCGTGCCGGGACCTCAAATTCTGTTGCTTCCAGTTCTGATTTTGGCAACGCTGATTGTGTCTGCTGCCGTGGCATTGTGGCTTTCGGCGGTCAATGGCATCTATCGAGATGTTCAATTCGCGGTTCCGTTCGTGCTTCAGTTAGGCATGATGGTCAGCCCGGTTGTGTATGAAACGGAAACCGTGGTCCCCGAAAAATGGCGGCTCTTGTACTACCTGAACCCAATGGCCGGACTGCTGCAGTGTTATCGCTGGGCACTCTTGGGTTCCGATTTTCCGAGTCCGCTGGCATTGCTGACCTCCACGATCGGAGTGGGTGTGATACTCATCGGAGGAATGTTCTATTTTCGCCGCATGGAACGGTTCTTTGCCGACCTGAGTTGATTCCCAGCAAGCGGCTGGGCGTTAGCCCTCCGAGTCCTTGTCGGTAACATTTCGCAAACTCAACATTGCCGCCGTGCATTGACCATCAGCAACCATCCCAACGCCATGTCTGACAATGCCATCTCTGTGGAGCACATCTCAAAACGCTACCGAATCGGTGCCGTGGGTGGACCGTCGTATCACCGCCTGTCAGAAATGATTTCGAGAGCTCCACAAGCCCTTTGGAATTACGGACGCACCGCGTTCAAGTCTTCGAAGGACAGTTCTGGCGAGGCTGAATCAGCGAACAAAGACGAATTCTGGGCACTCAAAGACGTCAGCTTTGAAGTCAAGCAAGGCGAAATCGTCGGCATCATCGGCCGCAACGGAGCGGGAAAAAGCACACTGTTAAAGATCCTCTCCCGTATCACCGAACCCACCAGCGGCCGGTTCGGCCTGCGAGGCCGAGTCGCGAGTCTGCTGGAAGTCGGCACCGGGTTCCACCCTGAACTCACCGGTCGCGAAAACATCTACGTCAGCGGCATCACCCTCGGCATGACCCGAGCCGAAATCAAACAACACTTTGATGAGATCGTAGAATTCAGCGGCGTTAGCAGATTTCTTGAGACACCAGTCAAGCATTATTCAAGCGGCATGCAAGTGAGACTAGGTTTTGCCGTGGCCGCCCACCTCGAAAGTGAAATTCTGATAGTCGATGAAGTGTTGGCAGTAGGCGATTCGGCGTTCCAGACACTGTGCCTCAACAGAATGCAGTCACTGGCCAATAGTGGGCAAACAATCCTCATGGTCAGCCATCAACTCAACCACCTCCGCAGTCTTGCGACAAAGGTCGTTTGGCTCAGCGAGAGTCGAGTCATCGGGAGCGGTTCTCCTCAAAGCACACTTGATGCGTTCACGCAGGCAACCTCGGAGACTCGAACGCATGTGCGATACCCCGACGACCCAACCTCACCGATCCGTATTCGAGAAGTCATTGCAGCGAGCCCGTGCCGCTCCGGCGGTGCGTTTGAAAAGAACGAAACCCTGAGAATCACGATTCACTATGATGTGAACACGCCTGTGAAGCAGGCACACGTTGCATGCCTTCTCAATAAGGGTTGCGAATGTGTCTTTGTCACCAGTGATCTCGATACAAGCATGTCTGGGTACGCCACGCGAAATAAAGGTCGCTACAGCTCAAGTTTCGACTTACCCAGTGAGATTCTTACAACCGGCTTCTATTCCGTAACAGTCACTACCGGGCATCCTAACGTTGACGTTTTTGACCGACGGGCGGACGCGATCTCATTCGAAATTGTCGACGAATCGACTCCGAGTCGCGAACTGTTTGGAAATACGCTTCCCGGCATCGTTAGGCCGATCTGCAGTTGGTCGACAGAGTGGTGTAACTTCGACTCTAATTCGGCCGTTACCGCATAAAACACTATTTCGGCTCCCACTATGTTTCATGCCCTAAAAAGACACCTAATCCGCCCCAATCGCAACAAAGAACGTAAGATAAAGATTGATGACATCACGTTGACCGTCGACCCACTTGATGAAGGCGGAATGGCTTATGATTGCCGCCAGTCGTTCGAAGAAAGACAAAACCCTTTTTACGCAGATCTCGCCAACACCTTAAATCCGACGGTTGCGGTCGATATTGGAGCAAACTACGGATTCACTGCATTGGTTGTAAAAGCATGGCTGCCAAACGCAAAACAGATTCTAGTAGAACCGGACGTCCGAGTCGGCCGGTTCCTCAAGGCGAACATTGGGTCTCAGGACCCAGAGAGTGTTGCGATCATCCTTGCGGCTTGCGGTGAACGCGATGAAAATACGTCCACATTCTCGATCAACCCGACTTGCAGCCAGGACAATCGAATACAAGGAGAAACGGGATGGACAAAAACCGAGGTACCAATGGTCACCTTGGATTCGCTGTTGAAAAACTGCGACAACGAACGTGTCTACATTAAGGTCGACACCCAGGGTTTTGAGCCTCAGGTGTTTGAGGGAGCGATTAACTACCTCAACTCTTCCAACCAGTGGCTCATCAAAGCGGAATTCGCTCCCCATTGGCTTGCAAGCCAAGGTAACGATGCAACTGAATTCCTCTTGCGGCTGATTCGCCAATACCGTGTGGTCGAAGCCCCAGGCAGGACTCGATACATGCATGACACAATCAGATCGATGTTCAGACACCCGCTTCCGGAGTCAGGTGCCACAAATTTCTGCGAGTATGCCGCGAAACTTAATCGGGATTCACTGGGCTGGGTTGACATCTATGTCGCGCCGCAGAAGTTCACAAGCTGGCTTGATGACTCACGACAGGATGACCAAAGCATACATGAACCAGTGAATTCACGTTCTGAAAAAGGCCGCGAATGATACTCTACAATCTTGTCTCTCGATTATTTGCTCGCAAAACGTCAATCGTTGAAGTACCAGGTGTCTCGAGAAAACTCTCATTCCATACTACATGTGCGATCGAAACATTTCGCTCAGTGCAGTTTGGGGGGGAGGAACAGTTTCTCCGCGAGTTTGTCAAACGTTTGAGTCCCAATGACGTCGTCTGGGATATTGGAGCGAGCGTTGGTCTTTTCGGGCTTAGTGCTGCGATTGTCGTGACCAGCGGAGAGGTTTACAGCTTTGAGCCAGATCGACGAATTGCAAGCCGGCTGAGGGAGAACCTCCTTCTGAACAAGGTTCAGAACCTGCGTGTTTTGGAGTGTGCGATTTGCGACAAGGAAGGCGAGGTTGATCTATTCACCAATGGAGTCAACGGCGTTTCCCCGTCACTTCGGAGGCAAATTCGAGAAGGCGCTCCTGAGAAAGCTGACTTAGTTCAGTGCGACACCATTGACAATCTGCTTTCAAAAGGGCTTATCAAACCAGCCTCAATTGTCAAGATCGATATCGAGGGTGCAGAAGGACTGGCATTGCGAGGTATGGAACGATTCCTTCAGATGAACTCCCCACGTCACATTTTTCTGGAGTTACATCCCAAGTTTCTTCCGGACTTTGAGTGTACCGAAGAAGACTGCGTTGCAAGCTTGACGCGACTCGGTTACCGCACTGTTTGGACAGAAGAGCGAGCTGATGAGATTCAGCACGTCTTTGACAAAACTTAGCTGCTGGAGGCTACGTTCAACATGAAATTGGTCGCGCTACTCCCGATGAAGGCAAACAGCGAACGAGTGAAGGGTAAGAACTTCAGGGAGTTTGCTGGAAAACCGTTGTTTAAATGGATTCTCGAAACTCTCTTGTCAATGGATTCCATTGAACTTGTAGTTATCAACACCGACGCTCGACTTATTCTTGCTGAATACGGTATCACACAAAACGATCGCCTCATGATTCGCGACCGAAAGCCCGAACTCTGCGGCGAAACCATCAGTATGAACCGCGTGCTGGAGGATGACATCGAAAATGTAGAGGCCGACTGCTATTTGATGACCCATACAACTAATCCTTTACTCAAGGCCACTACACTTTTAAACGCCTGGGGAACGTACTCCCGCAGCAAAATGGATGGCAGCGCGGACAGTCTCTTCACAGTGAACAGGGTTCAAACTCGTTTCTACCGTGCCGATGGATCGCCGGTGAATCACGATCCGAACAACCTGGTCAGAACGCAGGATCTGGAAGTCTGGTTTGAAGAGAACTCAAATCTCTACATATTCTCACGTGAGAGCTTCGCGAGCACAGGGGCCAGAATTGGAAAACGACCAACAATGTTTGAGACCCGTCGTCAGGAATCGATGGACATCGATGATCAAGCGGGCTGGGAACTCGCCGAGTTAGTAGCATTGGGCGCTCAAGTTTATCGCAATCAATGCGGATCCGTATGAAGGGTCGGGCAAGGGTAATCCATCAGGGAATCGACGTTCTGTGAAAAATGTACTTCTGACTTGTCCGCCGATGATAAGGTCGATCACTCGATACCAGGAAATTCTGCGGATCAACGGACTAAGGGTGCATATCCCATCGATCGTTCAAACGTTGTCCGAGGATGAGTTGATCGAGTGCATTGGGGAATTTGATGGCTGGATTATTGGTGATGACCCGGCAACAGAACGAGTCTTCGCTGCGGGAAGAAAGAAGAAGTTGCGGGCGGCGGTAAAGTGGGGAGTTGGAACGGATAACGTTGATTTCGATGGGGCTAAGGCATTTGGGTTCGCGGTCCTTAACACGCCACGCATGTTTGGGGATGAAGTTGCCGATATCGCGATGGGATATGTGGTCGCACTTGCGAGAAAGACGTTTAAAATTCATGCTGGCATACTAGCTGGCGAATGGCCGAAGCCGGTCGGATTGTCATTGAAGGGATGCGTTGTTGCACTGGTCGGATTGGGTGACATCGGACAGCAAACGGCCAACCGATTACTGGCGGCGAAGATGAAGATCATCGGTTACGACCCAGTATATGGAGAATCACTGCCTAACGTTGAACGAGCGAACTGGCCGGAGCGAATCGAAGAAGCCGATTTTTTGGTTCTCACCTGCAGCCTTACACCTTCCTCAAGACACATGGTGAACGGCGATCTCCTTCGTCGCTGTAAATCGGGAGTACGAATTATCAACGTTTCGCGAGGTGGCCTGATTGATGAGCATGCACTCACAAACGCCCTGGAGGTTGGCCTCGTCGAGTCGGCCGCGTTTGAAGTCTTTGAGGTTGAGCCGCTTCCGCCTGAAAGCAACCTGAGGCGATTTCGACAGTGTCTATTTGGATCGCACAATGCTTCGAACACGCAGGAAGCTGTCGATCGCACAAGCATGCGTGCTATCGAACTGCTCTCAAAGATGTTTGAGGAATGCGAGTGAAATTATCGAAGAGAATCACGCTCCTGATAGACGGCAAGTTGAGCCGCGAAGCACTAAACGTCGTTCATCGAGCTCGGCAGAGCTTTGGCTCGCTTGTTGAAAACAAGATTGATGCCGTACAATCTAACACATGGGCTGGACTGCCTGCCGCGTTGTTCAGAAAGGACGCATTACTGCTCACGGGATCGTATTCCCGTACGGCTGGCCTGATTTCTCGACTCAACAAATCCATTTGGTGCGTCGACCCCAAGAAGACTGCTCATTCGCAATGGAACTGGTTCTACGCAATTAACGAAATCGCTACTAATCGCAATGCGGATTGGGAGCGTGATCATTCGCAGCTCCTAAGTCTCACTAAGCGACTGGTTTCGTTGGGACTTAGCAAATGCTACGTGTTTGGAACAGGACCATCACTCGCATCTGCACATGGATGCGACTTTTCCAGTGGCTACAGAATTATCTGTAACACAATTTGCAAAGCAAAGAGCTTGTTTGATCATATCCGACCGCATGTCATTGTTGCCGGGGACGCACTTTACCATTTTGGTGACACTCTGCACGCGGAGTGCTTTCGAAGGGATCTGCACCAGAGGCTAAAGGAATCGGATTGTGCGTTTCTCTATCCGGAGGTCTTTCGATTAAGAGTCGAAAACGAATTTTCAGATGTTTGTGATCAGTGCTACCCGGTTGCGACATCATTGAATGGAATCACTCCCGCCAACAACCAAGTGCTTCAATTTTCCCATCGACCGAATGTACTCGGATCAATGTTGCTGCCGCTGGCGTGCCACCTCAGCAAGGAAATTCACCTTTTAGGATTTGATGGCAAGAAGCCTGAAGACAAACTTTTCTGGTCGAACCACCCTGAAGTAACGTATCCCGGATTGATCGAAATAATGGCGGACGAGTATCCCTCATTCTTTCACCACTATGTGCCGCCACACGATCCTCAGCGATACAGTCGCCTAGCACATGGTGACCTGCTTGAATCAGCTCTCAATGATGCGACACAACGAGGCTGGCGATTCCGATTGCTGGCGCCTTCCGTTTCCCCGGCGCTTTCAAAACTTCCTGTCTTAGCTTAGTGATAATCGTGGCATGGAAACCATCCGCAACCTTGATCAAACGATCGCGATTATCATTCCGGCTGAGTACCGCGCAGATGGCATCCAGTTTTTTACGTCGGATGTCTTTTCACAACAACTCGCTTACATGAATCGGCCAACTGGTTATGTAATTCCGCCGCATGTTCACAATCCTGTGCAGCGCGATGTTGTTTGGACGCAGGAGGTTCTGTTCATTCGATCGGGACGAATGCGAGTGGACTTCTATACCGATGGACGGCACTATCTTGAAAGCCGGATCGTTAAGACCGGTGACGTGGTGATGTTGGTTGCTGGCGGGCATGGATTCGAAATGCTGGAACCCACTGAGATCATTGAAGTCAAACAGGGACCTTACTCGGGTGATCAGGATAAGACTCGGTTTGAACCGGTTTCCAATCATCTGGTCAAGTTGAAATAGAGATAAGTCTGCTGATGCAACCCCGGAATTCCCGCACATCCACAAAGTTTGCAAGATGACAGACGCATTCGGACTCTACAGCGACTACTATGATCTGCTGTATCAGGATAAAGACTATCCGGCTGAAGCTGCTTTTGTCAGCAGGCTGCTGTTGGACGCTGATCCATCTGCGAAGTTGTTGCTTGAATTCGGCTGTGGCACAGGTATGCATGCCGAACTGCTGGCGGGGTTTGGCTTTCATGTGACGGGCGTAGAACGCAGCGAAACGATGCTGACGCAAGCTCGCGACCGAGCGTCACGACTTGCCGCCTCTGACTGCGCGGGTAGTTTTTGTGCTTTTCGGGGTGATGCTCAGGCATTTCGCTCAGAGTCATCGTTCGATGCTATATTGAGTTTGTTTCATGTCGTCAGTTATCAGACCGAGCAAACGGCATTGGAGGCTTTCTTTGAAAATGCAGCACGCCACCTCAAGGTCGGCGGCGTTTTTCTGTTTGATGTCTGGTA
>JANMEV010000450.1:0-5102 GCA_031377305.1 Planctomycetota bacterium | reverse complement strand
CTGCCTGACGAGCAGTCACAGGAGCACCGTTCACCGACACGGCCCAGAGCTTGACCGGCTCTGGCGGCAGCTTAATCTTCAAGGTGCGCTGTCCTCGAGATTTGACGTAGTAGAGCACATCAGTCACCAACTCACCGTCCGGAGAAACTCGACTATTGGCTTCGGAAAATTCCACGACCTGGTCGACAGTTGTGCCTGGTTCAAACCAACTGACTTTAAGGTTCAGCTCAAAGGGGCGACTTGTGTACTGCCACGTTCCCAGCGGCGGTGCCGTGCTAAGCAGACGAAACTCCGCAGGCAATTCCAGCGGATCAAGTGTCAGCAGGTCTTCTGACACCGACACTGTTTCAATCGCCACCTGCATCGGACTGACGACCTGTACGTAACCACGTTCCCCCTGAACTCCGGTCGGCGAAACTCGGCCGGCCTGGAAAGTACTGTTGGTCTTGTCCGGCTTTTCTTCAAACGTGACGAGCAGAGTGTAGGCCCCCATCACAGGCTGATGCAGAGTCACAATCAGCGAATCAGCTTCTCGCCGCCATGTGCGAACGTTCTGGCCGTCGACCATCACGTTGCCCATCGTTTCAGGAACAGTGATCCTCCACTCCGATACAGGGGCTCCTGTTACGAAATAGTTGATCAGAGCACTTCCGTAGACCGTCTCCTGGCTGAGCGAATACAGGTGGAATACATCGGACTGCACGCTGCGATCGAGCATTTCGACCTGCATCGTGGCGGACCAGTTCGGTTCACGAATTCGAAAGGCCTGCTGCAGATGAGGTGACGGCTTCGGGAAGAGTGACAAGGGTTTTTCGACCAGCAGATTGATCGGTCCCGCCGTGATTCGAAAACCAGGCGCACTGACGATTCCAATATCGCCACGAACGGATTTGACACCGGGATACTCAATACGATCCAGAACCCATGCACCGGCTACAGCAGCTTCGCTCTTCTCCAGCCGCAGGCTCACCAGATGTCGGCCCAGAACATCCTGGCCAAACACAACCTTTAGATTGCGACGATTCTCCTCGACCGTTGTCGCGGCGACATAATCCGAAACGCTCGCGCCGGTGACGGAGACGACTGAGTAATCTGTCGGAATGCTGAAGTTCCATTCTCGAATGGCGGCTTCTCGCACATCCATCTCAATATCCGCACTGATGATGCGATCAGTTTCTGTCAGCACATAGGCGATGACTTCAGAAACGCTGACTTCCGGTTCAATGCTGTCTGCTGTGACCGAGAACGCGTAATCGGCAGCCGGGAATCGATACACAAACGACTGTCGCGCCTGAATCGCATCGCCTGGATACTGTTCGGGAGCCAGTTGCGAAAGTCCTTTCAGCTCTGTCGGCTGAAGACGCACAGATCCAATGTTGGAGAGACGAAAGTGACCTGAGTGGCGAATGGAGCCGATCGGGTTCAGACGAAGTCCCTGAACAGTCACCGGAAAGGCACCCAGCGGCGTCTGACTGCGCACCTTGATCTGGTTCATGCCTGTCACGGGCTGACTGAGCGTGACTTCCAGAATACGATCGTCTCCCTGAGCCGTCACGGTCCAGCCGACGACAGTGGTGCCGCCCTGAACTTCCAGAATTTCTCCGGGCCCCTGCAGAAGGATCTGCATTGATTTCAGTTCGCCCTGAAGAACCTGATAGTCAATCAGATGATCCTGCCGCAACAGCCCGGCTCCGACCTGAGATTCGATCTTTCCCGTGGTCGAAAAGAACAGCTTGCCTTCGCCGGCCTGGCGTGCCGTCTTCCACTGCACTTTGGCTCGACCCGTTGCTGGAAGAAATCCGATCCACGTTTCGTTATCGCGCAAAGGCGCCACGGATTCGTGATCACGTTGGAATTCGAGATCTGCACCAAGCCCGTTCAGAGTAAACGGAACAACCGCACTGGTCGCGACGGTGAAGTCGAAGTTTCGACTGTTGGCGGCGGGCTGGCCGAGAGTGGCCACGAACTCCAGCGAGATTGGAAACGTGCCAGCCTTTGGAAAAATCAGCTTGTAAACCGGGCTGCCGTTCTCCGATACAAGACGCAGCCGATAACTGGCTTCTGTCGGAACAGTGCTGGGAGCCGCACTGCCGGAGAGAATTGTGATTTCTGCATTGTCGACCGTGACGAGAGCGGTGCCGCGGTATTGAAAGAGCACCGAGTTTCCATTCGCATGCGACGTCCCGTTGAGACTGGTCTCGGACAGTTCGACAGGCCGCGGAGTGGTGCCGGCTCGATTCACAACCAGCTTCAACAGACCACCGGTTGATGATCGAAATCGCGTTGGCCTGGTTCCGGCAGCTTGCAGCCCCTCATTCAAAGGAGCAAAGCCGGTGGCCTCGGTCACAGCCCCTTCAACTCCCGGTGAGTATTGTAGAACCACATTCGAATCGAAGCCAACGGCGCTGCCGGGAGTCAAATGAGAAAGCTCAATGGTCTCAGGGTTCTTCAGATCCAGCTTGCGCGATCGGACTCTGACCAGGATCTTCAACTCTGCGGTATTCGTGTTGACATTCAGATCAAGAAACCGAGCAGCCCCTTCCTGCCTCACGGACCATGACTTCAACTGGTCGCCCTGGACTTCGGTGACAACATCCTGCCCGGTCAGCCCAAGGCTCAGCGTAGTCGCTTCGCCCTGAACGACTTTCATCGCGACGTCAATCGTCTGCTCGATCAACTCCGCCCCCACCTGTGCCGTGGTATTGCTCGTCGCCGTAAAGAACACGGGCGGCTTCGGCAATTGCCCATGTGCTTCAACGACGATGGAACCCGTTCCGTCGCTGCCAATGGACGTGTTAACGCTGGCTGCGTTGTTGGACTCTTGTGCTCTGCCAACCACTGACATCAGGGTGAGCAGTGACAGGAACCAAATCGATTTGAATGCGCCGGATATGAGTTTGATCATGGGAATAATCCAAATTCCAACCCCAACAGGGGTTTCACAACAAAGCCTGGGGTCGTCACGAATGTGGCGCACCCCAGAAAGATGAAACAAAAATCAGTAAACCCGATGGGGTTCCACATAGGGCTGACGTGCTGTGGAACCCTTTCAGGGTTCGATGCTTCCGAATGGTCTATCCTGGGGTGCTCCGCTGCGCGTCGACCCCAGACTATGCTGTCAAACCCGTTCCGGGTTGAATCACAGGAATCTTGTCTGTGGGCCGTCCGTCCTACTTCGCACTCATCTGCCGGGCCTGTTCGATCATGAACTTCAACTGTTGAACTCGCAACTGACTTTGATTCTGCGACGGCAAGCTATCGATCAGCTGTGACAACGTCTGCAGATCAACCGATTCTCCCAGAGCTTCACCTTTCAGCTTCGCGGCCAGCATCGCGGCAGTTGTGGCGATGCGGAGTGACGGTGTTGCCTGGTCCGGTCGAGCAGCCTCGGGTTCGTAAGGAATCGGCCAGCGATGTTCGATCATCTCTCCTGTGGACAAGTCTCGAAACCGCACGGACACAGAACCGACATCGCCTTCGCCGTCAGGTTTTGCTTCGAACTGATACATCGCAACGCCCGCTTCGGCCGCCGCCATTTCGGCTGCGTCGACAGCGTCGTTTCGGAAGTCTTCCTGCTTCAGAAGATGTTTTTCGAAGCCCAGAAGTTTATACTCACCAACTCGCTTCGGATTGAACTCCACCTGCACCTTGACGTTACTGGCGGATGGACGCAGAGCCCCGGCAATCTGCTGAGCAAAGTTGTCGTCGGCAGCTTCGCCGGAATCCATCAGGTAGTATCGTCCATCGCCTTTGCGAGTCAGCGCTTCCAGGACTTCATCATTCAAACCATCCGCGCTGATTCCTGCAGCATCGAACGCAATGCCGGCCGCTCGCATCGATTCCACCATTTGCGACAGACGTTCCGGATTCGCATTGCCCAGGTTCACAGCTCCGTCTGTCAGCAGCACGATGCGATTCTGAGCACTTGGCGTCTGCTGAGCGGATGCCTTTTCGAAAGCCAGTTGCAGAGCTGCTTCGATGTTCGTACCACCTTCGCTCGGAAGCTGTTCCATTAACTCGACCAGTTTTCCGGACTCCGTTCCGTTGACGTTTTCTGCCAGGAGTCGCGGCTGCCGAGAAAAACTGATCAGAGTCACTTGGTCGATCGCCGTCAGTTGCTTCGACAACAGCGTAAATGCTCGACGCACGGTCTGCTGACGATCGATGCGTTCCATCGAACCGGAGTTATCCAAAACAAACGTCAATCGCAGTGGTATGTTGGTTGCTCGCCCTTCTGCGGACGTGCGCATGGAAACTCGCAGGACGTTTCGTTGTTGCAGAAACGGATGAATTCCCTGCTCGACAACGCACGCGACTTTCTCACCTTTGCCTGGCAGTGGATCGCCGTAATCAAAGGCGTTGACGAATTCTTCGATGCGGACCTTTGCTGCCTCCGGCCATTCACCCCGAGCCAATGCGGCAGCGGCCAGTTTGAACGAGACATCACTGACATGCAACGAGAACGTTGAGAACGCTTCGGCAGTGGCGTTGGTTTCGTTCAGGCCGGCAGATGGAGCGGCGGTCTTTGCTGCTCGAATCGCTGCTCGGATCTGAGCTTCCTTCATCATCTCGCCAAACTGTTTCGTTTGCCCAGGAGTCTGGTCGTACCGCGAATCCTCTTGCAGTCGATCCTCGAGTTTCGCTTCACCCTGTCGAAAGAACACACGGGGCTCACCCTTGTCGGCAGCATGGGCTTCTACTCCCTCACGATCCTTCCCGATTTCACTCTTGACGCCCTCTCCCAGTTCCTTTTCGATTCCCTTTTGGAGCTTCAGCACTTCCGGATGACCGTCGCCGAACTCCTTTTTCAGCTTTTCCTGACTCTGAGGTTTGTCCGCGTCGGTCAGGAGCGGATTTTTCTCGTCTGAGTTGCCGAGACCAATTGCCGACTGAGCCATCTCTTTGTCGGCCCAAACGCCGTCTCTTATTCCATCACTATCGACATCAAACTCCCATTCAGCCTGATACTGACGGCTCCAGAATTGATCGTCTGTTGGTTTTGCAGCGTTCTTTTTGCTCAGTGCTGTGGGATCCTTTAAGCCATCGTCGTCAAAATTGTTTTCTGGCTGAGCTGCCGCCGCCTTCGATTTGGATTCCCCAAG
>JANMEV010000445.1:0-1751 GCA_031377305.1 Planctomycetota bacterium | reverse complement strand
CGAGTCAGCAGCGGTCGAAACGTGTTCGCTTGTCTGATCATTGGAGCGTGGCAGGTGGCTCGCGATCGTGGTTATCCGGGGAATCTGCTGGCCGAGCCGCTGCCTGTGAAGCACCATCTGGATCGCTTGTCGGTGACGGATGCCGATGCGCTGCTGGCGAAAATGGATGAGGCCGTTCAGAACAATCTGCAGGCTCACGCGACGGCAATCGCGTATCGATACGGTGAGTTGTCACTTCCCGCCGATCAACTGTTCGGCACGCTTTTGCGATATGCTGTCAGCGAAGACGGCGCGTTGCATGCTGAGAAATACTTCCACACCGTGTGGGACGATTTCCATGCGACTCGGCCATCAGCTCGCTGGCGACATCTGGTGTCGCTGGCTCGAGTCACCGCCAGCGAATTCGGCAAACCGGCTGCCGGACAGGCCGAAGCCCGCGGTCTGTTCGGTCTGACGTAGGCCGGACCAAGCGCCAGCGACTTGTTGATTTAATCCTAACCCGATGCGTCAGTGAGGGATTGTTGTTGAAACATGCGGCAAATCTTATCCCTCACTGACGTTTCGGGTTGTGAAAACCCATTAAATCAACAAACGCCAGCGAGTTTCGGCAGTTCCGTCATCATTGAGCAAGCCAGAGTTCGGCCCAGCATGCGAATTGCAGTCTGCAATTGTCTGCTGCCGCGACGTTGGCGTCGATGTTTTGCAACCTGCGGGCGGATTAGAATGCGGTCTGATACACTCATTGTCGCCTTCGCGACTTTTAGTTGCGGCGGATGTCTCCCTTCGATGATCGAATCTCCCTGTTCGCGGATTTGCAAATGATTACTGTTGGCATGAATTATCACGTCCTCCCCGGCAAACAGAAGGACTTTGAAGACAAGTTCGCCGGCGTCATTGACGCATTGAAGGCGGCACCGGGTCACACAAGTTCCACGCTTTGGAAAGATGTCAGTGATGACGCGTCGTATCTGATCACCAGCGAATGGTCAGAAGAATCGGCCTTCCAGGAATTCATCCGCAGCGACGCCTTCCGTGCGGTCACCAACTGGGGCAAGGAGCAGATTCTTTCCGGGCGTCCTCAGCACAAGGTCTACAAGCACTGACAGTGTGTGGGCGAACTGACAGTGTGCGTGAATCGCAATCGTAGAAATTGAAAGAAGCCCGGCTTGTTGAGAGCCGGGTTTCTTTGCGTGCGGTTTTGGCGTCCTTCCTGAGACGCCTATGTCGCCTGTTCGATCATCAACTGAACTAGTTCGTCGAGGGAACCAGCATTGGTTGAAATCTCCGATGAGTGATCCGACAAATGCTTTGAGTTCTCACTGATGCTACTCTGAATCGCAGCGAATCTTGCTTCCGGATGCTCCGCGTCAATTGTGATCGAACGGTCATCAGCTGGAGTCCCCTGCCTCGGCTTGCTTCGCTGGTTGTTGGCTGGTCGTCGATGGCTTGGTGTCAGATCCTGAGTCAGCACGGAATCAATCGAAGCAAATGCCAGCTCCAGTTCAGAATCCGAAGGCTGGAATTCATCCGGCAAATTTGAGGCAACAGTGAAGGGAATCACTGAGCTGGAAGCCGATTGGTTGCTGCTTCCGTCGATTGCCTTTATCCAGGCTCGGTAAATGCCAGTGCTAAGATCCGTTGAAGGAGTGAAAGTGGTTCCAGTGATGTCTGTGAAGGTTGAGATTGGGTTCAGGGCGACGTCTGCAATCACGAGTTCGTACCGAGTCGCTCCTGAAGCTGGAGTCCATGTG
>JANMEV010000441.1:0-12945 GCA_031377305.1 Planctomycetota bacterium | reverse complement strand
GCCGCCGATCAATTGATCAATCATGCGTCCAAGTTTCGTTTCATGTACAACGATCAGGTCAAGGTGCCTCTGATCGTGCGAACTCCGATGGGTGGCCGACGCGGTTACGGACCAACGCACAGTCAGTCGCTCGAGAAGCATTTCCTTGGCCTGCCCGATCTGCAGGTGCTGGCGACAAATCATCGCCTGGATCCGGGATCGCTCTATGATCGGCTGCTGAAGTCGATTGATGGGCCGACGCTGGTTGTGGAAAACAAAGTTCTGTACGGCCAGCGAGTTCAATCCGAAATGCCGGATGGGTTCGCATTGGAATTCAGCGATGAACAGTTTCCCACCGTGCGGATTCGTCCTGAGGGAATCGCTGACGTCACCATAGTTTGCTACGGCGAAATGCTGAGGGAAGTTGAAGAAGCGATCCTTCTCGCATTCGACGAGCACGAGATCATCTGCGAGGTCATCTGTCCTACTCGCCTGTCGCCACTGAACTTCGCGCCGATATTTGCATCCGTGAAGCGAAGTCATCGGCTATTGGTGACGGAAGAGGGCATCGGCGTTGCTGGCTTTGGATCCGAAGTTCTGGCTCGGCTGATGGAGAGCGATCCCACCGTCTGCCGGCGAGCCAAACGGCTGGCGTCGCCCGAGTATCCTATTCCCGCCTGTGCGCCGCTTGAGCGAGAGATGTTGCCTCATGCGAAGTCGATCCTTGCGGCTATTCTGGGGCTGATGTCTGATGAGTGAAGTCATTCCCGTCTGCATTCCGCAGGAAACCGTGAATGATGATCTGGTGCTGATTCAGCAATGGAAAGTCGCTGACGGCCAGGCAGTGAGCTCCGGACAAATCCTGGTGGAAGTGGAAACCAGCAAATCAGTTTTCGAAATCACGAGCCCCGCTGATGGTTTTGTTCGACTGAATGCCGCCTCGGATCAGGAAGTGCCGATCGGAAAAGTTCTCTGTTACATCGGCGCGACTCTTGAGGCTGTCGATTCGCGCCTGCGGGCAACTGCGGCGTGCGACTCAACGAACTCGGTTGCTTTTTCGGAACAGCCGAACAGTTTGATGAATCCGTCGGACTTGCTGGCCAACGTTCAAAAGTCAGCGGTGACGGTCCCCTTCGCACCATTGACCGCGGATGATTCCAGCCAACCTGCTCAGTCGACTCGTTTTAGTCGTCAGGCAATGGAGCTCATTCAGCAGCTCGGTTTATCAACGACTGAATTCACTTCCAAAGGTTTGATTCGCAGCGAAGATATTCTGCGATTAAGAAACGTGGCGCTGTCGCCGGTTAGTGTCGCGATGCCGATGGTGGAGAGTTCCGTCAAAGCTCCGAGTCAGTTTCGAACTTCAGCCGGAGTGCCCTATCAGTCGCAACAACTGGCTCGGTCAAAAAAACTGGAAACCAGAGTGCTCGCCTGGAGCACTCTACAGGCGATCCGAAGCAGTGTCACCGTCATCGTGCCCACCGTTGGTCGAAATCGGCTGCAGGATATTGGCAGCGATGCAGCAGAAAACGTGACTGCGAATCTGATTCATTCCTGCGCCGTGCTGCTGCGTCAATTCCCGCTGCTGAACGCCTGCTGTATTGACGATCAAGTCATGACCTACAACCAGGTCAATATCGGTTATGCGATGGATGCGGGTCGCGGCCTTAAAGTCGCCGTGTTGCGTGATGCTGACACGAAAACAGTTTCATCGATTGCTGAAAATCGCCAGCGATTGATCTCAGCTTACTTGAGTGATTCCCTACTACCAGCAGATCTTGCCGGGGCAACTTTCACGATCACAGATCTGTCAGGCTCGGGCGTGACAACATTTGATCCGCTCATTTCGGAAGGTCAGGCCGGCATCCTGGGGATCAGTGGCGAATTCCCTATCGGTGGTGACCAGCAGGCGTATCATTTGGTGCTGTCGTTTGACCATCGCCTTGTCGAGGGTCGCGCTGCTGCGATATTTTTGAACAAGCTCAAGGAGCTGGTTGTCGCATTCGAAGGCGAGATCCTGCGGACCATTTCGAGTATCTCGGGCTCATCAGAATTGTGTTGTGCTCGTTGCGGAATTTCTCTTGCTGATGCGACTCAGAGGAATCATTTTCTTGTTCAGGTCGCCGACGCAAGAGCTTCCCATGTCGCCATCTGCACAATTTGTCTGCAGGGGAGATAGGCGATGAAACGGCTCTCCGTTGACTTACCGTGTTTCGACCTTTCAGCGATTCGAGTCTTGTCACACAACGCCTTCGCCACCAACGAGAAAGTTCGTCAGGTGCGATCATGACGACGACCAGGGTAAAACGATTCGGTGTCTGCGTTCTGGAATTCGTGCTGGCGTTGGTTTACCTGATGACCGGGCCGGTCGTGTCGGCATGCACCTTTTCATGGTTGCTGCAACGCTTTGCGTTCAATCCGGATGGAACATCCAGTTTCACATGGACAACCTGGCTTGCTCTGGCACCACTTCTCTATGCTGGATGGCTCATCTGGTTCCTTGCACAGTGTGCATTGGAAGTTCAGGTTCACAGCTTTTACATGCGGTACCACAAACCGGCTCGTGCGTCAGATGCTGATGGGTTCCGCAACTGGCTGATGCTGAATGCCTCGATGTGCCTGTACCTGCGAGCTCGCTTTGTAATGTCGCTGCCACTTGTTGATGCGTTCCTTTCAATTCATGGTCTGCGAAACCTCGTTCTGCTTTCGTATGCCGGGTCGACAAATCTTGGCCACGGCAGTCTCGTTCTTGGATATTTGTTTGATCCCGACATCACGGACATTGGTGATCACGCAATTATAGGAACGGCCAGTTCCGTGATCGCGCACAGTATCACGGTCAACCCGGACGGTAGCAGGCTGATGGTTTCGTCGCGGATAAAGATCGGTGCACGCACTGTGATTGGTGGCGCTGCTCAGATTCACCCGGGAGTACAGCTCGGCAAGGATGCGATGGTCGAACCCGCCAGCTATGTTGCGGCGTTCACTCAGATCGGCGATGGCGAAGTCTGGGGCGGCAATCCAGCAAGGTTTATCCGAATGCGCAACGCTGCCAGCCATCGAGAATCGGACGCAAAGGCAAACCTGGAAACGGCTTTGAAACTGGATGACGCTACTGAAAAGGCGTTGCGGGAAATTGTGGCGATGGCGCTAAGCCGAACGGTGGATTCAATCACTGCGGACCTGTCTGCTCGAGATACCGCGGCCTGGGATTCGCTTGCTCAGTTGGCGATGTCGGTTGAACTGCAGAAACGCTTTGGCGTTTTGCTGACGAATCAGGAAAGCTTCCGATTGCGTTCAATGGCCAGCCTGCGAGCCGCCATTCATCGAGCTGATTCGCTGACATCATCTTCTGCACCTCGATCCGCCGGAGGTCTTTGACATTTTCACCTCACTCATCGAAGAGTTTGAACCGCATCCTTTGCTGAAGGTACGAGTTCTGACGGTCTTGTTCGCGATTCCCGAGCATGTTCAGCAGGACTTTCTGCAGGATCCCAGATTTCGAATCTCGATCGACAACTACGTTCCCGGGCAGGGCTGGACTTTGTGGATGGCCACTCCCGGGCCGATTGGCAGTGGCAGCCGATGCGTTGTGTTGAGATTAAAGCTGGCGCATTGCTCAGAAGAGTTCGCACATTATGTGATCGCTCATGAGTTCGCTCATGCGTTTCTCAGGAACGGCCCATGGGGCGAGATTCTTGACGTGGAAGAGGCGGCCGACGCTCTGGCTGCAACATGGGGATTTGTGAGACCGGCCAACGCGGGCTTTTGATTGGGCATCCAGAAGTCCCATCGGAGCAAATCACTACGGTCGCAACCGGCGATTCCACGGCATTCGGGCAAAGATCTTTATCCAGCCACAGAATCCTGCGACGCCGGAAGAGATCAGACCGACTCCCATAAATACGCCCAAAGCAATCCCGGCCATTCGAGTTGGTTCGTACCATCCCAACAGACTGCTGACAAAGACCAGTAGACCGTTTCCTATGTTGGCTTGTCGTTCGAGGGAGATTGCCACTGCCAAAGTTCTTTGCGGTCGTTTGCTATGGTAAAAACGTTGTCGAGGGCGATGATGAGGACGCCTTTGAAGGCGATAAAGACCTGATGATGGCGATGACTCGGAGAGCCCGTCAAGCCCCTGAGCGATACTTGCATCAACCAGGTCGCAGAATCTGGAGTGTCGGCATAGGGCATAAATCCGTGACCTGTACCGGAAAAACTCGTGCTAATGCGAATACCGGGCGTCAAATCGACGGATAATCTGTACCGGACAACAACTGGTTTCGCAAAAATGCTGGTTCGGACGTAGGCTGCAAGACACGGTTTCTGACGCTTCCAATCCAGTGTTGCAGGCAAAAGTGAAGACTTCCGCGGAATCATCCTCCAACCCCTATCAGCCTCCTGCGCACGTTAGCGAGGTGGCCTGTGTTCCAAAATCAGACTCGTTCATCATCCGTGTCCTGAGAGGTCTCGGAGTCGACAACGCAGTTGGGTTTGCTGTACTGAGTCGATTCTGGCAACTGCTAACCGGACCGCTGACTCAGTTGCTGATTGTCTTTAGCTTCTCGAAAGCAACTCAGGATTACTATTACGCATTCGGCAACATGCTGGGGATGCAGATCTTTGTAGAACTGGGCCTGAGCGTTGTGCTGATCAATCTCGCCAGTCATGAGTGGGCAAGTCTTCAGCTTGTTGAAGGGCGAATAGCAGGAACTCCGGAATCTCTGTCTCGCCTTGTTTCGCTCGGTCGATTGATGTTTCGGTGGTATTCGGTTGCCGCCGTTATGTTTGGTATCGTCGTTTGTGTTGCCGGGGTATGGTTCTTGAACGATACCACTCGACTGCGGCAGGCGTCTCAGAGTTCCGCAGAATCTGTCGTTTGGCTTTGGCCGTGGGTCTCGCTTGTGACGCTGAACGCTGCACAACTCTGGCTGTTGCCAAGGACTTCAATTCTGGAGGGTTGCGGACAACTGCCCACGATCAATCGATTTCGATTCTGGCAGGGAGTGCTTGGTTCCGTCACTGTGTGGCTTTTGATGATCGCCGGTTTCGGAATCTGGGCACTGGTTGGTTCAGCATTCATTCGACTGAGTGGCGAGTCCTGGCTGACTTTCAGAATCTACAGGCGTTTCTTCGAGACATTTGCCGTGACGAAAGTCTCATCTGAGTTGAGCTGGAAAGACGAGATCCTTCCGCTGCAATGGCGGATGGCTGTTCAGGGTGGCGCAATGTGGTTTGCCAGCCAGATGCCTGGGCTCATGCTGCTGCGACAGGCTGAAGGAGAATCCGGGCGGTTCGGAATGACAATGACCATTCTGACCGCACTTCAATCAGCAACGATGGCGTGGATTGAAACCCGTCGCCCACATTTCGGAACTCTAATTGCGAAGAGGGACTACGTCGAACTCGACCGCTTGTTCTTTCGTCTGACACGCGTTTCCATCCTGTTGCTTTCGATCGCTCTTTTCGGATTCGCACTCGCCGTTGCCTGGATGGGGACGCGTACCCACTGGCTGTTTGATCGACTCTCTGGACGAATGCTGCCTGCGACGACCACGCTGATCTTTGCGGGAGCCTTCATTGCGTACCAGTTCGTCATGTGCAGCGGAATCTATGTGCGTGCACATCGGCGCGACCCCTATCTGGCGACGACCGTCGCGTCGTGCGCAACGATCGCGTTACTGCAGTTCGTACTCGGTCGAAGCTATGGAAGTCTCGGACTTGCTATCGGTTATGCAGTCGGTATTCTCTTCGTTCAGCTTCCGCTGGGTACTGCTATCTGGTGGTATGCTCGCAAGCGATGGCATTGAGCAATCGCAATCAGGCACCTGGAATGATTCTTTATGAAAGTCTGCTTTGTTGCCGAGAATGCCTATCCGGCGATCGCTGACGGCAATGGCGCGGCTTTTGGTGGAATGGAGACACAGGCTTGGGCGTTTGCTCGATCGCTGCGACAGTTGGAATGTTGCGAGGTTGGCCTTTGTGTCTCATCACCAAAGCGATTTCAGTTTGAGCTTCACGATGGCGTTCAGGTATTCAATCGTCAGGCATTCTTTGAACACGTCCGCAGGAATGTGGCACAGCACTGCACCATCCAGCATTCCTGGCCACCGCTTCGTGTTCGTCGCTGGAGCAACTCATTACTCTGGCAGATTCCATTGCTGCTACTGACAAAGCCTCTGCGATCGCCAGAACGGGAACGGGAAAGTGTCGTCGATTTTTATCGCGCGTTGCCCGCGGATGTTGTTATCGCCTTCGGTGTGAGTTCATTAACGACCGCCATCATTGAAGCAGCCAAAGCCGCCGGAAAACGGACCGTCATTTCCTGTGCTTCTAACGATGATCTGCGCGGCGAATACCAAATTGGCTCGACCTACGTAAACGCTTATGGCGATTCTGGCGACTTCCTTGCTCGAGGTCTTCAAGCAGCCGATCAGATCTTCGTGCAAACGGAATGGCAACAGGAACTGGCACGAAACAACCTTAAGCTCGAGACCAATGTCCTTGCAAATCCTATCGACGAACGGTGGCCGCGCTGGGCCGAAAGCGGCGATCGCCTGCTTGCGGACCTTACCAGCCGTCAACCACAGGTTTCAAAAAACTTTATTCTCTGGACCGGCAGAACAGATCGCTTTCACAAGCGGCCAGCGCTCGCATTCGACGTTGCAAGACGTCTTGCCACGGAGCAATTTGTAATGGTTTTGAACAATACCGATTCGGAGTACTTTGCCGAGTTGCTTGCCAGGTGTCCTCAAAATGTTCTGATACTTCCCACAATGCCGCATCCTCAATTCGTCGCTCTTTTGAGCCGCGCAACTGCGTTCCTGAGCACAGGCTCACACCAGTATGAGGGCTTTCCGAATGTCTTTCTTCAAGCCGGAGTACTGGGCGTTCCGGTGGTTTCAGCGGACTGCGACTTTGGAATTCTGTCGAAAACCGGTATCGGCCGTTCCTTCAATGACTCGACAGACGGGATGGTGGAATTACTGCGGGAGATCTGCAGTTCTTCGGAAAGGAGACGCGAGATTGTCAAGGGCGTCTCAGAGAGAACTCAGCATCTGTATGGTGGCAAAACCATCGCAACTCGCCTTTGGGAATTGCTCAACCAGGCAGAGTCAGCACGATTCTCCAACGGCGTGGCCATTTAGACCCAGGAAATGAGATTCCACTGAATTCGAGGTCGATCAGTGCTAATGAATCCTGTTCGATCGTTCTAAAAGGCTCGTCGAAAGTACCTTCGCGTCTTTATACGAATGGCGAGCTGATCAAACTCACTCAATGTGCTTTAGTCACTACTTTTGTAAGGCGTATCATGGGCCTGCCCAGAGCTGCGATTAATCTGCTGTTGAACGTCGCCTCGTCCCAGAAATTCTCTGGAAGGATCGCAACGCTCGGCCGCCAGCACATTTACCTGACCGCCGATGAACTGCGGTCAATGGCAAGTACTGCCAACACACCTCTTACCACGGTTGCCGACGAGCTTCATCGTGATCCGGTTCTGCGAAAACAGGGGTATTTGTCAGACGATGCCCTTTATGCCATGTTCGGGTTTCAGCAAAGTACTCGCATCGATCAGTCCGACTACGAAGCGGCAGATGAACAACTGGATCTCAATCGATCCGAAACACCTGCACATCTTTGCGACGCATTCGACGTGGTTCTGGACAGCGGCACTATCGAACACGTGTTTGACATTGGACAAGCGATGAAACATTGTCTGCGGATGACTCGCCCCGGCGGTCGAATCATTCACCTGACCCCTTCGTCAAATGCCGTCAATCATGGCCTTTATAGCGTATCGCCAACGTTGTATGCAGATTTCTATTCTGCCTCAGGATGTTCGATCGAAAAACTCTGGCTCTGTCGTATGCCAGGAAATTTTGAACGCGGACCGTGGCAGGTCTATGATTGCAGGGAAAGTGACCGCAACTGGTTGCCGCTGGGACGCCTGGACGCCTCTATCTGGTTCACATTTGCAGTGATCCGCAAACTCGACAACTCCGCTCCGGTGATTCCTCAACAGTCCTTTTATGTGTCCACATGGGACCAAAAAGAAACGAACTCGCCAAGTCACTCGGGCCTTCTGGAAGAGGAACCGTCGGAGACACGCGCTGGGCGTCTCCTGAGGTCGACTTCAGCCTGGCCTCTGGCTCATGCCGCGGCACGGTACTTGATCACTCGATGGCGGCGATTCATCAACTGGTATCGTGAGCGAAAACGCGGGCGAGTACCGTTTCCGTACGTCGGGCAGTTTTGACGGTATTGCCCAACATTTCGCGATGACAGCGATTTTCCGCGAATCTGCCGTTATTGACGAGCGGGAGCGAACGTTTAGAAGCCCGTTGACACCCCGACTTCACGGTCGTACCATCAGAGTTATTCCTTTGATACGTCCCATTTTTGAGGCTGCGCTGCGGCCAGCAGGTAGATCCGATGCAACTTCGTAAGGTCGTCGTTTTCAGCACTCTGTTGCTGTTTTCCACACAGACTGTCGTAAGTGCGGATAAAAAGACGTCTGGCGTTCCGCGGTTTGATGCTGCGGTTGCGAGAGGCGTGGCGTTTCTCAAGGCCAATGTGAAGCCCAGTGATGGTCACCCAGGTCGCACTGTGCTGGCGGCGTATGCTCTATTCAAAGCTGGCGAACCTGTGGAATCGCCCATCATCCAGGACGCGTTGAAAGCCGTCACTGCAACGGTGAACACGGAGGGGTTTCATCCCCACAATGGCTACGATCACTTGTACGAGGCCGGACTGTATTCGATGTTTCTGGCCGACATAGATGCAGACTTGTATCGCCCATTGATTCAGGCAATGGCCGATTATGTCGCTTCAGTCCAGCGAAGCGATGGTTCCTGGTCGGACTCACCATCGGGTCCAGCGGATGTGAGCATGTGCCAGTACGCTGTCCTTTGCCTTTGGGCTGCACAGCGGGCGGAGTGCTCGGTGTCTCCCTTAGCGCTGGATCGCACGGCATCATGGCATATGAATAGTCGATTGGCGGATGGCGGGTGGACCTATCGGCCTGGAACGACCACTGGGGCCACCGGAGGAAAGTCCTCGCGAAACATGACCATGGCAGCCACCAGCAGTCTGGGTGTCACACGGCTTTTGTTTTACGGTCCGCAAAAGATGGAGAAGGAAAAAGGAAAGAAAGATCCAAAGCAGAAGAAGTTCGACCTGCTTGAAGCCGTGGAAGATCCTTTGGAATCGTCGCTGGCGTCCTTTCCAGATTACAAACCACAGAACTCACTCGGGCAGTTGACTGCTGAGATCGAACGGGCCATCGGTTATGAGGTGTCTAATTTCAATCCCGTCAATGTCCATAAGGATTTTCCGATCTACTTCTACTATTCGGCCGAGCGAGCACTATCTGTCGCCGAGATTACAGAGATCGGAGGCAAGGACTGGTTTACTGCCTACGGTGAAGGCTTACTTACGCTCCAGAATGAGACGGGTGCCTGGAACGAAACGTTTACCAGCGAAATTGTGGGAACCAGCTTTGCGATTCTCTTCTACATGCGATCCACAAAGCAGATCTTTGATAAACAGTATGGGCTAGGTATTCAGCAGGGCAAAAAAGGCAACCCGTTCGGCGACAAGGCAATCACGCGAGAGCCAACAGAACTGGATTTGCTGATCAGCGACATGGAAAATATGGACACCACCGTTGATGAATCGCCGATCGACGTCGCAGACGAAATCGTCCGGAGTGTCACATCGATCGACGATCCGGAAAAACTCATCGGTCAGGAGGAGAAGCTCAAGAGCCTGATGAAACACCCGAATGCAGATGTTCGCAAATCAGTAGTTTGGGCTTTGGGACGCACAGGCGACTTCAAACTGGTTCCACTGATGCTGGACGGCATCCGCGATCCCAGTGTGGACGTTAACATCGAAGCGATCCAGGCTTTACGATTCATCTCGCGCAAACCACACGGCTTCGGCGAATCGCTTGCCCCATTTGAATCACTGGGCGACGAAGAGCAGATCAAGAATGCTCCGGCGGAAGAACGCCTGCGGCTCGCGACACCATGGCGCGAGAAAGCCCTGAAGGACTGGTCGACCTGGTACTTCCGAATCCGCCCTCACGAGGAACAGGACAGCTTTGATCAGTTGCTTCTGGCCGTTCCGACTGCCAATTCCGAAAAGCCGGCCACACCTGCGTCCCCCAAATAAGTTGGCCATGGCTTTCGTTGTCGCGGCAGAAAACTCTACCGGCAAAACCGCCACCGCCACCTGTCAATGTGCACCAAGATAGGCTTTGCGGACTTCGTCGCTGTTAGCAAGGTCTGCGGCTGGGCCTTCCATTTCGATGGAGCCAACTTCGATCACATAGGCTCGATGAGCTACCTTCAACGCCATGGCGGCGTTCTGTTCGACCAGCAGAATCGTGGTGCCGGTTTTATTGATTTCTCGAATGACCTGAAAAATCGTCTGCACGATCTGCGGTGCCAGGCCAAGAGACGGCTCGTCCAACATCAACAACTTTGGACGAGCCAGCAAGGCTCGCGCGATGGCGACCATTTGCTGCTCGCCGCCCGACAGTGTTCCGGCTGCCTGTTTAAGTCGTTCGCGGACTCTGGGAAACAAGTCCAATGCCATTTCGCGGTCTTTGCGAATCTGGTCGTGATCGTTTCGCGAATACGCGCCGAGTTGCAGATTTTCATCCACCGTCAGATTCGCAAAAATCCCACGACCTTCGGGAACGTGAACCAGACCGCTCTGAGCGATCCGATGAGGCGGCTGACCCTGAATGTCTTTGCCTTCAAACTGAATTGTACCCTGCTTTGGATTCAGAAGTCCGGAGATCGTCCGAAGCATCGTCGACTTACCAGCCCCATTACCGCCGATCAAAGTCACGACTTCTCCCTGTTCAACGTGCAGCGAGCAGCCTCGGATTGCCTGAATGGCACCGTAAGAGACGGAGATGTTATCGACTTTCAGAAGAGACATAACTGGACTCTGATAACTTTCTTACAGCCAACGAAACATCGCTCACGTTTTCTTCCGCAACCATGGAGCGTGCGCGGAGAGCTGACGCACCGCCGTTAGCCATCTTCCAAACCACCACCAAGGTAGGCAGCAATCACTCGAGGATTGTTCTGGACTTCCGCTGGCGTTCCTTCGCAAATCGTGATCCCGTATTCCAGCACCACAATGCGTTCACAAATTTCCATGACCAGCGGCATGTCATGTTCAATCAAAAGGACTGCCACCTGAAATCGATCGCGGATCTGCTGGATTGATTGGGCAAGCAATCGCTTTTCCTGCGGATTCAGACCGGCCGCCGGTTCGTCCAGCAGCAGTACCTGAGGATTCGTCGCAAGGGCTCGAATGATCTCCAATTTGCGCTGGTGCCCGTAGCTCAGATTGCTGGCCAGCTCCTGAGCTCGATCCTGCAACTCAAAAATTTCCAGCAGGTCCAGCGCTCGGTGCCGCAGCGTTTCCTCTTCATGACGGTAGCCCCGAGTCCTCAGCACGGTATGCACGAGGCCATATCGATTGTGCAACTGCCCGGCCAGTCGAACGTTGTCGAGAACGCTGAGGTTGGGAAACAATCGAATGTTCTGAAATGTGCGCGCGATACCCGCCGCTGTGATCTCATGAGGCTTGCCGCGTCCGAGCTGTTTTGACCCCAATGCAATCCTGCCGTTGTCTGGTTGATAGACGCCCGTCAACAAGTTGAACACCGTCGTCTTACCGGCACCGTTGGGGCCAATCAGACCATACAGGCCGGCGGCTGGAAGCTTGAGCGAAAACTTCTGGACAGCTTTCAAACCACCGAACGAAATGCCAATCTCGTCGACGTTCAACAGAGATGGACCAGCGGGCGATGATTTCACAACTGCAGACTGGCTCATACCTGAGCCTCCTGTGTCTTCGCAGCAAGAGGCCTGGGACGCTGCCAGAAATTCCAGATCTCATGGATACCCAACAACCCCTGAGGCCGAACCAGCATCATAAAGATCAGCAGCAGGGCGTAAACAATAAGACGGTACTGTTCGAAATCACGCAGCATTTCCGGCAGCGCTGTCAAGAGAATTGCTGCCAGCGTGACGCCCGTGATGGATCCACGACCACCCAGTACAGTCATGATGACGTAGTCAAAGGATCGCTGAAAACCAGCATCTTTGGGACTGACGATGACGCCGCCTTCGTGAGCAAACAAGCCACCCGCCACGCCGGCGAAAAATGCGGCAATCACGAAAGCCATGACCTTTTTTCGAGCGATGTTGACGCCCATAGCCTGAGCAGCGATCTCATCCTCGCGCACTGAGATCATTTCGCGACCGAGGCTGGAACTTTTCAGGCGATAGGCCACAACAATTGTAATAGCCACAACGGTGTAGACCCAGAACAGACTCGTGTACTTGGGCACTCCGTCAAAGCCGACCGCACCTCCGACCGGTGGCGGAATCAGGTCGGACCAGCCAGCATTCTTAAATTTCTCAACATCGTCAATCGTCTTACCCGTCTGCTGCAGAACAACACGGACAATCTCGCCAAAGCCAAGCGTCACGATGGCCAGATAGTCACCGCGAAGACGCAGGGAGGGCAACCCAACAACGTATCCTGCCGCCGCCGCAAACAGTCCGCCAATAACACAGGAAACAGCAAACAACCACTCGCCGCTCTCTAGAAAGCCCCCATGCTTGCTGGTGCTGTCCCAGAGGCACATTGATCCGTAATAAGTGATCGTTGCCGCCGTGTAACCGCCCAGCGTCATGAAGCCCGCGTGGCCGATCGAAAACTGGCCCGTCATACCATTAACGATGTTCAACGACACCGCAAGTACGATCGCGATTCCAACATCCAGCACGATTCGCTGGTAATAGCGGCTGACAAGATCCGGAAGCAGGAAGTGAAGCACCAACGCCAGGACAACGCCGATCACCAGAGGAACAAGTGCAGTCCAGGCATTTCCTGACGCCTTGATCTCAGCAACGGCCTTTGACGAATTCGCAG
>JANMEV010000437.1:0-2993 GCA_031377305.1 Planctomycetota bacterium | reverse complement strand
TTTGCTCCTTTCGGAGCCAGTGCCGAACCTGGCCAGATCGTCAGATTGTTTCCACCAGCACCAAGAAAGTCGCCGTTGGGAGTCTGACATCCAATATTCGCCAACAACCCCGTCATCAGAGCTTTATGAGTCGCAGCGAAGTCGTTGTGACGACCACCATCCCCGGGCGAGCGGCTGGGCGTCAGCCCTCCGACCGCGTCGCCAGTTGAACGCGGAGAGCTGCTCGGAGGGCTGACGCCCAGCCGCTCGCCCAGGGATGGTGGTCGTCACAACGACTTCGCTGCGACTCATAAAGCGCTGATGACGGGGTTGTTGGCGAATATTGGATGCCAGACTCCCAACGGCGACTTTCTTGGTGCTGGTGGAAACAATCTGACGATCTGGCCAGGTTCGGCACTGGCTCCGAAAGGAGCAAAATGGTTTGTCGCAGGCGAGCTCGTTGAAACCAGTCGCCGGTTTGCGAGAACCATTGCTCGGATTCAGCCCGAGTGGATAGAACCGCTGGCCGCTCATCTGGTCGCGCGAGAATACTCCGAGCCGCATTGGGATCCGATTGCGGGCAACATCATGGTATTCGAAAAGGTCAGTCTCTGGGGATTGCCCATCGTTCCTCGCCGCAAGGTGACGTACGCGAAGGTCGATCCCGTGAAGTCTCGTGAGATGTTGATCCAACACGGGCTTGTTGAATTCGGTTTACTCTTCGGCGATTCCGACACCGATGGCGATCCGGGGGAAGACTATGACGACGAAGAAGCTGCTCTCCTGCGAGGTGCGTCGAAGGTTCGTCCCGGTCAAAGCACAAAGCACAATCCATCCGCCAAGCGCAAAGGCTGGGGGCATGAGTTTCCATTTCTCCGGCACAATCATGATGTGCTGGAGCAATTGAAGGAACTTCAGGCGAGGACTCGATCGCACCATCTGATGCCTGGCGATGAAACTCTGTTCGAGTTCTACTCATCGCAGATTCCTGAAGAATGCTCAGACCGCGACCGCATGCGGCGATGGTTTCAGAGGACGGTGACTCGCAACGCCCGACTTTTGCAGTTCGACATCAATCAGTTTTCCGACGAAGCGCATCGCTCTGAACAGGCGGCGATGTTTCCGGAGTCGGCTCAGTTCGAAGCAATGCATCTGCCTCTTTCGTATCAACTCGATCCGGGTCAGGATGCGGACGGAGTGACCGTCACGGTTCCAGTCGAAGGACTGGGGCAGTTGACCGACACTCGGCTGGAATGGCTGGTGCCCGGTCTGCTGGAACAGAAAGTTCTGGCTCTCATCAGAGCATTGCCAAAACACTTTCGTCGCCATTTCGTGCCAGCCCCGGACACGGCGAAGTTGGTTTATTCGGATCTCGAGTTCGGAAAAGGCGACCTGCTGACAGGTGTGGCGTCCCGTTTGTCGCAACTGTGCGGCGAGCGGTTTGACTCGCGCGAATTTGATCTGAGCACAATCGACGATCATCTGAAGTTCAACATTTGCGTTGTCGACGATCAGCGAAAGAAGGTGATTGAAGGTCGTTCGTTGAAGGATCTGCGTGCGGCACTGATCAAGAAGGCTCAGGCTGCGGTTGCCACGGCAGAAAAGACGGCCGCTGTGAGCGGACCGACTCCGGAAGAAGCCCAGTGGACTCGCGGAGGATTCAAAGCGTGGGACTTTTTCAGCATTCCTGAACACATAGAAATCAAACGGGCTGGCATGCTGCTGCGGTCGTTTCCATCACTGCGGGATGACGGCGAAACCGTTGGGCTGGTGCTGTGTCAGACTCCCGAAGACGCGACTCGAATTCTTCGCCGAGGCCTACAGAAACTGGTCCTGCTCTCTGAACGAAAACGGATCCTGTTGCAGATCGGCAATATGCCTCAGATCAGTCAGGTGCGGCTGCTGTCGTCGTCGATTAAAGGTCTGGAGTTGATGAATCATCTCTCGATGCTGATGGTCGATCGAGCGTTTCTGGCCGAACCACCGTTGGCTCGCACAAAAGCGGCCTTCGACAAGACATTGCAGCGAGGTCGCGAACGTTTGGGGGTGATTGCTCAGGAGTTCACTCAGTTCCTGCCGCACCTGTTTCAGCAGTATCATGAAACTCGGCGAGCCCTCGATTCGGCTCGCGGGCCGGGCTGGGACCATTTGCTGAACAACATGAAGGCGCAACTGGCGGCTCTGGTGCATCCGACGTTTTTGATTGACACTCCTTGGCCGTGGCTGATCCAGCATCCGCGGTACTTTGCCGGAATTCGACAGCGGCTACAGCGACTTTCGTCCGGCGGTTTGAAGACAGAACAGTCGCTTGAATCTGAGTTCGCTCCCTGGCTGGCTCGCTATGAGCAAAAGCTCAAGGATCACCAGCGCCAGCAGCAGTTGGATCCGATGCTCAATCACTTTCGCTGGATGCTGGAAGAGTTCCGAATTCAGTTGTTCGCTCAAAAGCTGGGAACGGCTGTGAGCGTTTCCGCCGCAAAGTTGGAGGAACAATGGGGGAGGATTTTGTAGCGGGATTCGTTAGAGTTTGGACACGTGGTTTCTAAATGCGCAGGCTTGGCAAAAGCGACTATGGTCCAGACGTGAATTCCAGAGCAGTGCTTTATCAACGTCCAATATTTGGGTTCGTCATTTCCGTGCAGACGGGAAGCCGGTGTCGCGATCCGGAACTCGGCCAATGCGGGAATGACAAACAGCCCCCATTCTGTGCTCTAACAAAACACGACGTTCTTTCAACTGGAAGTTGCTTCTGCATGTTTTCGCTTAGTCACATTACTCTGAAAGGTACTCAGCAGCCTCGGCTGGATGATGTGACGTTGACGATCGATTCGCCGCGAACCGCTATTGTCGGCTATTCCGGAGCTGGCAAAACCTCTCTTTTGAACGTGCTTTCAGGCTTCGAAAAGCCGGATTCTGGTGTTCGCGAAGTTTGCGTGCCTTTCGATAACGTAAAACAACGATTGCCATTCTTTTGGGTTCCGGAGAACGGTGGTCTGTGGCCTCATCTGACAGTG
>JANMEV010000432.1:0-18664 GCA_031377305.1 Planctomycetota bacterium | reverse complement strand
TGGTGCTGCAGGTACAGTCGTCAGCAATCAATTCAGCCTTGAGGGCTACTCCAGGCTGAATTGATTGCTGACGACTGTACCTGCAGCACCACCTGGAAAGTCAATATTGCGAAGCGGACCACCAGATTGTGGTACGTTGCTGCCGTCGGTGTTTCGGTTGCCCGCAGTTGTGCCTGTTCGAGTATTGCCAAAATACAGACTGCTTCCACCTGCCACGGGCAACTCGACACTATCGTCAAACGGAGCCACATCAATGCCGTGTCCATCGTCAGCGGGATCCAAACTTCCACGATTTCCGACCAACTGCCATGGATTGTAATCAAGAGTCCCGAATGCCAATCCAGTCACAGTACTGGTCACACTAGCGATTTGTACTGATGTCGCGGCATCACTGAAGATTGGCTGCAAGATGCCAGCCGTATTGAAGGCAAACAAGGTTCCAGTGGAACTGACCCCGAACAGAGTGTTTGCATAAATACCACCTTCAACCTCGTCAGGTCCGAACGTCAGGCCCGCGAAACTAATATTGAGGCCGCCAATGTTCCTGATGAAAATCGTTGTGTCACTGCTGGCACTGTAGCTATACAGTCCGCCCCGATCATCGACGACCAGAAACTGAGTTCCCCCGACCGACACCATCCCGGTGACAGTCCCATTCAGTCCACCGTTTGTGAAACTCGTATCGACTTGCCCCCATTCAACCTGCGTTGTTCCTGCACCAACAACGGCAGTCGCGAGATCCTGCCTGTTACTGCCATTATTGCGATTAACCTGAGCACCAGTCGCCGTGTTGAATTGATAGATTATGTTGGTGTTGTATTGGGCACCGACGAAGCCTGTTTGACCTGGTTTCAAGCCAAGCTGTGAGCGATTTCCGACAGCCCACAGGTTATTGTCGTTGGTACCGGTGTATGCTATTGCATTGAACTGAATACCGACGTCGTGCGCGGCAGCGGCAGTGCCGTTGACGATGTTTGTCGCGATACCGTCGTCACCAAAGTTCGTGACCGCAGCTGTACCGGTATCGATCCGCAGGTAATTTCCAACATTGCCGTCCGTGAAGGCACCTGTGGCTGGACCAGTCGAGAACGTGTGAAGGTGACCGTCGGCGCGCATTGCGATATCGCCGTGAGAGGGCGAAAATTGACCCAACAGAGTCTCAAAGGCACCAGTGAATGCATCTACCTGAGAGACGCGTGACCGATTGGTACCGGTGACACCAAATCCCTGACTGACGAACAATGGAACGTCGCCAAGATGAAACGGCACGACATGTTTTGGAGCCAGTGCACCTCCGGTTACCGTAAACAGGTCCACGACGGGAGCGAGCGCGGTGGATTGCGCATCCGCAGCGCCAAATCGCTCCTCAGCCACTCGCTGAACGGAATTGACAGGCTCGAAGCGAACCAATGATGACGTCGGATTCGTCGTCCAGAACTGGTTCATTACTTCTGGAACAATGTCATTAGGAAACACTGCCAGTCGATAAAACCCCGTCTTAAGTTCCACAGGGCCGATGAAGGGATCAAGCCTGCCGTTTGAACCACGATCGAGGTCGCGCACGTCAGCACCGCTCAACGATTTTGGTTGATCATCCGAAACGTTGGAGTCTCGGCCAATAAGAATCAGGCGATTGTTATTGTCATACACAGCCACGGTCACATCGGCACGCGAAAACCCGTCCGCAAAGTCCAGATCGATCGTGACGGGGACATGCGGTCCAACCGTCGAAGAACCAGCGATCTGCTGAGTAGCGTCGTAGCGAACTTCAAACTCCCAGAAATCGACGTCGTAGACTGTCGATGGGCTCTCTCGCAAAGCGCCGGTTGTGACTTCAACACCGCCCGGTGTTCGAGGTACACCCAGCTTGCCCGACAAGTGCAGTGCAGCCCGGTCGGAGTTCATCAGGTTTCCGACGGTGACGGATGAAACGCCAGTTGTCAGGTTAGGTGCACCGGTACCAGGCTCAACTTCCGTACTTTCACCAACCAGCGGGCTATGAGCCGGCTGACCAATGATCTGAATCCCTGTGTTTGCAAAGCGAATATCAGCATAGTTAATTGAAGTGCCTGGAAACTCGTCCAGTTCCTGCAATCGAATCTGTAACTGGTAAACGCCAGTCGTGATTCCTCCAACCACGGTTGCCTGAGGAGATGCACTTCGACTTCGAACGCGCACAAAGTACGGCTGTGCCGTACCAGTGGTGCCTGGCAGAACGACGCGGAATCCAGCGTCATACTGGTTCAACGTATAGAGATCCTGGCTGTTTAGAGGATCGAACGGCAACGTCCGGGCGTTAACATTCGCCACGGTTGGTGCTGCGTCACTGATGTTGTCGGAGATTGCAACGACGCTTCCGTCAGCGCCGAGCAACTCGATCACACTGTCGAGAGCCTTTGTCGTTCGGTCGATATCCAGCCAAACAGTAGAACCTGCCGTTGCGTTGAAGCTGTAGATGTCGGCGTCGTCAATAGAATCTATGAATCCGTGAATCTCAAATCCCAGTCTGAGGTTCTCGTCACCGGACTTTTGATCCTTTGCAAGTAAGCCGACAACTTCCGCCGTACCGATGGTGCTATTTGTATCCTGGGACAGTCGATCAGGCTGCTCATTCTCAACGACCACCTTGACATTACGATCATGTGCGTATTCAAGGATACGGATGCCCCGCCAGTCGTTTGGCGTACCAACATTAGCACTTCCATTGCCATTTGTATCTTTTAACGGAAGCCCGAACAGGTCACGTCCAGAGCTAACGGTGTCGTCTTTTAAAGACGTTAAAATGACAGGCTGACCGGGCTGGCCAACGATCTGAATACTTCCGCCAATTCGATCAATGATGTCCAGTGGATATCCATTTACTGTGAATCCTGCATTCGTCCCCTGCAGCTTCACGACCAGACTTTGACTCTGACTGCTTTGCAGCCGCAAGCCACCAAAGTGATGGAAGTCGGGCACATAGATTTCATCAAGCACGATGTGAGCAATATCGGTGTCGTCCCATACGCCCTGAGTTGTCAGCGTCTCACCACGCACTTGCATGCCGTTGAGCGTGTTGCCGGAGAATCGATTGTCTCTTACCAGAGGTCCGAAGTTGTTTCCGTAGGAGAGCTGGCGATCTGCCGCACCTGTCGACCGCCCCTTGTCGATTGTCAGTACGCTGCTCAACGCGTTGACATTCGCCGAGATGCCAGGGCCCGTGTTGTTACGGAAATCATTGTTCAGAATCACAGGCTGGGCGCTGCGAATGAAGATGGTCCCAGGGCTGTTCGGCATCAGCCCACTTCGAATTGCCGCCGCCGTTCCGCCGGTACCGGACGCGTTTCGCTCAAAGACCGCGTTTCTGATTCGCACGTCAGCTTGGTGAATCTCAACAGCGTTGAAGCCCGCAAAACTGCTGCCAACCGGTACAACGCCTCCACCAAAGGTCACCAGTGCTCGGTCGATACTTCCAGACGACATATGGCCGTAATAGATGCCGCCCCAATTTCCAGGTGACGGAGTCGCCTCAGTTGGAGCATTATCATCATTGTTCGTATCAAACGTTCCACCTGCGCCATAGCGGTCATCCAGGCGGCTTGTGAAAATGACAGGCCGACCTGATTCGCCTTCTGCAATAAACTGCGCACCGTACTCAGTCTCGATACGTGCACCTTCCAGCTTAACGATTGTTCCCGCATCAATCGCCAGTCGAGCGTCAGTCCGAGCCCTATCGCGAGCACTAAGTGCTGTCAGTGTTCGACCCAGATTTCCACCATTGTCGAGGAAGGTCGTTGCCGACCGATCGAGCTTAGCAACGAGTGTATACGGTCCACCGCCTCCCACCGCACTTCGATAAACGACTCGGCCGGTGTAATCACCAGACGCAGGAGGAAGCGACTGCAGCGTTATGGAACCGTTTGCCGCTACGGTTCGATTAACGGTCACCGCCGATGTTGGGCCCTCAAAGCCATTCGGGTCGGTCAGAGCGATACGATAGTTATAGGCCCCTGCCGCCAGCGTCCCACCGGTGCCTGCGGTAAGCGTGATCAACGTCACGGACGGAGGTGTTTGATCTCGAATGATACCACCAGGTGTCCCCTGAATCTCAAGATTCTGAGCGATCACGTGAACAATGTCGGTGTCGTCGAACCGACCGGAAACTGTCAACTTCTGCGTAAGATTTCCAGCTGGCGTGATGACTCGAATGAAAAGTCCGTTCGTCGAGTTCGAAGTCAGGGTATTTCCCTGAAACACCGGTCCAACTCGATTGTAATCGCTGGTAAATGGAAGCGCACCGCTTTGGAATCTTGGAGAATGGAAAGTTAGCTCTTCGAAGCTGTCTGGATTTGCTGAAATTGCTGAATCGTTGGAGCGTGCAATTATATTGTTAACGACAGTCGGCTGAGCACCATCAATAAAGATGGCATTGATCGTCTGCAGTACCGAATCCAAGACAACATTGCCGCCGCCCCATCGAATATCAGCGTTCGCAACGTAGTTCAGGAAAATCCCCTCGCTCTGATAATTGAACCGAGCTTGAGCCTTATCCACACTGTCCCGGAACGCGATCCCCCCCCAGTCGCCGCCCTGAGGCGTGGTTGGAGTTGGCGTTGTATCGGTCCCAATTGATTCGTCATGCCATGAAGTAAAAATGACGTTTCTGTCAGGACGCCCAAGAACTTGCAATGCCCCGGCACTTCGATCAACGCTCGACGAAGAACTTCCCACGCCGACGAGCGCTTGACGCAACTTGAACACGGCCCCCGCATCGACCATCAGGGTCACACCACGCGGAACCTCTAAAGTACTTCCATCAGACAAAGCCTGGCCCGATGTGTTGAAGCCGACCTGGTAGGAGAGATTGTCAGCGGTCGTTGTGATATCGCCATCAGCGCCGGAATTTCCAACCACTCGAATAATCTGTCCGGAAGTTGCAACGGCAGTCGCATCATTCAGGCGAACAAATGGACGAGTCGCTGATCCATCGGCGTTTGCCTGACGAATCAGTGCACCGGCCACATGCGATGCCAGTGTTGTGGCATTGACCCCGCGTGTGACTGTCAGGGTACGTGTCCCCACGTTAATCGCGCTGATCGTCATCTGCTCATTGTCAACGCGAATTGTATCTCCGACAGCAAAGGGAGAAACACTCTGAACGACCAGCGTGTTCACAAGACTTGATGCGGACATATTGCTGCTGAGGGTACTGCTCGCTGCCTTGTTCACAAACAGGGTGTTCGCTGGAGCAACAGCTCGGAACCAGAAGTTGTAGGTTCCGCCGGCCTTTCCATCACCATCGCCATCAAACAAAGTTCCTGTGGTATCAACAAGTGTGCTCACAGAATCTGGCTTGAAGTCAAGCCGAAGTTGATACGACCCCTGCGACGTGCCGCCAATTCCGGTACCTGCGAGTGTCGGGTCGTAGACTTCGTTTCCAACGGACGAAATACCAATGAAGTAAGTCACAGGACTTGCACCGGCCGACAACTTCATCGAAAGGAAGGAGTCTTCGCTGTAGTAGTCGTTGTTCTGTGCGACCAACTCGCGAGTCCCATCGTCGTTCTGGCGATACAGGCGAATCACGGAATTCAATCGACTAGCGCTCGCAAGCCGCTCGGCCATCACTTCGGCATTCAGAACCCCGTTTTGATTCGCCCCAACCACAAAGGAATAAAGGTCGATATCGTTGCTGTCGGGTCGGTGAATGAACTGGCCGTGGACTATGTCGGCATTCCCCGGAAACTGAGGTTCGGACGAAACTGGCGATGCTACCGGATTCGACCCCTGAATAGCCTGCGATGGCAACTCATAGTTGTGACCAAGTCCGAGCAAGTGCCCAATCTCATGCAACGCGGTCTCGAACCATGATGCACCCGGATTGTCGTCCCAGGTCTCCGCCTGGTCCATAATCGCAACGCCGCCACCAGCAAGACCAATCGCTCCGCCTGGCCCCGGTGGAATAGTTGGATCCAAAGCTCGCAAGTCACCGGTTGCAATCGTCAGACCAGCTGAGTCCGTTTCACGGAAATCAATTCCGAGCTGATTGCTGTACAGTTCAAATACTTCACGCGCCCGTTCCTTCTGCGCCTGAGTAATCACGTTGAGAAGTGCGTTTCCGAGCGGATCAAACCCATAAACGCTCTGAAAGTTGTAGTCGATCTGCGTCGCACCGGAAGTGCCATCCGCCCCGGCGAGCAAGTGAGATTCGACTTCGATTTCGCGGTTGCCGGGATCCGTGTTTGCACCTGGATACGTGAAACCGAAAGTCTGTGGATTAATTGCAGAACTCAATAAATGACTTTGATTCCCCGCAAGGCTAATGGTTCCAATTGAGGTCGCTGCCGCAAAACTGTCGCCTGGATCAGCGAACACGGTTTGGGAGACAGGCGCCTGCGGCCGCGGATCAGAATTGCCCACTCGCAACCGAAATGTGCCCGCTCCCGCTCCAGGTAGCTGATGGAGGCTCGTTGCAAAGGTCAACGTAGCGGTATTTGCCGCAGCACTGTAGACGACACTTGAAGGCGTATGCGTCACGTCGTCGAGATTTGAAACCGTATCGTTCGTGAAAATCAGCTGATAGAACGATACATTCTCCGCTGACGTCTGAAGCAAATCATCATCGCCAAAGTAGACGACGACCTGATTACTCGCCTGCGCCACCGACCCGTTTGCATTCACGACTACTGGCTGAGGATCAACAGCTACGATCTTAGCCCCGAGATCCAGCTCAAATTCAAAAGCTGAATCCGAAACCGGATCATTCACCGGGACACCGTTCGTGAGCTTGGTGGCCTTTAACCCCTGAGCACCTGCACCGGTGATCACAATTTTGTAGTGATCGTCAGGTAGATTTTCCCCAAACCGCAACACGACTTCGTTGGGTGTATTTCCCACACCGACATAGCCGATTGTCACAGGGATCTGACCATTAGCAAATAAATCAGGCGTCGCAGTGAAAATCGCTGGATCCGGATTCGAATCGACAACCGCAGTGTTTGGATCACCCGAGCGAAACACCATGATCGACTGAGCCGTAATGCTCGAAGGGGTAATTGTCGACCCCAGGCTGAACTGCAGCGTCAGTTCCTGCGGAGCGACCGTGCGAATCTCACCGGGAGTGAAAAACTGCCCAATATTCGGCCGAACGGCCTGAAGTGTCGTGGTGAGCAACGCTCGAGTTTCCAGGTTTTCAGACGCCAGGGAGGCCTGCTTTGGGTTCAAACGGCGTTTTACAGCACGAGGGGCCTGAAATCGGTCGCGAACAGCAGTCAGCCAGGTGGAAATCAGCATTGCGTTAACCCTGAGAAAGTCTCTGAAAGCGTTATGAACTGAACTGAAAAGTCATCGTAAATAGAACATGGACCCATGTGCAGAATGGGGAACATATCCGAATGACGCAGCTTATTGAAAGTACTGTCTGCGCGCAATTACAACCAGTTTGGGACTGAGACGCAGATTTTCACATGATCAAACACCTGAAAGTCCAGCAAAAACGCAAAGAATATGAGGTTTTCACCGGAACTTCACCGCAGTTTGCCCGCATATTGCTGGGCAAACTCACCCACAATCCATGTTTTCGGCCGTTTTGAATAGAGACCATCAGCGATAGCCTCGATTCGAAGTTTTGCGTAAAATTCACAGACTGGGCAACGCGAAGGAACCCAACTTGTGAGTCGTTCTCGCGAGACCATTCGCCTTGTCAAGACGAACTTCCAAGTGCAAAAGGCGATTCGAAGCGGCAGAAAGTAAACATTTGAACTCTCCCACGCACAACTTCAAGACGCCCTTGCAGCCTCAACATGCTGCAGGCGTATCTCAGTTGCAAACTGTTGCTGCATATTAGTTTACAACTAGCGAGACTTCTCCATTCCATCTGCTCAACAGCGTTTGAGCCCTGTCAATTGACTGACCAGAATTGCGGAATACTCCGGTAAAACTGACTGATCACAATTTGAGGATTTTTTTGATAAATCCTATCTATTTTCTAGACTTTGGGTAAGTCAACTAGTGGACAATCTCCATCGCCGGGGAAGTGGGGGATTTCCCTGCGCGCATGCGTCGGCCTTGCAGCACTCCCAATGGAGATCTGCGAACCTGCGGCGCGGCCCGGATCTTCTATGCCCGATCGATTTCGGAAGTCATATCTTCATCTAGTCAGGACCCTGTAATGTTGATGTCTTCATGGTTGACCTCGATCTCTCAACGTCTTCGAAACCAACGACAGGCTTCACAGCGAAGAATTTCAAACCATCGAAGGGCAGCGGGGAAGAGAACTGAAGACCTGGAAGTGCGTTCACTTTTAACCTCACTCGTCGACGTACGCCCTAACTTGGGAGACTCCATTGATGCAGACGATGTCAGACATGTTGCCCCACAGGAATTGACTCTTCAGTTTAGTTTGGGCTCAACGGTCGATGCAGCGTCGCTCGGTGCAATCCGGATGACGGGCTCCGGGGTCGACGGAATTTGGGGAACAAGCGACGACAACCTCATCACCCCGGGATTTATTGGAATTGGCAACCAGCCAAATGAGGTCGTCATTCGGTTCGCCGGGAATCTGCCTGATGATAAGTATCAGATTTCGATCGGCAGCACATTGACGTTCAACAGTGGAGCCCCCTTTTCCGGGGCCAGCGCCACACATCCCAATCCGTTTCCGTTTGAGCTCGATCTTGGCGCTCAGGTATTGGCGGTCGATCCTCAGCCAGTCACCAGAAACGGCAGCGGACAACTGGTTCAGGCACGCGACAAGATTGTTGTTCACTTTAACAACGACAAGCTGAATCCGGCGATGGCACAGGATCCCAGCTTCTACCAACTCATCTTCACGAATGATTCCGTCTCAAATCTGGACGATGTCAAGTTCAACCCTGTTGCCGGGGGTGCCGTCTACGATTCGACCGCCAATACCGTGACGCTGACATTTGTGAACGATCTTGCCTTGCTTCCCGGAGCCGGGGCAGGGGCGTATCGCCTTCGAATTGGAAACGTTGAGGCAACTCCAACCGCGCCCCCAGCGATTAGTGGATTTGCAGACCCAACGGGAACGTTTGCGGACCCCAACAAAAATCTGGGCGTGCTTGGACTTGCGGGTACCAGCAGTCAGATTCTGAGTTCGACGATCTCGGGAGGAGGCTACAACTTCACGTTGCCGGGCGCGACCGCTGGCCCGGGCCATCGAGACCTCGTCAGCCTGTTTGAAGATCACCTTGATATACCGGCAGACACCGTCAACGGCGTAACAACGTTCTCTTACAACTTCCAGTCGAATTACGGCTCTGATCCGCTTGGCACTC
The DNA here is from genome assembly GCA_031377305.1 of Planctomycetota bacterium. Taxonomy (GTDB): domain Bacteria; phylum Planctomycetota; class Planctomycetia; order Planctomycetales; family Planctomycetaceae; genus SXXK01. Next base: position 9,386 of record JANMEV010000432.1, on the reverse strand, counting down.
CGCTGATCAACCTGATTACCGATGCGCAGAAGGACCGCGCTCGCGAAGTGTTCGAGGTCTTTGGGACTTACTTCGGTGTTGATTTCGTCGAAACGGCATCGACTGGATTGACGATTTCCACTGGCGATATGCGTGCGATTTCAGGTGGTTCAGCGCCGGCCGCAGGCGGGGTTCGAGGATTTGCGAACAGAAACACGCGATTGGCCGTGATGGACATGGCCGAGACCTGGAACAATCTGCCCGGCGGAGATTGGTACCTGGTGGCTATGCATGAGATCGGACACCTGCTTGGCCTGGGTTACGCCTATGACCTGCCCACCGGCACAATCATGGGACCGGGAATCGAAACGGGAGCGTTGCCTGGCAACAATATCGAACCGGCATATCCCGGTAATCACGACATTGTGCATGGTCAGCACCTCTACCGCCCGGATATCACCGACATCGACCTCTATGAGTTTGAATTGCAAAGCAATGGAGCGTTCTCGGCAGAGGTTGTTGCCGAGCGACAGATGGACGCCAGCAATCTTGATTCCGTGCTGCGACTTTATCGAAAGAACACCAACGGTACATTCGAACTGCTTTCTCAAAACGACGACTACTTCAGCAGTGATTCTTTCCTATCCCTGAATCTGACGCCCGGCTTTTACTACATTGGAATCTCGTCGAAAGGAAATGACAGCTACGATCCCCTGCTTGCCGACTCCGGATTTGGAGGCACCTCGCAGGGCAAATACGACATACGAGTCAATTTCCGACCGGATGTCAACACGACGATTGAAGACACCACTGGCACAACATTCGATGGCGATCATGACGGTCAGGCAGGAGGAGCCTACAACTTCTGGTTCCGCACGGCATCGGCCGCCAACACACTGTTTGTCGATAAGAGCGTTGTCAGCACGCTGCGGGTCGCGATAAGTTCAGCATCGACCCAGATCGCTCTTCGATCCGTCCAGCCATTCAGCGTGAATCAGACGATCCAAATCAACAACGAGCAGATGAGGATTACGTCAATCAATGCCGCTACGCGTACATTGACGGTCCTGCGAGCCCAAAACGCCACCACTGCGACAGCACACGCTTCAAATTCTGATGTTAATCCGCAGGTCACAAATGGACTGCCCGCCAGTCCGTTTGGTTTCATCAAATCAGCACTTCAGGCGGCCAGTAATGGTCAGATCGTGCGTATTGTCGGCAATAGTGGAGCCGACGGCAACGTCAACCAGCGTGCTGACAATCTGCCTTACCTGATTGGATTTGATTCGAACAATCAGGCGCTCGAAGATGGCAGCACCCTGGAAGTGCCGAAAGGCGTTACGCTGATGATCGACGGCGGTTCGGTGTTCAAGATGCGACAGTCGCTCATCGGTGTCGGAAGTTCGTCCGCCGCAGTCGATCGCAGCCGAAATGCGCTGCAGATCCTGGGCACACCGACAAGTCATGTGACATTTACGTCGTGGAATACCGAGACCATTGGTACCGATACGTCCCCACTTCCGACCACACCGCAGGCGGGTGATTGGGGTGGCATTTCGTTTCGCAATGCCGTCGATAAGGCTCAAAGCCGATTCAGTTACGAAAATCAGGGGATCTTCCTGAACTATGTTGGATTTGCAGACATCGAGTATGGCGGGGGCACGGTCACGCTGGACTCAGTTCAGCAAACAGTCAACTCCATCATGATGGACCGTTCGCAGCCTTCGATCCTTCACAATTCGATCTCAAAGGCGGCAGACTCGGCGATCTCCGCTGACCCGGACAGCTTTGAAGAAATCACATTCAACACGGCTCAATATCAGGATGACAGTCCACTCGCCCGCTTTACCACCGACTACAAGCGGGTCGGTCCGGAAATCTATGGCAACGTTCTGACTGGAAATTCAACAAACGGTCTGTTCATCCGAGTTCTAACACCCGCCGGAAGTCAGACGGTCAAACTGACCGTGCCAGGGCGTTTTGACGACACAGACGTTGTTCATGTGATCGCTCAGAATCTCGAAATCCAGGGGACTCCCGGAGGAGCTCTGACTGAAACTGTATCTCCATCCGTAACTTTGGTGACATTGAACAAGATCGCAGGTGGATCTCTCACGCTGACAACGCAGCAGCATTATCGAGTCGTATTTGTAGATTCCACAGGCTTCGAAAGTCCCGATTCGGCAACAGTCACATTTAACCCGACCGGCAGTGGTATCACATCGGGCTCGATTCAGCTTGGGCAATTGCCAGCTGCGACAGGGAACTACTCTGGTCGTCGAATCTATCGAAGCCTCGGTGGACCAAATGGCACATACGTTTTGGCTGGTGAGATCGATCGATCGGCGACAACCTTTACGGATACCGGGCTCAACCTGGGACGTCAGTTAACGTCCAGCGTTTCACGAAATCGAGCACGACTGGATGCAAGGCTTGCGATTGATCCAGGTGTCGTTGTCAAAATGCAGGGATCACGAATTCAAGTCGGAACGGGTGCCCAGTTGATTGCTGAAGGCGTTGAAGGCCATCAGGTGATCATCACAAGTCGACTGGACGATCGCTATGGTGCTGGCGGGACGTTCGACACCAACAACGATGGCCTCCCTGGGACGGCTCCTGCCGCCGGTAATTGGGGCGGGATTTACGTCGGCCAAGTGGCAACGGCGAGTATCGACCACGCTCTGATTTCCTTCGGCGGTGGTACTGTTCCGACAGGCAGCAGTTCAGCTGGTTTCAACGTTCTCGAAGTTCATCAGGCCGAAGTCCGAGTTCGCAATACCGTCTTCGATTCAAACGCCGACGGGGGAATCGTTGCGAACGACACGCGATCAGGGCTGTACACACACGCCGCTGGCACCATCTTTGTTCGAGGTGCTCAGCCAATCGTTCTGGATAACATCTTCCGCAACAATAGCGGCCCCGTGATCAATATTAACGTCAACGCTCTTGGCCATGAACTGCTAAGCGATTACGGACGCTCAACCGGATTGGTAGATGCGCAGTCGGCCTATGGAAGCAACCAGGGACCGCTGATTCGCGACAACAGCTTCGGCAACAACTCCATCAATGGAATGCTTGTTCGCGGCGAAACACTGATGACAGAAAGTGTCTGGGATGACACGGATATCGTTCATGTCGTACAGACGGAAATTGTTATTCCGAACCTTCACACGTACGGCGGCTTAAGACTCGAAAGCAGCCCCACAGAAAGCCTTGTGATCAAGCTGCAGGGAGGAAACGCAGGATTCACTTCCGACGGCACACCGCTTGATATCAATGACCGAATTGGCGGAATGTTGCACGTGGTTGGTCAGCCCGGCTTTCCAGTCATGATGACCTCATTGCGAGACGACGCCATCGGCGCAGGCAGAAACCTGACCGGGAACGTCCAGAAAGACACAAACAATAACGGCCTGTCCACTGGAACGGCCGGGGATTGGAGAGGGATCGACATCAACGAGTTTTCACATGATCGCAATGTGAAGTTTGGGGTTGAGCAGGAATCCGAAGATGCAACGCTTCCCGATGCGAACGGCACTTCTGCGAGGGCGGAAGTTCTTGGAGCGCTCGCGTCAGATCAAAAATCGGGCGACGAGAATCTTCGACTTGGCTTTACGATCCAGGGTTCAATCAAGACGAATTCCGATATCGATGTTTACAGTTTCTCAGGTAAAGCTGGAACTCAGGTCTGGATCGATATCGATCGAACCACCTACACGCTGGATACGGTCGTTGAACTGCTCGACTCAAACGGTCAAATCCTGGCACAGTCAGACAATTCAAGCGACGCGGTTACTCAAACACTCAATCTCTATACCGCCCCGGGGCTCGGAGTACAGGCCTTTGCTCTTGCCTATGACCCGGCCAATGGGATCGATCACTACGGGACAAATAGACGCGATGCGGGATTGCGCGTAGTCCTGCCCGGAACGAGTGGTGTTCGAGGCAACTATTTCATTCGTGTTCGCAGCAGCAACATCGATTCAATCGCCTCTGCCGCAAACTTTGCAGACTTGCAGAATCCCGCATTGGTTGGGAATGGCAAGTCACAGGGTGTCTACCAGTTGCAACTTCGGTTGCAGGAAACAGACGAATTTGCGGGCAACTCAATCACCTATGCCGACATGAAGTTTGCCACAAATGCAATTCGTGTGACTGGGCAACCGATGCACAGCCCGCTTGCCGGTGAGTTTGAAGAACTCGAGGGCAACGACGCGCTCGCAACAGCGAATCCGCTGGGCAATTTGATGACGACCGACCGCGCCGCGATCGCCGTTCGAGGAACGATCGGAAGCACTGGCGACGTGGACTTCTACTCGTTTAGCGTTGTTCAGACAGACACTCGAACCGGAGCGGGGCAGATTCCCGTGGTCTTCGACATTGATTATGCCGACGGCTTGACTCGTGCCAATCTGACAATGGCTGTTTACGACTCCACCGGACGACTGGTTCTGATGGGACGGGATTCCAACGTGACCGACGACCTAAGAGGACCATTGTCGACGACAGGAGTCGATGACCTGAGCCGCGGGTCCGTGGGCACTTTCGATCCATTCATTGGAACCGTTGAGCTGACAGCAGGGAACTACACTCTGGCGGTGTTCAACAATACAAGAGTCCCGGCGGTCCTGGATCAGTTTTCGAACCCGGCCAGTGCAAATGGGACAGTTCGGCTTCGTCCGCTGCAGTCAGTTAACCTGGCGACTGGATCACTATTCAACGCTGCTAGTGCAACGCCATTCCAGTTGTCCGATTTGAGATTGTTTATCTCGTCAGGCACGGGAGGCACAACAAACATTAACACCGTCAACCCGGCTGCCGGGACGACAGTTCGAACCGTAGGCAGCTTCGGTTCGCAGACCGGCGATATCGCCATGCGTGATGACGGAAGCCTGTTCACTTTGACGACGGGTTCTCTCACCGCTGCAACATCTGCTCCGACTGGCAACTACTTACAGATCAACACCGAAACGGGAGCGTCCACGAACATCGGTGACGATGGTATCGTCACAAACTTTGATAACCTTGCGGGAACTCCAGCCGTACCAACTCCTGGAGACGGAACTGTTGTTGTTGCCGACGCCGGAATCGTGTTCGAAGCGATGGCCTACCGTGGTCTCGGGACAGGCCGACAACTGTTTGCGATCGGCACACGTGCAAACATTCCAGTACCGGCCACGGCCGCGAAGGTCAACGCGTACGACAGCAACATTCTTTATGAGCTAAACCCGACAACCGGAGCTGTGATTGGCAACGGTGCAAATCGAACCGGAGATAACCAAGCCTACCTGGGCGCAGGTTCCACGCAGGCCGAACTTGGACAGATCACGGGCGTTAACGGGACGATCACCGGGATGGCGCATTCGGGAAACCGCCTGTTTGTTGTGACAAGCACTGGCTTTCTTTATGAAGTGAATCAATTCACCCTGGTCGCGACACAGCGAGCCAATACTGGATTGGTATTCGCTGGGCTTGCACTTGGCCCTCAAAACGCTGGCGGTGGAATCTATGCCAACACGCTGTTTGCCATTACGACAAACGGGGTGGTTCGAGCGTTCGATCTCGTGGGGAACAACGCCGCCGTTTTCCTCACAACGGGCGGAACGCTCACGAACTCGATCACCACCGGAATTACGAACGTGCGAGGATTCGCGTTCAGTACCCTTGATGCGAATCCCTGGACCGTCGCGGGAACTCAACTGCAGTTCCCAAGTGCAACGGTTGGAAACTACAATTTCCCCGGAGGAGCACGCGGTTCAATCATCAGTGATCCGTTCAGTCTCGCCGGGTATGCGGCCGCAGATAAGCCAACGCTGTACTTCGATTACCAGCTTGGCACGGATGGAACGGATTCAGACCTGTTCCGAGTCTTTATTGAATCGGCTCCAGGAACATGGACGCCAATCGCCGCCAACAAAGTCGGCGTGGCGCCAGTGAACCTTGGCACACTGCTATTCAACAACACAACGGGCATGCGACAGGCCCGCATCGAGTTAGATGCCTTTGCAGGCCGTTCTGACCTCAGACTACGCTATGAATTCACATCTGCAGGGGCTGCCAATCTTGGTCTCGGCACCGCCGAGGGTAGCGAACTGCGAGCTGTTCCCGGATTCGATCTGCGAGACGGTCAGTTCTTCACCGTCGGCGGAGTGGACTTTGAATTCGAAATGGGCCCCACACTGGTTGTCCCCACGGGTGCAGCAGCGATCGGTTCGACCTTCGCTCGGAATGGCGTGACCTGGACCTTCGCTACGACCGCTGGAGCAAACACGATCGCTGTGACTGCGGCAGACACTGCGGCCGACGTTGCTGCAAAAACGATTATCGCCTTGGGTGGTGGCAGCCGACCAAATAGTACCTCCAACCGAGTGACATTGGCAGGGCTGAGCATTACCTCAGCAACGGGGCGGGTTGTCATTGACGGCTCACTTGGTTCGGGCATAGGCCTCCCTGTTATTGTCAACCCAATCATGACCGGCGCGCAAGTTGCCACCGCAATACAATTGGCCCTTGCCAATCAATTCAGTGGCGGAAACCTTGCCGCGTTTCCAACAACCGGCGACCTTGTTAAGGTCGTTGGCCGATTCGTTGACGCAACGAATTCCCCTACTTTGAGGGTGACAACCAGTTTGGCAGGTGACGATGCCGTCCTGTTCGCTGGTGCCTCCGCCGGACAAGCGAACACTGGACGAGGCATTGTGATCGACAACATCATCATCGGATTCGCGGAACGCGGTGAGCGAGTTCTTAACGCCGCAGTCGATCAATCGTTTATTGACAATCCTGTTTCAACAACGGGCCAGTTGACGACGGGTGCATACGACCTGGAAATTCGACGAGCCTCTGATTTGCAAGTGCTGAATGCCTTCGGAATTCCGACCGCCCGAACTCTGGACACGAACGACCGTGAAATTGACGGACTGTCATTGACCATGGCCTCGGCTTCGGAAATTCCTGATGGAGCGACACTGACTGTGTCGGATGGTGTCAATGAGGTCATATTCCAGTTTATTGATCGGCGAGGGTCGACGACGGCAAGCCCAGGCGTAGCCGTGATCACGTTTGATACTCAGGCGGGTTTCGCCGGTAACCGAGGCGCAGACGCTTCATTCACTGTTGCTGCGCTGTTGCGAGACGCTATCAACAGTTCAGCGGTCCAAAGTGTCTTGAAGATCAAGGCGGCACTAGGCGATGGCAGAGATACCGGTAACCCCAACATCAGCAATCGACTTCATCTCGCTGGAAATGTCGTTCTCCGCGCTTTGTCTTTCCCTGGAATGATTACGCAGCAGCAGAGATTGAACTTCTACGGCGACAGGAATCAACCACGCGATCAGGGCCAGTTGATCATTCAGTCCAGCATCATTACGAACTCATCGCAGTTCGGAATTGTTGTTGATGCAGAGTCGCGCGGTGCGGCCTATGAGGGCGCTCGGCCGGGCTCGGTTCGCAATCTTCAGGAAATCAACACATCCCGCATCACAACTGGTGTTGTAATCCAGAACAACGTTGTCGCCACAAACGGTTCTGGCGGGATTCGTTTCAGTGGAGACGCTGGCACAACACCACTCGGACAAGTGCCTTACGGTCGTATCATTAACAATACAGTTGTGGGCTCAGGGAGCGGCATCGGCATTCAAGTCGATGAATCAGCCAGCCCAACGTTGCTGAACAACATTATCGCCGACTTTGCAACAGGGATCAGCGTTGATGCGTCGTCTCAGACAGCAGGAACGGTGATCGCGGCATCCGTGTATCGCGGCAACACAACAGATTCCAATGCTGGACTGGGACTGTTCCCAATTATTCTCACTGCCGCAAACCCGTTGTTTGTCAATCAGAGCAATCGAAATTACTATCTCGCTCCAGGTTCACCAGCGATCGACAGTTCTCTGACGTCGCTGTCCGATCGGAACGCGTTGACAACTGTCAAGTCGCCTCTGGGCCTCGGCATTTCCCCGATCCTTGCCCCTGAATTCGACGCCTATGGACAGCTCCGTGGTGATGATCCCGGCGTTTCGACCCCAAGCGGTCAGGGTGCAACGGTCTTCATTGATCGAGGAGCCATCGACCGCGTCGACTTTTTCCGCCCTGTGGCCGTGTTAACCGGACCTGAAGATCAGGGAACCGACGATCTCGAACCGCAGATCAATCGGGTTTGGATTGACGGTACCGCTCCGATCCGGGAACTGGAAGTGACTCTGACGGATTTGGGAATCGGCATTGATGATACTCGCGTGGATCGTACAGGCACTCAGTTTAAGCTTTTTGAAAACTCCACTGGCACAGAGCGCCTGCTTGTGTCGGGAGTTGACTACATTTTCGAATACTTTGAACTAACGAACAAAGTTGTGTTTAGTGCGTCCACGGTATTCTCCAACGATGCTCGGTATCGAATTGTCATCGACAACAACAACGACGCGACAGACGGCGTCTTTGGTGTTCGCGACTTCGCGGACAACTACATCGAACCAAACGAACTGGACGGTACAACTCAACTGCATGTGTTGTTCACGGACTCCGACAACGATGCTCCGGTTATTACAGCACCGCTGACGGCTGCAGTTGACGAAGATACAGACCTAACGTTCACTGGTTCGGGGCTCCAGATTTCGGTCGGCGATCGAGACGCCTTTCTTGGCACCAATGTCCTGAAGGTGACCCTGATCTCCACTAATGGAAAAGTGACTTTGTTCCAAACAACCGGCCTAACGTTTCTGTTAGGGCCATCTGGCGCAATCAGTGATGGAACAGCTGATGCTGACATGGTATTCACGGGAACCATTCCTGCCATTAACGCCGCTTTGAATGGTCTTAGTTTCCGCGGAACAATGGATTACTTCGGCCCGGCTTCAATTGAAATCACGGCCGAGGATCAGGGTCAGTTTACAGCTCCGTCATCGAATGCTAATGCAGCTCCGATGATGGATTTTGAAGTCATCAGTATTGATGTACGTCCGATCAACGATAAACCGGTCTTTACGATCGTCGGCAACCCGGCTGCGGTGAACGAAGATTCGGCAACAGTGACCGTGCCAAACTTCATTACCAGCAAAGTGCCCGGACCGCAGAATGAGATCGATCCAACTCAGTCGCAGACATTGACGGCCGAGTTGACCGTGACAATGACGACAGGAAGCTGGAACGCGTTGGAATTCTTTACCGTGGCTCCGTTTATTAAGGTGAGCCCACTTGGTGTCTTGACGAACGATTTGGAATACCTCGTCGCCCCAAACGTGAACGGGACGGCGACGATCCAGATGATCCTTCGAGACAGCCTTGGACTGGCAAGTGATCTGCAAACGTTTGTCATCTCCGTCACAGCCGTCAATGACAAGCCTGTCTTCAACACGGTCACCAATCCACCAACCGTGCTCGAAGATGCGGGGCCGATCTCGGTCGCAGCC
>JANMEV010000412.1:0-13028 GCA_031377305.1 Planctomycetota bacterium | reverse complement strand
GAGGCCGGCTTTTGTGCCGTTGTTGGCGATGTATCGGCGGAAGTGGAGAAACTGTTCCTCAGATCTGACCAGATGATCGAAACCGTCCTGCTGCCAGAAGCGGCCGCTGGTTCCGAGCTTGCGATTGATCTCACGTGCTGTGAAGTGTTTCCACGAATTACACTGAGTCAGCATTGACGTCTCATGTTGAAATGCCGCCAAAATGTGGACATGGTTTGGCATCACAATGAAATCGAGTAGTTCGTATCGGTCGCCGTCAAAATGATGCAGGCTGTTCCCGACGATGTCGGCAAGTTCTCGACGACGCAACACACACGTTCCATGGCTGGCATCGAGTTCGTCATGCCATCGCTTCGAGAAATGCTCGTAGAACTCCTTTTCAACAGTTCTATCCAATTGCTGAAGCTGATTACGCCAATCGGCAGTCGTGGGGTTAATTCCATGCAGTCGAAGCCAGCGTCCGCGTTCGCTTCGCCAACGTTCTGCAACATCGACTGGGATGGAGTCTTCTGTTCGCCACGTGAGAAAACACACGACTCCCGGCTGAAGCCAATGAGGCAATCGCCGATCAATAACTGTGCACTCCGAATTGCGATCGAAGAAGTGAAGTTCCATGCGATTATTGTAGCCGTCTCGCTCCGCCGAGACGAGCCTTGACCGGCCCATCGCCGGGCTATCAGGCCCGTTGCCCCGTACAAAGCGTCAGCACATGGTGCTCTGCATTGGGTGTTGAAGGTGAAAACTGAAAGGCTCATCTCGGCGGAGCGAGATGGCTACTTTGTTTTGTCGAGACGAGCCTTGTCCAGCCCATCGCAGCGTTATCAGGCCCGTTGCTCCGTACAAAGCGTCAGCACATGGTGCTCTGCATTGGTTGTTGAAGGTGAAAACTGAAAGGCTCATCTCGGCGGAGCGAGATGGCTACTTTGGCCGACATTTTGGGACTGATGTTTGCGATGTTGCAGAACTGCAGGCAGCTCGAGTGACAATCAATCAGGCTTCTTTTCAAGCCAGGTTTTCAATTCGGTGATCTCTTCGTTGGTCAATTTGCGATCGGGCGGCATGTAGCCGAAGTCGACGAGGACTCGCATGGGGTGTGAATGCACCTTGTGCAGTGATCCGCGAATTCCGTCGGCGGAATGACACTCAGCGCAGAAGCTGAGCGTTAAGGCGTCGCCGTATTCATCTGCCGGATCATTCGCAGGGAAATGAAATCGTGAACGAGGCTGCTCGGCAATGAACTTGCTCAATTCCGCTGCCAGCTGGGCGTCCATGACGAGGTCTTCACGAGCCGGATGAATGGCGAGCGGGCCACTGGAATGGCACTTGTAGCAGTTTCTGCCCTGAAGAATTGGACCGGACTCCTGAAGTTCGCTGAAGTAATCAACCGCGGGATTCACAGTCATGTCCTGCACGATCGAAAAGTATCCCCAGCCTCCACCGCTGGCCGTTTTCTGGACAAGCAGATAGACACGAACAGCATCATTTTGAAACCCCGAGATGTGATTCAGCATCGGTTGCCGAATGACGTCTTCCTGAGTACTGATCAAGCCGACATCAGAAACCGGCACCGCCTTGCCAGTATCAAACAGTCGCCTCGCTTCCATCATGTAGGCTTTGACCTCGTCCTCCGTCAATCCCTGCCCATCTTTTGCTCGCGGATGATCAGGCAGCGCAACGATTGCCGATGTCCATTTCTTGCCAATCTTTTCCTCGCCAACTGTCGCCATCATCTCAAGGAATTCTTCCCGTGTGAGCAGTGACAGGTCCAGCGGCGTATCAAGAAGCAATCCCGTGTTGGACGGGCCCGCTGGAGCAATGAGTCCGGTTGGTTTATCTATTTGTTCGTCCGTAACACTCCCCGGAGCTGCGAGAAGACTGTACGTCAAAAGTGACTTTTCAGGATGAAAAAGTATGGCCGACATACAAGCCGCCATCGAGATCATGGCCAGCATTTTCAAATGAAACGAGACTCCTGTTCGCACGGCTCTCTCCTGCTTTTACTCTTCAGTGTCGATTTTCAGTACCTGCTGCTCAGCGACTTTTTTTTGCGGGGACAGACTAATCTTCCCGCACGCTTGCTGAACAATTGACGAAGCAAATTTGCATTGAGGATTCCGTAAACAAGAAGAACAATGTCCGGTGCGCTGGCGGTCCTCGGTGCATGGGAAATAGTCTGAACCTGATCGCCAATTCTGCAGGAAGTTCTTTTGAGCAATCCTGCCGATGTGGTGGTTGAGATTCTACCCTGACCGGTCCGAATAACTCGCTTTTCAGGATTTTGTGTGATAGCGAAGCATGTCGTCTGCAGATTAAATGGCCATGACGAACACCAGGAGAAGCCCCACGCGAAAACTTGCAAGCACTCAAACCGTTACCACTGTGGAGCCCATTCCACGCGCGGATGCGATCGAGCGATTCCGTATTTGGGGCTGGTGCATCGTCGGCAAGAAGGGCGAAATGAAGGCCGGTGGATCGAGTCAGAACTCCGGTATCGCATTCAAAGCAAGTTTGAGAGTTAACGTCGTGGGACATGGTTACTGTATAACCGAGATCGAGTGAATGGGCCGCATCCATGGAGCCTGAGGCGCTAGCCGATTCGACGGCATCCAATCGGCGACCGCCGCGTCATGGCTCGCTCTACGGCAGGATGGGCATTCTTGCCCGCCGAGCGTCAGTCGGACAAGAATGTCTAACCTACATTTTGAGCTATGACACCGCACGACCGCCTCAGGCACTTGTCAAACGGATTTGACAACATGAATTCTGCCGCTCGCCTCGTAAGCCTATATCGGCGGAGCGACATGGCTCCGGGTTTACTTCATCCCCAGCGACTTCACCAGAAACGCCAGTTCATCCGATGCTTCTTCAATGATCTTTGCCGTCGGTTTTCCGGCACCGTGGCCAGCGGACGTTTCTATCCGGATGAGAGTTGGAGCCGTTCCGGACTGGCTGGCCTGGATCTGAGCGGCGAATTTGAAGCTATGGCCAGGTACGACGCGGTCGTCGGTGTCGGCAGTGGTGATCATCGTTGCTGGATATTGAGTCCCGCCTTTGATGTTGTGGTACGGTGAGTACTTCATCAGCGCGGGGAACTCCTCCGCGACTTCGGCGTTTCCGAAATCGTCCGTCCAAAAGCGTCCGGCTGTGAACTTCTGGAATCGAAGCATGTCCATCACACCGACGCCGGGCAGGCAGGCTCCGTAGAGATCCGGGCGTTGAGTCATGCATGCACCGACGAGCAGACCGCCATTACTTCGACCCTGAATGGCCAGCTTCCTGGACGATGTGTACTTGTTTTCAATCAACCATTCGCCCGCGGCGATGAAGTCGTCGAACACATTCTGTTTGTTAGCCCTGGTCCCGGCCTTGTGCCATTTCTCGCCGTACTCGCCGCCGCCACGAAGATTGGCCACGGCATAAACGCCTCCCATTTCCATCCATGTGATACGGCCAACACTGAAGCTTGGCGTGACGGAAATGTTAAAGCCACCGTAGCCGTAAAGCAGAGTCGGGTTGCTACCGTCGAGCTTCAGCCCCTTCTTGTGAGTAATGAACATCGGCACTTTTGTACCGTCTTTGCTCGTGTAGAAGGTTTGCTTCGTTTCGTAATCGTCCTGATTGAATTTCACGTCGGCTTTGCGGAACAGCTTGCTTTCGCCGGTGATCATGTTGTAGCGGTACGTGGTCGGCGGCGTAGCGAATCCGCTGAACGAGTAGAATACGTCGGTGTCCTTGCGTCGTCCGTCGAAACCTGCCGCCGTGCCGATGTCAGGGAAGTCAACTTCACGGACGAACGAGCCGTCCATGGCGTGAAGGCGAACCTGAGTTTTCGCGTCCTTCAAATAACTGCAGACGAACATGTTACCCACGATGCTGACACCCTCCATCGCGTTGTCCGTCTGAGCGATGATCTCCTTCCAGTTTTCTTTCGCGGGCTTCTTCAGGTCGATCGCGATCACTCGCTTGTTCGGCGCGTCGACGTTTGTCTTGAAGTACAGAGTGTGACCATCGTTCCCGACGAACGAGTATTCATTTTCAAAGTTGCTGATTAGCTCGTATGGCAGACCATATGGTTCCTGCAGATCCTTGACGACGATTCGATAACGATCGTCCGTGCCAAGCCAGACGGTGATGATCAGATAGCGACCATCTTCGGAAACGCTGAGTTGGAAACCCCAGTCCGGCTGATCGGGCCGTTCATACGCGAGCACGTCGGCTGACTGCGATGTGCCAACGCGATGGTAGTACACCTTCATGTTCGCGTTGAGAGATGTGAATGCGGCACCTTCGGCAGGCTCCGGATATCGAGCATAGAAGAATCCCTTGCTGTCCGGAGTCCACTCAGCGCCGCTGAACTTGACCCACTTGAGTTCATCGTCCAGCACCTTGCCGGATTCGATGTCCATGATCTTCCATGTGTTCCAGTCGGAACCGGCCGCCTGAACTCCATAAGCCACGTAGCGACCGTCATCGCTGAAAGCAGAACCTGACAACGCGACTGTACCGTCCTTGGACCAGGTGTTCGGATCGAGCAACACCTTCGGTTCGCTTTCCAGAGTCTCCTGCTGGAACAGAACGTTCTGATTCTGCAGTCCGTCGTTCCGACTAAAGTAGTATCGCCCGCCTCGTTTGAACGGGGCTCCGATCTTTTCGTAGTTCCAAAGTTCCGTCATCCGCTTCTGAATGGTCTCGCGCTGCGGAATCGATTTAAGATAGCCGAACGTGAGCTTGTTCTGTTCGGTGACCCAGTCCGCGACTTCCTTCGACGTGCGAACATCGTCTTCCAGCCAGCGATAGGGATCTTCCACCTTTGTGCCATGAAAGTCGTCGACCTGTTCGACAGTCTTTGTCTTGGGATACACGATGTTGGTTTCCTGAGCGTTCAGGGTCTGGCTGATGACAACTGTTGCGAGCAGCAAAGCGACTGGGTTGAAAAAATGCATGAGGTCTCCGAACGACTGATCACGATAAAAGGCAGTACTTTGTCAAATGAATGTGGGGTGGTCATCTTCCCGAATTGCAGGCGCAATGACTTTCCGCAGACAGGGCCCAATGTGGAAATTTCTCAAAATCTGGTGGCGTCTTCCAGCGATTTCAATGTCTGATTCGTGACGCTGACAGTTCGTTCAACGTCATTGTAACGTGAGACAACCCCTAACGACGCTTGGCCTTCTTCGCCCCCGCGTTTTCGTCGTCGCCGGTGAATGGTGGCAGGTCAAAGACAGACGTACCATCGCCGACTCGGGGATCATTGGTGGATGTCAGAACCTGCATCAGGCGATCAGCCAGTTCCTTCCTGAACGCTGAGTATTCTTCCGTTGCTGCGACGTTGAGCATTTGATTCGGATCTTTGCGAAGGTCGTAGAGCTCTTCAGCCGGGCGGAGCGCAAACGCAGCATTGAAAAATGGTCGATACTCTGGGTCTCGCAAACCCTCTTCGATCAGCCAGGCTTTTGTGGGGCTGGCGTCCATGTCGGCGAACGCCGAGTAGGTCGCGTTGGTGAGAGTTTCGTGATCGGGCATTGCTGATTCCTCGCCTCCAAACCCCGGCGCTGTGCCCATCGGCCAGCGTTCTGGGTGAAAGTTGCGAATGTAAAGGAAGTCGGCCGTGCGAATTGCTCGCTGTGGATACGGCAAGCGATCTGTCCTCGCCACGGCCACATGGCGTTCTCGGCCCGTGACTACGAAGTCTCGAGTGGAATCGACTTGTCCGGACGCTGCCGACATCAAAACGGGCATTAGACTTCGTCCCGTCATGACCGCAGGAATCACTTCCCCAGCGGCCTCAAGAATCGTCGGAGCCAGGTCCGGCAGGCACACGAAATCATCGACAACTCGCTGTGCCTTGATCCTTGCCGGCCACGAAATTGCCAGCGACACTCGCGTGCCCAAATCGTAGAGGTTGCATTTTCCTGCGGGCATTCCGGGAATCCCGTGATCGCCGGAAACGATGACGATCGTGTTATCGATCTCGCCTGTGCGTTCCAATTCGGCCAGCAGTTCACCAAGCCCCGCATCAAGTGCCTGGACTTCTCCGAGGTAGTCACAAACGTCTTCTCGCACTTCAGGCACATCGGGAAAGCGTGACGGCATTTTCCCTTTCAAGTCATCGGGATTCAACTTCCAGAACTTCGCTCCCGAGCCACGCACCCACTTCCGATGAGTCGTCGTCGGTCCCCACCAGTAACAAAACGGGGTCATGTCCGGCCGCTTTGCCAGGAAGCTTTGAAAGTTGGATCGCACTTCCGACAGCAGTTCCTCGCGAGTCTTCGGAACGTCAGTGGCATCGTCTAGAGCTTCGGAAAAATTATTGAACCGACTTCCGCCAGAATTGTACGCGGTTTGAGTAGCACCGTATGGCGCGTTCGCAGGAGTTCCGGGGCTCCAGACTTTGGCTGTGTGACCGATGTGGTAGCCCGAACGCTGAAGCAGAAGCGGAAACGACGGAATTGCCGAATCCCAGACTGCGCCGGAAAGAATCGCCCCGCGGCCGGTTCGCCAGAAGTATTGGCCGGAAAGAAGCGAACTTCGACAGGGTGTACATGACGGTGAATTGACGAAAGCTCGATTAAACAAGATCCCCGAACTGGCGAGTCGATCGAAATTGGGTGTCTGAACGACATCATTAATGCCGCCCGGTTCCAGCTTTCCATAAACGCTTGCGTAGCGGCCCCAGTCGTCTGCAAAGGCAAAGATGATGTTCGGGCGTTGAGCGAATGCTGATGAAACACCTGCCATGTTGAGCCAAGTTGTGACAATCAAAATGATCAGACTCTGCGTGCCCGAACGAAGCCATCGCCTCATCGCTGAAATCCTTGTTCTGCCTAATCCAGTTTCGTATCCGCTGCCGCGATGATACGGCAGAAGTGAGGGGGCTCACAATTGATGCGATGAAAATACTGGGGAGCCATCCTGGGATTCTTTGCGTTCTGGATTTGGATCTCGCGGTCAATTCGCCATGATGAACAAAAGGAGAAAAGTCGCACGACGATAAGTTGTCGGGAATGAAGCCCGGCCGATCGAAAAAGTCCGCCTTCTACGCAAAATGCCTTCCTAAAACACTTGAACGAGAAAACCATGCTCGAACTGTCTGAAAAAGTTGCGATCGTGACCGGAGCCAGTCGAGGAATTGGATTCGGAATTGCGCAGGGACTTTTGGATGCCGGATGCTCGGTCGCGATCTGCGGCCGAAATCCGGACGGCGTGGAGAAGGCTCGCCGACGATTGAGCGGTCCCGCTGAGAGAGTTCTGGCCGTTACTGCCGATGTTGGTGTTGAGGCTGATGTGCAGAGCCTTTTCGCGGCGGTACAATCCCGATTTGGGCGACTGGATATTCTCGTCAACAATGCAGGCGCCTTCGATGGCGGGCCAGTGGAAGAGCTCACACTGGACGCTTGGAACAACGTCGTTTCCGCGTGCCTGACCGGCAGTTTCCTGTGCACTCGCGCGGCATTTCAAGTCATGATTCCCGCGCAGCGCGGTCGCATTTTGAATCTTGGTTCCATCTCAGCCCAGCGTCCTCGTCTGAATTCCGTGCCGTATACAGCGGCCAAGTTTGGGGTGCAGGGGCTGACTCACGCGACGGCTCTTGAAGGGCGACAACATGGCATCGTTGTAAGCTGCCTGCATCCGGGAAATGTGTTGGTCGAACGTCGCCAGGATTCTGGCGCCAAAGCCGACGACGAACCGATGATGCCCGTTTCCGCGATCGTCCGTGCAGCCATGGTGATGCTGACGATGCCGGATGACGTCAACTTTCTCGACGCCGTGGTGTTGCCAAACGAACAGCTCTACGTTGGACGCGGCTAGCCAGGCTTTGTTGGAAAACCGTGAGCCGCGAAGCGATAGCTGCGGGTAACTGCCTGAAAAAACAAGAGAACACCCGCGGCTAGCGGCTCGCGGCTCAGAATTGCGATTAGATCGACACTCCGATTGCCCTGTGTTTCCTGGCAAACCGGACGCCAGCGCGTTCCCGCTCATTGTTCTCTGACAATGCACAGAACGCAGAATGCGAATGTTTCAGCAGTCGCCCTAAACCGTGACGCGCTGAAACAAAATTGGATTCACTGTTCGCACATGATGCGATGGCACGCCACGTACTTCGATCCTCAACAGCATTGTTTAGTGAAGAGAACTCGCGAGGTCGTTTCGTCAATTGCTCACCTGGGCGTACAATGCATTTTCGCGTAAAGCCCCCATGCGTTTTCCTGAAAGGAAACCTGTTGCCATGCGACGATTGCTGTTTATGTTCCTGACCATGGTTTGTCTGCCTGCGAATGCTTTGACCGCTGACGAGGCCATTGTTGATGCCTGGCGATACACGCAGTACGAACCTGCTCAGGGCTGGCAGGCCGCTGCTTTCGACGATTCCAAATGGACCGAAGGAGCTGGCGGCTTTGGAACTCGCGGCACTCCAGGAGCTCGCATTGGCACGGAATGGAAAAGCAACCACATCTGGCTTCGCAAGTCATTCGAACTGATGGAAGTTCCTGCAAAACCGGCCCTGTTGATTCATCACGATGACGAAGCCGAAGTCTTCATTAATGGCGAACTCGCAAAGTCCTTCGTCCGCTGGACATCCGAGTACATCGTTGTGCCGCTTGACGAAAAGGGAACGGCGGCTCTGAAAAAGGGAGCCAATGTGATGGCCGTACATTGCCATCAGGATGCAGGCGGCCAGTACATCGACGTCCATTTGGTGGACGCCGATCATGTACCAAAATTGCCGCGTCCAAAAAGAAGTCTGGTGCCCTACAAGTCGACTCTCACGACAACGTGGGGCGAGAATGTCACGGCAGAAAACGCATGGACCGAGTATCCGCGGCCTCAATGGACTCGCGATTCATGGCAGAATTTAAACGGTCATTGGGACTATGCAGTCACTCCCATCGCAGAAACAAAATCGCCCGACAAATGGGCCGGCAGGATTCTGGTGCCGTTCTGCCTGGAATCAAAACTCGGCGGAGTGCAGCGGCTATTTGAAGACACGGAGGCACTTTGGTATCACCGAAAATTTACGGCAAAGCCAAACGCCGGAAACCGGACTTTGCTGAATTTTGAAGCGGTGGACTATCGCTGCAAGGTCTTCGTCAATGGCAAACACGTGGGCGATCACGTTGGTGGCAGCAATCCGTTTTCGCTGGACATTACGTCGGCGATCAAAAGCGGCGAGAACGAACTGATCGTGCGAGTTGAAGACGAAACCGAAGACTGGCAACTGCGAGGCAAGCAGGTTCTGGAACCCGGCGGAATTTGGTACACCCAAGTCTCGGGCATCTGGCAGACGGTGTGGCTGGAAGAAGTGCCTCAGCAGTACATCGACGATTTGAACATCTCAACGGATCCCTCAAAAGGAACGATCGCGATTCGGCCCAGACTGGATGGCAAAAATGCGGCAAAGAAGCTGACGGTGCGAGTTTCCGACGGTGATCGTCAGGTTGCCGAGGTGACCGGAGAGGTCAACGGTGTTGAAGTTACCGTGCCCAACGCGAAACGGTGGTCGCCCGATTCGCCGGAGCTTTATCAACTCGAGGTCCTTCTGTTGGATGCGAGCGGCAAGGTGATCGACAAGGTTAACTCATACACGGGCATTCGCAGTGTCGGAAAGGCGCGAGACGACAAAGGGCAACTGCGAATGACGCTGAATGGTCAGCCGATCTTTCATTTGGGTCCACTGGATCAGGGCTGGTGGCCGGATGGATTGCTGACGCCGCCGTCAGATGAGGCAATGTTGTCAGATATTGAGTTCCTGAAAGCGGCCGGCTTCAACATGATCCGCAAGCACATCAAGATTGAACCTCGGCGATACTACTACCATTGCGATCGACTGGGCATGATGGTGTGGCAGGATCAGGTCAGCGGCGGAAAGAATCCGCCGTGGACTCGCCTTGACCCCAATCCGAAAGACGCGGAATGGCCAGCAGATGCTCATCAGCAATATCTTCTGGAGTTCGACCGCATGATTGAATCGCTCGACTTCCATCCGAGCATCGTCGTTTGGACTCCCTTCAACGAAGCCTGGGGACAGCATCTGACAACGGAAGTCGGCAAGTGGGCGGTGAAGCGAGATCCATCACGTCTGATCAACATTGCAAGCGGCGGAAATTTCTGGTCTGTCGGCGATGTGGCCGATCATCATGAGTACCCGCATCCGAACTTCCCATTCGATGAAAACCGCTACAAGGATTTCATTCAGGTCGTCGGCGAATACGGCGGTCACGGGTTTCCAACAAAAGGACACCTTTGGGAAGACACGGCCGCCATCTGGGGATATGGCGATTTGCCGAAATCGCTGAACGAACTGAAGGGGCGTTACCGAACATCCTGCGAACGACTTTCGGACTTGAAGGCAAAAGGGATTGCAGCCGGTGTTTACACTCAGACCACCGACGTTGAAACGGAAATCAACGGACTGATGACCTACGATCGCCGAGTGATCAAGATCTCTGCGGAAGAGCTCCGCGAGTTACACAAACTGGTGACGGGTTCACCATAGGCCCCTCACGTTGACGGCATCGAATTCGAGCCGGGGACAACGACGCTTTCAAACGCCGCCTTTGTGCCCAGCATTTTGAGTTTTACACTCCGGACGCACTTCAGAATTCACCGACAGAGTGAGAAGCTCCACTACCGGCGTTTCTTGTCGAAGTCTCGCGGTCTTCGATCATCGTCTGAAGGACGCCTAACATCACCCCTAACATCACCAGGAGGACGTAGTCCATCTTCCGGCGGGCGGCCTCGATCATCCATAAAAGGCCCACCAAGGCCGAACGGCATTCGCAAAAACTGCTGTCGATGCTTTGCAAAGACTCGATACAGTTCCAAAAGTCGCTGTTCGGGTGTCTGCTCTCCGGTACTCTGCGCAATCAACTCCAATCGCATTCTGGCCTCCTGTGCCGGCATGGTCATCAGCGAATGCTGTAGTTCCTTATCCTGCAAAGAAGAAAACGCATCGACAATCTGTTGTGGAGTAACGGGGAATTCCTTTCTGAGGTCATCGCCCAATGCCACGGTCGCTTTGTCCATGATGGACATCAACGTAATCACCAACCAAATTCGTCGAAACCTCATATCGTCCTTCGCTGTCGCGGTGAATTTTTCCTTCCATGCCTCGTCGGTGACATGCTTCAGCAGCGCTCCTCGAAGTCGTTCTCCCTGGCGATCCATTTCGTCCGTGTCTGGTGAGGACCGAGTCGACTGAAATCGCTCAAAGATCGACAGCGACAACCGCAAAGCCCGGTGGTTGTCCGAGGAAAGTTCAGCCAACTCCTTCTGAAGTGCTTCCGGACGATCCTCGGGCGGTTGGGCTGCTGAAATGATTTTCCAAAACTCACCAAACGTCATATGCAGCGTTGGAAGCCGCACTGATAGTGGCCCAGCAAACTCGATCGTAATATCACTTTTGATTGACTCGGTGTTGTTCCATCTTGTCTTAACAAATTCGAGTCGTTCATCGTCGGTTGTCAATGCCTGGAAAGTCTCCCAGTCGTTTTGCGAAACGGATAGCCGCCAGTTCGAAAAGCGATCCATTGCCTGCTGAAGTTTTGGACTTTTCTGCGTCTCTTCAAAGATCCTTCGGATCTCCGAACTGCGAGCATCTGATTGCCGAAAGTTGGAGTAGTTTAGCTGGAGATTCAACTGCTCTTCGGTGGAAAGGCTTCGAAACTCAGCCAGCTGCATGACATCCTGCGCGCGTTCCTCACTGGTGCGTCCCAAACAGAGCACCGCACCCGATGCACCCACAAACAGGCAAAACGCTGGCAGGAGAATCGCAGTGAACTTCGACAAACAGCTCATGGATTGCCTTCCTTTTCTGTCGAGGGCGTCTCCAGTGTTGAGATCTTCTGAAGAAACTCCGCACTGGGAATAGGATAGATCTTGGGGTAATCTTTCAGAAGGTCCAGGTTACGCAGGATCTGAATGTCGTCGGTATCCGCCTTTTGCGTTCGCGGTGCCCGCGACATCAAAAGACCAACCGAGCATCCCAGAAAGCCAGCCGACGTCCAGAGTATGATTTGAAGCAACGGAATACCGGCCATCACTCGTCGCCACATCGATCCAGCTGTTTTGACAGAGTCTTCGTCGTCCAGAGATACAGACTCCAGTGATGCGAGAGTCTTCTGAGTGAACTCACCGCTCGCAGTAGCTTCACCAAGAGAATCCAGAAGCTGCCAAGTCCGGTCGAGAGTTTCTGCGTAACCTCGCAAAGGAGGATTCTCAGCCAGCTTTCGCTCAAGGCGAGTACTTTCGTGGTCATCCAGTTCACCATCGAGGTAGGCTACGAGTTCAGTCAACTGAGGATCGTTGGGATCTTCAGTCTCATCAGTGAACTCATTGTTGTTTCGATTAGGCATAGACGTAACACAAAGACAAACTGTTGACTCTGCAAGACCTGACACTGCGTTAAACGAACCGTTCGAGGGCTTCCTTCAGCTTGCCTCGAGCTCTTGATAACAACGACTTCACGGCAACTGTACCGAGCCCCATGATATCGCCAATTTCCTCGTAGCTCATTTCTTCGAACTTGTGAAGGACAACAGCCGTCCGTTGCCGTTCGCTAAGCTCTTCAATGGCGTTTCGAACAACATCCCGCAACTCATTGGAGTCAAGTCTCCTCGTCGGCAAAAGGGCCGACTTTTCTGCCAGGATTTGCTGTTCGGGACGCAAATCGTGCGAACCGGAGCCGGACGCAAGTGGGATCTCACGCCGCCGCGCTGCACCACGCTTTTGATTGCTGGCCAGGTTGTGAGCGATACGAAAGAGCCAGGTTGAAAACCGAGCAGTTGCTTCATACCGCTCACGTGATCGGAAGACCCGAAGAAAGGCTTCCTGAGCCAGGTCCTCTGCTGCCGTTCGATCGTGAACGAGGTGAAAGAAGAACCCAACCAGTCGGTCCTGATACTGGACGACCAACTGCTCAAACGCAGCGCCGTCGCCAGCCGCCACTTTCAGCATAAGCTGAACATCCGGGTCGGACAGGTATTGGTTCTGAAGAGACTGGGAAACCAAAAGGCACTCCGCCGCGCAAC
>JANMEV010000395.1:0-10132 GCA_031377305.1 Planctomycetota bacterium | reverse complement strand
GGCGAAACGATCCGACAGCATCTGGAGGACATTTCGTACATTCACGGCGGTCTGACGATCATCTTCGTCGACGAGCAAAAAAAAGAAACGTACGAGCTTCATCATCCGGATGGCATCATCGCCTATATCGAAAAGGTGACGAAAGATACCGGGAAGAAGCCGGCTCACGAGCAATTGTTTTCGGTGATGAAAGACGACAAGGACGCCAAAGTCGAAGTCGTGTTGCGATGGACAGATTCGACCGAAGAGAACATTCGCAGCTACGTGAACGGTATTCGCACTCATGCTGGCGGAACTCATGAAAATGGCTTGAAGGCAGGTGTTGTCAAAGCCGTTCGCAACTACATGGACGTGCACGATTTCAAACCTCGTGGCGTCACGATTACGGCCGATGACATTCGCGAAGGCCTTGTCTGTGTGCTCAGCGTCTTCATTGGCGATCCGATGTTTCAGGGACAAACAAAGGAACGTCTCAATAATCCGGAAACGTCGTCGACCGTCGATGGAGTGGTCCGGCAGGCTCTCGAAAACTGGCTTAACAACAACCCGTCGCTCACCGATGTGATCCTTGGCCGAATGGTTCTGGCCGCGAGGGCTCGGCAGGCGAGTCGTGAAGCGGTGTCGGAAGTTCGACGCAAAACGGTCGGCGGTCGAAAGACCAATCTTCCAGGAAAGCTTGTCGATTGTCAGTCGAAGAATCCGGCGGAGTCAGAACTGTTTATCGTTGAAGGTGATTCGGCCGGTGGTACCGCTGTGATGGGTCGCAAAGCGGGGACTCAGGCCGTGCTTCCGCTGCGAGGCAAGATTTTGAATACCGAGACGCTTTCCACGTCCAAGATCATGGAGAGCAACGAAATCCGCGACATCGTTGAAACTCTGGGCGCGGGTGTTGGAAACAGTTTTGATGTGTCCCAGCTTCGATATGCTCGGATCATCCTGCTGATGGATGCTGACAGCGACGGCTATCACATCTCAACGCTGCTGATGGCATTCTTCTTTCGGCATATGCCTGAGCTGATTCGACAGGGTAAGCTGTTTATCGCTCAACCACCGTTGTATCGAATCGAAATCGGCAAGGACGTTCACTACGCTCGCCACGATGCCGAAAAGGAAGAACTGCTCGCAGCGCTGCCAGCCAATCGTTCGGCGACGGTTCTTCGCTTCAAGGGTCTCGGCGAAATGAACGCCGCTCAATTGCGAGACACAACGCTCGATCCGATGGCCCGTGTGCTTCTGCGAGTAAACATCGAAAGCCAGTTGGAAACCGACAATATCTTTCACGAACTCTTCGGAAAAGACGCGGCTCCTCGTTATCGAATCATCATGGAAGACGCGAGTTTCGCGGATGACCTGGATCTGTAGCCGACGGTGTTGGCGACTTTTGGCGGCATCAAGGCGAGCGGGGGACGTTAGTCCCCTGATCCTGTGTGCGGCCCCAAATTATGCGATCGACGCTGCCGCCTTGCCGAAGACGACGCTCCATCGATCACTCCTTCGATTTGGAGTGGTCCCCTTTGCTCAGATGGAAGTCGATTTTTGCCTTCACTTCTTCCAGTGATCCCTTGATCGTTCGGCCGCCAACCTTGCAGGAATATCGCTTCTGATTGCCCGTGCGTGCACCGAATCCCTGAGCGAACGAGCTGTCTTCCTTGATGTCGTGGTCACGGTACGCGATTCCCGACGGTCTGCTTTTCTTCATTGATCACACTTTCTGAATGGTCTGAATTCGATTCGCCAGAAGACTGGCCACAGTATCTTCTCTGCGACGAATCGTAATCACCAGTCAGAAGACCGACAATACTTGTGAATCCGAGTGTGTGGGAACCATCGTCTGAGCAGAATTCTGAGTCCAGGCGGTCAATCAAGCGAATCACGGGATTGACATCCCCCGCTCGCCAACATGGATGACCGTTCAAAACTCGCCGATGACTTCGCCGCCATCGCGGGTTCCCAGTGCTCGCCAAACGGACAGGTCGATGTTTTCACTGATCGTTCGCACCGATCCGTCTACGAGCGCCGACTGGACAGTGCCGGTGTGATAGCTTCGCGAATTCAAAGCTGAATAACTGACGGACGTTGTGCTGCTGCCTTCCTGGCGAGACGCAAAGTCCATGTTGTGGAAATCAACTCCGCTCCAGGTGTAGATGACATCGCTGTTCGGCGTCAGAGTTGTGGTGAAACCGCTATGATGCGAATGTCCATTCGCCCATTCTGTGTGTCCCGATCCATCTCGAGTCGCAGTGAAGATGCGATCCTTCACGCCAGAATCCGCATACTGAGCGACCAACGCTTTGGTGCCGGGAACAGCCGTGCTGGGTGGTCCACCATTTCGAGTGTACGCGGTCCAGGCATGCACCTCAGACGCCAGCAGAGTGTTGCTAGTTCCATCGGTGATGGATGCCATGCGAATCTTTGAGTTCGGAAATGCGATGCCGTCGCCACCTTGCCCGGTTCTGGGATCAAACACGAGCCACGTTCCAAAATTGAATCCGTAACAAGTGGGCAGCAGGAAAATGCCGTTCGTTCCCGTATCGCGAGCACGATCGGATTTGGGATCTGACGGGCAGGCAAAACTTGGAACTCGGAAACCACTGATCACGGGAAAATTGCCCCAGGGTTTGCTGAGATCAATCATTCCGTAAAGATTCGCCTGTTCGATATACGGAAGCAAACGGCCATGAATCGACCATGAGCTGTTGTTGGTCACGGTCGGGTTGATCGCCATGCTCGGCGGTAGCACGCCGTTAGATGATTCGTAGTTGTGAACGGCCAACGCGATTTGCTTAAGGTTGTTTTTGCAATGAGTTCGCCGAGCTGCTTCTCGCGCCTGCTGAACGGCAGGAAGAAGCAACGCGATCAGGATGGCGATGATCGCAATGACGACCAGAAGTTCGATCAGCGTGAATGCTTGACGAGGGGCGATGTTCGAAGTTGGCATCAGTTCAAATCCGGGCAAATGAATGGGACAGTCGATCTACTGTCAAATCCTGTACCAGTCGTCGTCAATTCCCGATTCCTGCAGCGATTGACCGAAGCGAAGGCCCATGGTCATATGATCGTTGATCCCACACAAACCCCTGGCGAAATCATCGCCATCCATGTCGCAAAATCCGCCGAGGCTTGTTGGGGATGGTGCTTGGCGCTTGCAGTCCTGACACCGTATTACTCGTTCGGACGCAGCACAACGACCTGATCGGCCAAAGCCTGTGCTTCCCGCTGATCATGTGTCACCATGACCACCGGTATGTCGAAATCCCGCAGGATGCCTCGTAGCTGGCCTCGGAGCAATTCCCTCAGTTCTTCGTCAAGTGCCGAAAGGGGTTCGTCGAGCAGCAGCAGGCGCGGCTTGCGAATAAGAACTCGAGCGAGCGACACTCGTTGCTGCTGGCCGCCGGAAACCTGATGCGGGAACCGACTCTCGAGGCCATCTATTTGAAACTGGCTCATGATGGTCGAAACCCGTTTCCGCCGTTCGTCACTGGGAATCGACTGTAGTCCATAACCGATGTTCTGAGCCACTGTAAGATGTGGAAACAGCGCGTAATCCTGAAACAGGAAACCTATTCCGCGATCCTGAGGCGATCGATGAATTCGCGTGGTGGCATCGAACCAACAGGCTCCATCAAATACAATGCATCCTGAATTCGGCCGTTCGAGTCCCGCCAAACATCGAAGCAATGTGGTCTTGCCGCATCCGGATGGACCAATCAGCACAGTGATGAAAAACCGAGTCGCCGGCATTCGCAGCTCACAGCGAATCTTCGCGCCGCCGGGATAATGTTTTTCGAAACCTGCCACAAGTTCACCGCTCACGTGGATCGCCCTTTACGTCCCAGCATTTGAGCGATGCACAGCACGGTAAACGAAAACAGCACAAGGACCAGCGATGTCTGACTGGCAGAAGTATAGTTGAGCGACTGCACATCGTCGTAGATTGAGATCGACAACGTGCGAGTCACTCCGGGGATGTTACCCCCGACCATCAGCACAACACCGAATTCGCCAATGGTATGAGCGAACGTCAGGACGACTCCTGCTAACAGGCCGTGCCAGCAAAGCGGCAGAGTGACGCGGCGAAATGTCCCCCAGCGAGTTTCACCAAGGCACCACGAGGCTTCGATCAGCCGCCGATTCATGCTGGCAAACGCCGCAGTAAACGGTCGCACTGCAAATGGTAAATTGAAAAGCACGGACCCGAGTAAAATGCCCGCAAATGAAAACGGAAGTCGTGAGCCAGTGGCCTGCTCGTAGGCTTGACCCACGACGCTTTGAGGGCCTGTCGCCATGAGAATGTAGAAGCCAAGCACGGTCGGAGGCAGCACGATGGGCAGGGCCACGACAGCTTCCACTACGAACTTGCCTCGCCACGTTGACATCGCAAGCCAGTAGGCCAGCGGAATTCCGATAGCGAATAGAATTACTGTCGTCGCGAAGGCAATTTTTAGTGTAAGAAATGCTGCCGGCCAATCCACGAACTATTCCCCCGGAACAAGAAAGCCGTGACGAGCGAGAATCTCCTGGCCCTGAACACCAATGACAAAATCACAAAATGCATTGCACGCCTGCTGGTCGCCGGCCGACGACAAAACAACAGCGGTTTGTATCAGCGTTGGATAAGAGTCCCGAGGGACGATCCCAAAGCGACCTTTGTCTTTCATCGCGGATGACGTTGCCAGCGACAGTGCGATGATGCCAACATCAGCGGCCCCCGATTCAACGAATTGAGCCGCTTGAGACACGTTTTCGCCAACCACCAATCGATCCGTCACAGCATCGTAGACGGAGAGTGATTTCATCGCCACTTCGGCAGCTCGACCGTAGGGAGCGTGCCTGGGATTGGCGATCGCGATCTTTTTTATGCTGGGATCCATCAGCGTTTGCATCCCCAACGTGTCGATGTCGAGCAAAGAATCGTTTCTGACCCAGACGACGATCTGCCCAACCGCATACTGAATCGAAGTCTCCTGAATTGCGAGTCCCTGCTCGATCAACCTCCGAGGGTAGTCGGAATCGGCCGAGAAGAAGACATCAAAGGGCGCTTTGTTGCAAAGCTGAGCGTAGAAGTTCCCCGACGAACCGAACGTCGCGTCGACCTCAATCTCTTGATGCTGCGTCCGAAACTCGCGAATGATTTCATCCATAGCGAATTTCAGATCGGACGCGGCGGCGATTCGAATGCTGATGGTCGTCGTTGTTTGTGTTTCGGACGAACCGCTGGTGGCTGGCTGAGCGGCTTCGCGGATCGGTGTCGTGGATGCGTGCCCTCCGCAGCCCAGAACGGCAGCCAGTAGTGAAGCGAGGAACATCCACCGAGAAGTGCGACCGGTGTTGATCGTAAACCTTGAAAGTTTCATGATCCCGCGATTGTACGTTCGTATGCACAGTTCGCCAGCTATCGCGAGATCATTCTCCTCGGTTGAAACCATCAACCAACGCAGCGCGCTCCGGCAACGAATACAAGTGGAATTGTCTGTTGACACGAAACGCCGCCGCCGCCAATAGAAAACCGCAGGTCAAACGACCTGCGGCTAGAGTTTACTCGATCCGAAATGCTGGTGGCTGAACGCCATCGCGAGCTATCGGCAATGATGGCCATGGCCACCGTAGCCACCACCGTAGCCACCACCGAAATGGCCTCCGCCGTAGCCGCCACCACCGTAGCCGCCACCACCGTAGCCATAGTTACTCTGGTACACTGGAACCGAGAACGTTGGGTACGGATTGTACGATTGATATCCACCGCCGTAGCCGTGGTGCCCGCCATAGCCACCGCCATAAGGTCGGCCGTAGCCCTGGCCATAAGCCCCTGAGAAGTTGTTGTAGCCGTTTCCAAAGCTGACGGAAAAGCCAACTCGACTGTGTCGATGGTCGGCCTTCGATTCCGATGCTCCGCCAACAATCAGACTACCAAGAACCACCGCGATCGTCATGAATCTTTTCATTGCCATTTTCCTCGTTATGAGTTGAGTCCAAAAATTCCGCCCGGTTGTCTTTGACGGTTTTCCGTTACGACATTGAAGTTGCCAGACAAGTTGCTCCGTGGCTGGCTTGAACGTTTCGCCGTCTTGGACAGACCGGGCTGATCCCAAAAATATCTCAACTCGGCTCCTTCCGAGATTGCCGTTCCCGGTCCACTCCAAAAGCGAAGGCTGTACCAATCTTCAAAACAGCGAGCCTGCTTCCATCGCAAGTCAATGTCGCGAAGCAACTTGCGAATTCTGGGGCCACTGGTACCGGGAATTCGAATTGCTCTGACGGCGTAATCCTTTTGACGGCAACGCGCCGTCAGGATGATTTGACTTCGATTCTGCGGACGAGTCGATGGTGTGACCTTCTGACGATAAAACGGAAGCACTGCGATGCGCGGCTGTCATTGACGACACGACACCAAACGACACGTTGCCGCCAGAGGGATGATCGAAGCAAGTTGGCCGCTTGCAGGGAAATGGATTTGGGGGACAACGCTTGAAAAACTCTTCTGCATTCTTATCGCAGCGCGGAATTCGGATGCCATGGTGGAAACCATGGCTGCTAACATTCAACTTTCAGATTTCGACTCCAGCCGATTGGCTGACAGGCCGTCAACAAAGAGCTCTATGTCACTCACGCCCGAACTCCAGCATCTCACAATCCTCACTGAAATTGACGAGCTTGTCGTTCGGATTCGACGATGGCTTGATGACAGTCCCACATGGGATTCTGCCCACAAGGCTCGCGCGTTGGTGGCGAGGATCGTTGACCGAGTTCACTCGCTGCGAATTCGACTTGAATCGCCGCTGGTTGTGGCGACGTTTGGCGGAACCGGCACCGGCAAGAGCACGCTCGTCAATGCACTCGTTGGCCAGGAGGTTTCGCAATCCGGGCGACAGAGACCGACGACGTTAATGCCCGTGTTGCTTGTGCATCCGGATTTCGAAACGTCGGCGCTGGGGCTTGATCTGAGTCAGTTTCAAGTTAGGAAGATTGACGCTCCGGTGCTGCGAGATCTCATTCTGATCGATTGCCCGGATCCGGACACCAGCGAGGTTGCCGA
Source organism: Planctomycetota bacterium (assembly GCA_031377305.1). Classification (GTDB taxonomy): domain Bacteria; phylum Planctomycetota; class Planctomycetia; order Planctomycetales; family Planctomycetaceae; genus SXXK01. Next base: position 3,099 of record JANMEV010000395.1, on the reverse strand, counting down.
CAGCGGCAGCAACCTTGCCAGACTGCGATCGATCCTTCCGCACTGCGATGTGCTGTTGTACGTTTCGACTCAGCAGAAGTATCGCAGCGCTCGGATTTCCGACGAACTGGGAGACGCCGCGGCAGGTTGTCGGCTGGTGTTTGTGCAGACTCACGCGGATCAGGATTCCGATATTCGCGACGACTGGAAGCAGACACTTGCCCCGGCGTATCAAGTCCCTGACATGTTTTTCGTCGATTCGCGCCGAGCATCTGCCGAGCATTCCAAAGGACATCGACCGTCGGGTGATTTTGGACGATTGACAGAGCTGCTGACGAATCAACTGGGCACTTCTCGGCGAGTGGCCATTCGCCGAGCTAACCTCATCGATCTCCTTGAAGAAGCGTTGACGGTTTCCCGCCAGGATTATGACAAACAACTGGTCCAGGTGCGCAAATTGCAGGAGGTTTTGGACCAGCAGAAAACGAAGCTCCGTGATTCGCTGACCAGTCAATTGCGAGACGAATTGCTCGTGAATCGTAATCTCTGGGAACGTCGACTTTTGAATGCTGTCACCGACATCTGGGGATTCAGTCCGTTTTCGTCTGTGCTGCGTTTCTATAACGGTCTCGGCGCCTTCATCGCGTCTTTTAGCTTCTTCCGCGCCCGATCGTCGGCTCAGATGGCTTTGATTGGAGCGATGCAGGGGGCCCGCTGGATCAAGTCGCGAGTCGAAGAACAGGATGCTGATTTGTCGCTGGATCGATTGTCATCGTTTGGCGTGACGGATCAGCATCTGCAGGAGTCGCGAATGATTGTGACCGGCTATGTGAATTCGGCGGGGATCGTTTCGACCGACTTCTCCAATCGTCGGGATCTCGTTCAACTGCGTCGCCAGGCGACTCAGGTGGAAGTCCAGTTTCTCGGCGACGCTCGGCGAGCAATCGACGAAGTGATCGAGTCGCTGGCTCAACAGAATTGCACGGCCCTGATTCAGTACCGCTACGAAGCTCTGTTTTTGCTGTATGTGTTGTTTCTAATCGGTCGCATCGGCCACAACTTTTTCTGGAGTTCGTTTCTGGCTCCCATCATCGGCACGCGGGCTCAGGCGGAACCGTTGCTGGCAGTTGATTTTTACATTCCAGCGTCAATCTTTTTGTTGTTGTGGTCAGGCATTCTGGTGCTGAGCTACACCTGGCGACTGCGGCGCGGCCTCGCGGCGCAGATTCAGAGATTGGCTCAATCAATGGTGGAAAGTCGAATTTCCGATGGCCTCTTCCCAGGGCTCGAGTCCGCATGCGAAAGTATTGTGAAGGATGACCGCGCGTTAACGGAGCTGCTTGAACGAACGTCCGACTTCCGACGCCACCTTGCGGATTCCACGTCCTTCCTCGGCGGCCAGCGACGTTCCTGACTCAACCGCTAGCCGCGGGTGTCGTGCTGTGTTTTCCAACGTTCAACGTGGATCAACACGCGGCATTCGGTTCGCAGCATTTTGCTGCAACAGACCACGAAAGCGTTTCGGTTGATGATCCAGGAATGCATCGTTTTTGCAAACATGACGCAGTGTGGCTAGACTACTGATCCCCGTAAACCACTCGCATCAACTTGTCTGGTTCTGTCGTCCGTGAGGTTTTCCATGTTGCTGTTGCCATCGTTGATCATGCTGACCTGGGTTTCCTCAGTTGCATCGGCTTCGGCGGAGACTGAGTTCGAAGTTCGCGAGAAAATTGTTTATTCAAAAGTCGGCGATCGAGAACTGTTGCTGGATGCGTTTGTTCCAAAGCAGGACGGCACGTATCCAGCAGTATTGGTCGTGCACGGCGGAGCGTGGAAGTCGGGAAATCGGTTGCAACTTCGAGCCTACGCGAATGCGTTGGCAAAACGAGGCATGGTCTGCTTTGCGATCGACTATCGCCTTGCTCCCGAGCACAAGTTTCCTGCCCAGATTGACGATTGTCGAGAAGCTGTGAAGTGGATCCGATCGAACGCCGCTGACTACAAAGTCGATCCCAAACGGCTGGGAGCAATCGGCTATTCAGCCGGCGGTCACCTCGTTTGTCTGCTGGCAACGACCGGTGAAGCGCCGAGCGAAAAGAATGGCGATGTGGATACTCGACTGAAGGCAGTTGTCGCAGGAGGCGCTCCGACGGACTTTCGCTCCTTTCCAGACGACGGACGTTGGGCCACCTACTGGATGGGCGGTGATTTGAAAACCGTTCCGGAGAAGTTCAGGAATGCGTCAGCACCGGTCTTCGTCGATAAGGACGATTCGCCCGTGTTCTTTTTCAACGGAACAGCCGACGAATTAGTGCCCATCGATTGGAGCAAGTCGTGTCACAATGCTCTCAAAGAGCACGGTGTGAAAACGGAAATGCATACGATCGAAGGCGCCGGACATATCCAGGCCGCGATGAATGCCGAAGCTCTGGAAAAGGCCTATGGCTTCCTCGAGCAGGAGCTGCTGGAACCAAAGCCCGCCGAACCGACGCCCGTCGAAACAAAGTTGAATCCCTAAGTGCTTTCGCCGGGGGCATTATGCTGCATGAGTCGAGGCATTCATACACTGCTTCTTGGTCCGCATGAATCGTTGGAAGAAGCGTTTGACAATCCGACTCGTTGGGTCGATCACTTTCCAAGTGCCTCATCGACCGAGATCGGAATGCTGTTCGACTATCTCTCTTCTGAGTTCAACATCAATCTGCCAACAGCGGTTCAAGGCAGCGTCCCATTCGGGTTCAGCGTTGTTGCCGCATTGACGCGGCATGACGCCATTTCGCTTCGAACTCGGCTGAAAAAAAAGGTGCAGGATCTTTCGCTCAAAGTTATACTGCGAGCGTATGGTCATGCAGGCGACGGCGACGGCGAATGGTGTCACTACTTTTGCCGCCAATCGGAACATTGTCAAACCAATGATTGCTTACTTGTGCTGCTTGTGTCGTCGGCCGCTGACTTCAGCGAGGAATTTAATACTCTGCAGTGATGGGCAGCGAACAATCCGCTGAACTCGAGCGGCCGACCTGAGTTTTTTTTGAATGGAAGCTCGCTCGCGGCCACCGGGTAAGATGAACGATACGCATTTCTGCCCCTCAGGCACGAATGGAGGAAGCCACGTCGCAC
>JANMEV010000390.1:0-10255 GCA_031377305.1 Planctomycetota bacterium | reverse complement strand
TTCTATCCATGCTGAATTCGCTCCGAATCCCCGCTTCTACAGCTTCCCGGTCACTGACCGAGCGAACGACGTCTGTCGTCGCATCTGTAGGTTGCGAGTGTTCGCGATTCGCAAAAGTCGTCAAGACTGTCAATGCGGGTGTGAAACGCGCGGCTGCGTCCAAACGGGCCATTTGCCACTAACAAGCTGAACGTGTCCTAAATCACGTGTGTCAGCGAATCCTGGTGGCAAATTCGATGCGCACACGCCGTTCCGACCGGTTGTCGGAAACTGACCATTGACGTGCGAGCGGAAGGGCGTCAGCCCTCCGAGAAAACCGCCTGACGACTGAAACTCTATGGCTCGGAGGGCTCACGCCCTCCGCTCGCCTGGGACTCATTGAAAGAGGATCACAAACATGGAAGATGTACGCGGCAATCAGTATCCAGCTCCGTTCAAGCCCTCCTACGGCGCGCCGGAAGCCACCGGGTTGTATGATCCTCGGAACGAACACGACAATTGCGGCGTCGGTTTTGTCGCGCACATTAAGGGCGAACGTTCGCACCAGATCGTTGACGATGCCGATCGCATCCTGCGACACATGGACCATCGCGGCGCGTGTGGTTGCGAATCCAACACCGGCGACGGAGCCGGGATGCTCACCGCGCTGCCGCATAAATTCCTCACGCGAGTCGCCAAGTCCGACATCGGCGTAGTCCTTCCGGAAGCCGGCAAGTACGGCGCGGGGATCGTCTTTCTTCCGCAGGACGCTGCTCAGCGAGCCACCTGCAAGGAGACGGTTGAAGACTTCATCAAGCAGCAGGGTCAGACGCTGCTCGGCTGGCGCGCTCTGCCGGTTGACTATGACAAGGCCGACATCGGCAACACCGCCCGAGCTTGTGCGCCGCATATGGAAATGCTGTTCATCGGCGGTGCGGACGGACTGGACAAGGACGGTCTCGAACGCCAGCTGTTCATCATTCGCAAGCTGTCCAGCCACAAGCTTCGCAACAGCGACATGTCCGAGGCTTTGCTGTTCTACGTGTGTTCGCTGTCGACTAAGCTGATCATCTACAAGGGCATGCTCACGTCGTTCCAGGTTCTGCCGTTCTTCAAAGACCTGCAGGCCGAAGATTACGACACGCACCTCGCCATGGTTCACTCACGCTTCGCCACGAACACCTTCCCAAGCTGGGACCGAGCTCAACCACTGCGATTTATGTCGCATAACGGCGAAATCAACACCGTGAAGGGCAACAGCAACTGGATGTTCGCTCGCCAGGGCATGATGAAGAGCGAACTCTTCGGCGAAGACATCAAAAAGCTGTTCCCAATTGTCGAACCGCACACGTCGGACTCGGGCTGCTTCGATAACGCGCTGGAGATGCTGTATCACTCCGGCAGCACGCTGCAGGAAATCGTGATGATGATGGTGCCCGAAGCGTGGCAGAATCATCAGACGATGCCGGAAGACAAGCGAGCCTTCTACGAATACTACTCGGCCGTTCAGGAACCATGGGACGGACCAGCCTCGATCTCCTTCACCGACGGCCACTACATCGGCGCGACGCTGGACCGCAACGGTCTGCGTCCAAGTCGCTACTACGTCACCAAAGACGACAAGGTCGTCATGGCGAGCGAAGTGGGCGTGCTGGACATTGATCCTTCGAACGTGAAGTACAAAGGTCGTCTGCAGCCTGGCCGTATGTTCCTTGTCGACTTCGAACAGGGCCGCATCATTGATGACGAAGAACTGAAGTCCGATGTCGCCTCACGACGTCCTTACAAGCAGTGGGTTCAGGAACAGCGAATTCGCCTGGAAGAGCTTCCAAAGAAGACTCCGCCGGAACGACTGACCGGCCAGGAACTGCTCAACCGCATGCAGGCGTTTGGATACACGTCCGAAACGATGAACTTCATGCTGCTGCCGCTGATCAAGGCCGACAAGGATCCGATCGGCTCGATGGGCAATGATGCGGCTCTCGCGTGCCTCAGCGATCAGCCCCGCATGCTGTACGACTACTTCCATCAGCTCTTCGCGCAAGTGACGAATCCGCCGATCGACTCGATCCGCGAAGAAGTCGTTATGTCGCTGGAATGTTACATCGGCCCGGAAGCCAACCTGCTCGACACGAAGAAGGAGAGCTGTCACCGACTCGCGATTCCTCATCCGATCCTGACGAACCATCAGATGGCCAATCTGAAGGGAATCAACTATCGCGACTGGAAATGCAAGACGATCGACATTACTTATCCGAAGTCAGAAGGCATCAATGGACTGCGACCGGCTCTCGATCGCATCTGCAAAGAAGCTCGCGACGCAATCAAGGACGGTTACAGCCTGGTCGTGCTGTCCGACCGAAAGATCAGTGCTGATCAAGTCCCCGTCAGTGCGTTGATGGCGACCGGGGCCGTGCATCATCACCTCGTGCGTCACGAAGAGCGAACTCAGATCGGCCTGCTGGTCGAATCGGGTGAAGCTCGCGAAGTGCATCACTTCTGCCTGTTGATCGGCTACGGTGCCGACGCCGTCAATCCATACCTCGCGTTGTACGCCCTGCGACAGGCTCGACTGGACGGCAAGCTCACCGACGATTGGGACGACGATCGCATCGTGGGCGCGTATCGTTCCGGCGTGGCTCACGGCATGTTGAAGGTCATGGCGAAGATGGGGATCTCGACGCTGCAAAGCTACAAGGGCGCTCAGATCTTCGAAGCACTCGGTCTGGCTGACGACGTCGTGAAGCTTTGCTTCGCGGGAACGTCCAGCCGAATCAAGGGCGTCAACTTCGACATCCTCGCTACCGAAGCCATGATGCGTCACCACGTCGGATTCCCGGAGAACCCCGACAGCATTTCTCACGAACTGCCGAATCAGGGCTTGTACGCGTGGCGTCGTCAGGGCGAAAAGCACGCGTGGAATCCTCACACGATCGGCCGTATTCAGCAGGCCGCTCGCACCGGGGACAAGTCGGCGTACAGGGATTTTTCGAAGCTGGTGAATACCGAGACCACTCGTTCGTGCCATCTGCGAGGCCTTTTGAAGTTCCGCAAGGGCGAACCCGTTCCGTTGGCGGAGGTCGAAACCGCGGCCGAGATCGTCAAGCGATTCTGCACAGGTGCGATGAGCTACGGCTCGATCTCAGCGGATGCTCATGAGTCCCTTGCGATCGCGATGAATCGCATCGGCGGCAAGAGCAACACCGGCGAAGGTGGCGAACGATACGATCGTTTCGAGCCAATGGAAAACGGGGACTCGCGTCGTTCGGCGATCAAGCAGATTGCATCTGGTCGATTCGGTGTGACCTCATGGTATCTGACCAACGCCGACGAACTGCAGATCAAGATCGCTCAGGGCGCGAAGCCGGGGGAAGGTGGTGAGCTGCCTGGTCACAAAGTCGACAAGACGATCGCGGAAACTCGCATGTCAACGAAGGGCGTGGGTCTGATTAGTCCTCCGCCGCATCACGACATTTATTCGATCGAAGACCTGTCGCAGTTGATCTTCGACCTGAAGAACACCAACCGACGAGCTCGCATCAGCGTCAAGCTGGTGTCAGAAGTCGGCGTGGGCACGATTGCGTCGGGCGTGGCGAAGGGCCATGCCGACAACATCCTGATCTCCGGCTTCGAAGGCGGAACAGGTGCGTCGCCGCTGACTAGTATCAAGCATGCCGGTCTGCCTTGGGAACTGGGGATCGCCGAGACTCATCAGACGCTCGTCATGAACGACCTGCGTAGCCGAGTCCGCTTACAGACCGACGGTCAGTTGAAGACCGGTCGCGACGTGGTGATGGCCGCAATGCTGGGTGCGGAAGAGTTCGGTTTCGCGACGGCTCCGCTGATCACTCTGGGTTGTATCATGATGCGAAAGTGTCACCTGAATACATGCCCGGTCGGCATTGCGACTCAGGACCCGGTTCTTCGCAAAAAGTTCCAGGGCAAGCCGGAACACGTAGTGAATTATCTATTCATGGTGGCTGAGGAGACTCGGGAAATCATGGCCGAGCTTGGCTTCCGCACGATCAATGAAATGGTCGGTCGAGTCGACATGCTGGAACTCGATCCAACGGTGACTCACTGGAAGGCCAGCCAGTTGGATCTGTCGCCGATTCTGACGCCAGCGAAGAAGCCTCATGATGCGGTGCAGACCTATTGCACAATCAGCCAGGACCATGCTCTGGACAACGTCCGGGATATGGAACTACTGAAGAAATGCGAGCCGGCTCTGAAAGACAAGAAGCATGTTCGCATCGACACGACGATCCAGAACATCGACCGCGCTTTCGGGACGATTCTGAGCAACGAAGTGAGTCGCGCTCATGGAGCCAACGGGCTTCCAGGGGACACGATTCACATAAAGGCCAAGGGTTCCGCTGGCCAAAGCGTCGGGGCATGGCTGGTGCACGGGATAACGATCGAAGTCGAAGGCGATGCCAACGACTACGCGGGCAAGGGCTTGTCCGGCGGTCGTTTGATTGTGTACCCACCAAAGGGAGTCGACTTCAAGGCCAATGAGAACATCATCATCGGCAACGTGGCTCTGTATGGCGCAACGTCGGGTGAAGCCTACTTCAGTGGCATCGCGGCCGAACGTTTCTGCGTGCGAAACTCAGGAGCCACCGCCGTCATCGAAGGCTGTGGCGATCACGGTCTGGAATACATGACCGGCGGCCGCGCTGTGGTGCTCGGCCCCACCGGCCGTAACTTCGCGGCTGGCATGTCGGGCGGCGTAGCGTACGTCTACGATCCGAACGGCAAGTTCCTAGTGAACTGCAATCTGGAGATGGTGGCTCTGGAAGAGATGCTCGAAGAGGCCGACATTCAGGAACTAAAGACGCTGATCGAGAACCACTCAAAGTACACCGGTTCCTCAATCGCGAAGCAGATCCTGGAGAGCTGGCAAAAGTCACTGAAGCATTTCCACAAGGTCATGCCAGTGGACTACAAGCGAGCTTTGAAAGAGATGGCCGCAGAACAAATGGCCAAGGTGTAGTGCATTGTCGAACGTTTGAATGTAGACATTCCTGTCCGACCGCATTTTTGACGGGCAGGAATGCCCATTCCACTCCAAATCCCGCCGCACCCACGGCGGGATTTTCCCTGCGCGGTCTGAATCGCGAATTTGAACCACGGAAAACACAGAAGCACACGGAAAGAACTGCGGCAAGTTCTTGTAAGACTCTTCCGTGTATTCAGTGTTTTCCGTGGTAGAAAAATGATTCGACTTCGACACCAGCAGATGCACAAGTCGGCCGGTGCCTGAACTCGTCCCGATCAGTCGGGCCTGCGATGCTGATATCCTTGACACTGATCCCCGAAAAATTTTCACCGGCGGAGCGGCGGGTCTACGGTCGCTCCGCGTGCGAGCTGCATTTGCTATCATCGTGGGACAAGCACAACATGCAACGTTGTGCTCGTCGAAACACTTCACCCGCAATACGAGACGTTCATGCTCACCGATGAAGAACAAATTCGAGCCCTCGTCGAAACGTGGCATGCGGCGACGAAGTCCGGGGACGTGGACGCGGTTCTAAGCTTGATGACGGACGATGTCGTATTTCTTGCCCCCGGGCGTGAGCCGATGGGAAAGACAGAGTTCGCAACCATGTCCAAAGGTCCCACTGGCGGCGCTCGCCCGAACTTTGAAATCCACGCGGTGATTCTGGAGATCCACGTCACTGGCGACTTCGCCTTCATGCGGACTCATTTGGACGTCAAAGTGTTGCCGTCAGGAGCTCATGAGCCCATTCATCGTGCCGGGCATACGTTGTCGGTGCTCAGAAAGAATGGCGGACAATGGCAAATTGCTCGTGATGCGAGTCTGCTGACGATGGTTCAGAAAACTTCTCAGTAAGCATCTGCTCAATATTTTCAAACGTCAGTTTCTCGTGGTGAATGAATGACATCGCCCGTCTACTTTTCGCCCCCAGCGGGAATTCCGAAAGTGGTTGGGAACGTGCGCGCTTGCTGATCCAGGACAGTTGGACTCTCGAACTCGCATCGTCGGAGTTAGTCGAGTCGGCGGCCCGACGGCAAGATTGTGTCAGACGAGATGTGCAACGCCGTCAACAAGATCCGACTGCTCGAAAGGGAATCGGGGAATGTCGGATTCGTGATTGGCGTAAATGTGCATCGCATTGAGATTCCGAGAAAATGACGAGTCAGACCAAAACTCGCTCCGTTCGGTTCGGCATACGACCATCGCAACATTGATGATAGAGCATTAAATCCAACCCTTGCGACGGAAGAAGATTAGAAACGCGCCAGCCACACTCAGCATTATGCAAATGACGATGGGATACCCAAGCTGCCATTTGAGTTCCGGCATGTATTCAAAATTCATACCATAGAATCCTGCGATGAAACTCAGCGGCATGAAGAGCGTTGCGATCACGGTAAGCGTTTTCATTACTTCGCCGCTGCGATAACTGATGTCTGCGAGATGAAAATCCCGCAGATCGGCGCAAAGCTCTCGGTAGGTTTCTGTGACATCCATGAGCTGAATTGTATGATCGTAGCAGTCACGCAGGTATGTTCTGGTCGATGGATGGATCAGCTTGCAGTCGTCTCGCATAAGAGCGGCGATCGCTTCTCGTTGTGGCCAGATGGTGCGGCGTAACAGCAGTAAGTCTGTTCGAACATTCCGAATTTCAAGTCGATGAGTTGTATCGAATTCACGTTCCAACAAATCGTCAATGGCATTCAGTCGGTTACCAATCTCTTCGATAATGGGAAAGTAGTTGTCAATCACGGTGTCGAGAATCGTGTATGCCAAATAGTCGGCCTGCATCTCCCGCACTCGGCCACGACCTCGCAGGATTCGATCTCGCACAGGCTCCAAGGCGTTGCTGCCGTCATGCAGTGATACAACAAAGTCTTCCCCAATGAACAAGCTGATTTGTTCAGTGTTCAAATTGCCATCTGCTTCGTAAACGGGAAGGCGAATCACCACGAACAGATGGTTTTCGTAGTCTTCCACTTTGCATCGCTGATGTGTATTCACAACATCTTCGAGTGCAAGAGGATGCAGGCCAAACGCATCGCCGAGTTGTTGCAGCGTGTCAGAATCGGCCGTCCCTTCCAGCCTAAACCAGTAGACCCGATCGGACGGTACGTCCTCGTTCAGTTCGCTGACGGTGTCAATTACTTCTTCTTCGACGTGGATCGAGTTAAACGAAATCCGGTTGATTCGGCATTTTGACGAAATCGGCTGCGGCCCACGATCAATTGATCCAGGATCAGCACCGATACCGGTCGCTCGGCGAAATGCTCGGAAAGCACCTTTCTTCTGGTCGGGTTGCATAAAGTCTCGCAGCATCGGCAAAAGGTCAGAACAACACCTGTAACAGAAACGGCTCGCCGCAAATGAACTGCGGCGAGCCGTCGAGGAATACTCACCGGATTCGCCAGGCTCTATCGAACCGAGTTGGGATAACGATTGGCTGAGCCAGTTCGCATCGGATTCGACAGATTCGCTCGCATGAATGGCGTTCGGCCATTGAATGAGTTTGGTACGATTGGCACTGCTGCCGTCGTCGCCGGAGCCATTTCGTGATCACCCATGATGTCGCCGGCCAGGTTCTGTCCCTGCATCATTCCAGGCATCGCACCCTGTGACTGCATCATTGGATATGACTGCGGTGTCCATTGAGCCGTCATTGGAGCGGCCTGCCATGCCATCTGCTGCGGCTGAGGATACATCGCCTGGCCAAAAGCGGGCTGCATGGTTATTGGCTGAGAGTACGCGAACTGCGGTGCCGCCTGACGAGAATAAGCCATCATACTGGGCATCTGATTCTGATAGGCCATCGCAGGATAAACTGATTGGGCTCCGTAGTATTGGTGCCCGGCAACTGCGCGGCGGAAATCGCGACGGGCTGCTCGAGGCCGCATCGTATGATTCGTCGCGGCTGAGTTATATCCCATCGCCGAATACGGCATCGTTGGTGACCATGCCATTGAAGCCGGTGCTGGCGACCATTGGTTAGGCGACCACTGGTTCATTGATGAATATGGTGCCATCGCGTACGGCTGCGACATTGCTCCTGGATACATCATGCTTGACTGAGGCATGCCGAGTTCCTTTGATGACGGCAGACCCTGAATGCTCTGAGGCATCATGGTTCCTTCGGAGCCGCAACAGCCAGCGTCAGATGACATTCCCGGCATCTGCATGCCGGACATTCCCGGCATGCCCGGCATCATCGTTTCCATGTCGCCACCGCAGTCGTCGCCACAGCCATAGTTCATCATTTGTGGCTGCATCTGCATTTGAGATGGCATCATGTACTGTGTTTGAGGAACCATCGTCGTCACAGGACGCGGTACCCAGACTCGCTGCCAGTGACCGCGGTCCACGGTCATAGGGCGAAAAGTCGTGACGGGAACCGGCATTGGCTGGTATTGAGCCATCGGAGCCTGTGTGCATGGATCTCCACAAGGATCCTGGCACCCGTCCATAAACGGAGCCTGAAAAGCTGGCTGTGGCATTTGCATTGGAGCTGGCATCGCAAACGCTGGAGCAGGCTGAGCGTATGGCTGGCATACGGCTGGATACGATGGCTGATAGCAGTTGAATGGGCGGCCAGGATAGTGGCCCAGAGTGCCCTGCTGATTTCGAAGATAACCGTATCCCAACCAGTCGTCGATAATCCGATGCGTCGCGTAAGGATTCGGAGCATAGGCACCATATCCGCATCCGCCGCCATATCCTCCGCAGCCATTGTTACAACCAAAGAGCCAATGAAACGGAGCGAACAACGGACAATAGTGACTGGCGCTGGCGGTCGATGTCATGCCAAAAATCAGAGCGACCGTCAGAATCAAGTTTCTGATTCGGAGTCTCATACGGGATTCCTCAGACTTACAGAGAAAGGAGAGGACGTGACAGGCAGACCATGCGAACGCTGGCGAGATGCTTGTCGGGGAGAGGTAAGATCCGAGGAACTTAAGCGCAAGGGCTCATTGAGAAAATTGAAAATTGACTCAAGTTTCGCCCTGAACATCATTTTGGACAGGTGCGAAAGTGCAGTTCGGCTGGATCCGCCGTTTAGAAGAGTGAAGCGGCAAGCAACGTGATTACAACGATCACAGCGATGCCAATCAGAATCGGCAGAATCTGCACGCGGCTGGCAGAACCTGCCGATTCGCCCATCGACGGTGACAGAGGGCTGTCGGATTCAGGCGATTCGAACAATTCCACAACGATCGAACGCTTCGAAGTGGACACCGCTCCGCGCTGATCGACCAGCGGCATTGCGTCGTCGTCGGTTCCAATCAGAATTTCACCCAGTCGCCCCTGAAACTCACGGGCACTCACGGGACGCTGCGAAGGATCCGAAGACGTCACTCGAGCGAGCAAACGTTCAAGAGCTGCCTTTATCGTGGTTCGGCCGGACTCCTGCGACTCGGGAGCATCACTGGAATTCTGAATCAACCTGATCAGCAGGCTTGCAAGGTCGGCGAGGTCTTTCTCAACTTCCACTCGCGAAGCAGTTGCGCTGATTGTGATCAGGGCAGGGCCCTTTTCATCAGCAGGATCGCAAGCCTGCCCGGCCTTCAGCCATCGTGCAACACCGAAATCTATGACGATCACCTGCAAGCTGTCAGAAAGCAGCACTGAGTCTGTCGACAAGCCACTATGGACCATTCCCAGATTGTGAGCCTGCTGCAGAGCCGAACAGATCTGCCATCCAATTTCGATCACATCTTCACACGAGAACGATCGCCCCTGTTCGCACTGAGCCGAAAGCGGTTCGAAGCCACAAACCTCCGTCCAGAAGAACAGTTGGCCCTCCGATTCGCCGCTACCGAGGAATCGCAGGATCGACTGATGCTGCATCATCGACAGCATCGCCCGATCCATTTTGAGGGCTCGGCGGAAATCGGCTCTCTGCGACATTTCTGGCGAAAAGATGGTCAGTCGAACGTTTGCCTTGTCTGAACGCCGAACCGCCTGAAACGCTCGCCGTTCGTCACGTGAGTACAATTCGTGAGCGATCTCAAAATCATTGAGTTCGAAATCGGACACGAAAAAACGCTCGCAAATATTAACCTGTGAAGAAAACTCCCGCCAAAAGAACGACCAATGAGTCGATCGCTCGCCCCATCGAATCTCGTCCCGAGCCAAATGGTACCGACACTGTTTTTTTGCACAATGATCTGGCAATTGGAAACGCACAGGGCGCTGGAACTCAATGCCCGCCTGACCATCGGCTTGCACGGGCCACGGATTCGGTTCACAATCGACGCTTTCGCTCCGGCGCGACCCAAT
>JANMEV010000353.1:0-9414 GCA_031377305.1 Planctomycetota bacterium | reverse complement strand
CGAGTCGTATTCGGCGGTGGGTTGCCATTGCCCAGTTGAACGCTGGCATACTTCGGCCCTAGCCAGGCAGCGTCGTTTCCTCGTCCGCCGCCGCCGCCGGGAGTAATCAAAATGTGTCCGGGGAGAGCACTGTCGTCCGGGTTGAGCGTCTTTGCCGCGACAGCACCGATTTGAGGCGACTCACCGGCCGGCGTTTGTCGTCGACCGGTCATCATCATATAGGCTCCTTTGCCGTGGTCGTCTTCGCTGGTGTTGACACCTCGCACAAGGCACAGATGCTGCATCTGCTGAGCCGTCTTTGGGAGCAGCTCGCTGATGTGAATTCCCGGGACAGATGTTGGGATTGAAAGAAACGGCCCGCCGGTCTCAGTGCCGGGTTTCGGATCCCAACTTTCGAGCTGGCTCAAACCGCCATGCATGTTGAAGACGACGATCCGCTTCTGATCAGACTTCAACTGAGCCGCGATCGCCTGAGTCGTAAACGCTCCCAAGCCTCCAACCATCGTGCCCGCGCCAGCGGCGAGAGTGCCCAAAAACTGCCGCCGCGCCAATCCGTGAGCTACCGACTTGCAGGGATAGTTGAGTGTCATTGTGATTCTCCTCTTGATAAGCCGACGAGCGGTTGTTTGGTCTCGTTGAGCGTTAAACGGCTCAATGAAACTCACTACCTGTTGAAACGAAACTCCGCGCTACTGATCAATCCCCAGACGAGCTCCTGAGCCGCCTTGGTTCGATCGGGACGAGTTGACAGAAACGATGTCACTTCAGCGATCTCGCCCTCGGATGGCATGCGAGTCAGGACGCCAAGATAAAGTTCTTCTGCAGCGATTCGAGGATCGGTCGCCTTGATGATGCGCTCGGTCGCATTGTCTGAGGCCGGAACAACCCAGCTATTGATCGCGCTGCCGTTGGCTGTGAACAGTGCCTGATCAGGACTCGCGTAGAAATCGTTCTGCGGCTGTCCGGGACCGCCACCGTAGAGCTGCACATAGCTTCCAATGTTGCCCTTGAGCTTGTCAAACGTCCGCTGTTCGATCTCAGCGGCTCGCACGGTTTGGATGCTGGGATCTTTTCGCTGCTCGTCAGTCAAAGGCGCCGTTTTGTCGAGTTCAGCGACTTCGCCGACGACGTAGCGATCGTAGACGGTTGTGACTTTGAACACGGTCCAGCAGAGTTGCTCCGGAGTCAATGGCTTCAACTGCGACAACGCGAACCGAGCTGACAGATCAGTCGGCACTGGCTCAAGTGATTTCTGAAACGCAACGTCAGCCGATTGGACAGACGCACGGGATTCCGTCACTGCGGCACCGCACTGCGCCGCGACCTGCTGACGCCGTTGAAGTTCGACAGTTGATTCGGCCATTTGCGTCTGAGCTGCCGTCATCGCGTCACGAGCGGCCTGACTCTTCTGAGTCGCGACGAGAAGAAACTCTTCAGAGGCTTTTGCGGAAAGCTGAGAAGCCGCGAGTTTTTCGCTCAGCGTCTTCGCACTCGTCGCGATGGATTCGTCAGCAGGCAGCAGCGACGCGGCGCGATCGATCGCGGCCTTTGCTTCCGACAGAACAACAGTTGCGGTCTGTCGCGAGTGCAGTTCCGTCTGAGCGTTCGACATGGCGCTGGATGCCGCTGCCATCTCCTGCTCGCAGGTCTGCATCGCTGCCGTTCGTTGTTGCACCACCGTAAGATATTCGTTGACCTGAGCATTTGCAAAAACGAAGGCGGCTTCGCTGCTTGCATGGGCTTGCGTCGCTTCGTTGATGGAAGCCCTCGTCTGTGCCGTCAGCGAGATTCGTTCTGCTATGGCGAGTCGATTCTTTATCGACTCTGCTTCCTGCTCTGCCACCTGCATGACCGCGCGAGCTGCGACAAATTTTGCTTCCTCGATTCGCACGGCCTCAAGCAGCGGCTGCAGTTTTTGACTGGTGGAATCCAGCGTTGCCTTTGTGGCAGCGAACGCATTATTGACGGGAGTGACGGCTGCTGACTTGTCGGTCACCGCTTGCTGCAATGCTGGCAGTTCTGTGGCAATCTGTTGAGTCCGCGCGGTGAGCTTTGCTGCGGTGGCCGCCAGCTCCGCGTCGTTGGGAAGCGCGGCGGTTGCCGCTTGAAGTGGAGTCAACGCCTGCTGCAGCGTCGCAGAGATATTGGTCTTTGTTGTGAGCAAGCCAGTCGCATCCGCCAACGCTTTCTGAGCATCGTCGAGCTTCTTCTTCGCATCCACGTATTGAGTTCTGGCGGCGTCGAGTTCAACGGCCACAGGAAGCATCGCCGCCTCGGCAGCAGTGAAGGTATCGTCGGCGGTAGTGGCCAACTTCGATGCGTCGCGAGCTGCAACATCGACAGGGTCTTTCTTCGACGCAAGCTGGTCTCGTTCCAAGGTTGCCGCCGCAAGCGAATCGATAACGTCGGGCGTCAAATCAAAGGGTCTCTGATAGACATCGCTCATTGCCAGCTCGCGCAGAAACCATTTCATGTCGAAGTTTGCAGCGACCATTCGATCGCCCAGTTGCTTTAGCAGCGACGGACTCGCAGACGAGTTGTCCGGATGCATCATGTCGAGCGGATGAACGAGACCTCGCCCCAGCATCATCGCCCATAGGCGGTTGACGATGTTCTCATTGAATGCGAGATTGGAACCATTCGTTGCCTGCTCTGCCAATGCGGCGCGGCGACTGAATTTTGGAACGGCTCGCACGCCATCCGCGGGCGCGATTGTGTACTCCTCGCCGGGATAGAGTGTGGGTTCCACGATGGAAACTCCGCCCGGCAGACGAGCGGCGGTGCGGTGCAAAGTGCCTTTAATGAATACTGATTCGAACGTCAGATCCGCACCGGAGCGCTCTCCGAGAACAGCGACGTCCTTCTCGCCAACTTTCTTTTTCACTTCGTAGCCAGTCGACGCGATCGCGAGTAGTCCATGGTAGTCGCGCTGCAGGTAGTCAGCGACAATTGGTGAGTCGTGGCACTGGTTGCATTGCATGTCTCGACCAAAGAAAACTCGCCCGAGGTCCCGCGTGATCACATGTGGTTCCGAGTTGCGATCAAGATAGAACCTTGCGGCGGCTCGCGTCTGAGCGACATCGCCGTCGGCCGTCAGGATCTCGCGAGCGATCACGTTCCAAGGCTTGTTATCGCGCACGGACTTCATCAACCATGCCTGCCATTCATCCTGACTCACGTTGGTGTTGGGCCGTCTTTCCATCAGCATCACATCAAGCGTGGTCGACAGGTGTCGAGTGAACAACGGCGACGCCATGAGCTGGTCGATTCGTTTCTCTCGCTTTGCCGGATCCGCGTCGTTCAGAAACGCACGAGCGTCATCAGCGTTCGGCGGCATTCCGTTCAAGTCGATCGAAACGCGGCGCAGGAATTCAGCGTCGGAAGCCTTTGGCCATCCCGAAGTCGACGGCGGCGCGAGTTCGCGGTTGATGAGTTCACGAAGCGGTTCTTGAGCCATCGCGCCGGCCAGTGGTATCAGCCACCAGGCGAGCAATAGGCGAACAATCATCCGACGCTTCGAAGGAAACGCAAAAGAGTCGTAAACTCGGAGTCTCGCGGTCATCGCGGCTTCTCCGTTGGTCTTCGTCAGGCTGTCCGAGGAGGGATGGTTTCAGCGGCTCACGGTTGAGCCAAACCACATTGGACAGACATCAAAAGAAGGTGAGGAAGGACAACACAAAGCGGCTCAGAAATGGATGTTCCTGACGCCGACAATCTCGCAAAAACACAGTGGCTCAAGACACCGGACCGCCAATTTCACTTCCGGTTCAATACATGGTTTAACCGCGGAACAGTTTCCGAGTCAACCCTATCACTCAAAAAGTACACTCCAGAATCCCGTCTGGTAGAAGTGATTTCCCCCAGATTCGAGGTCGCAGCCTAAATACGGCCGCGTTTTCGGATTTGGAGTGTTGTCCGGTCGGTTCGAAGTAATCACTCGACGGAGCGGCAGTGAGGTACTATCAGGGCACCTGGCGACATGAAACTAATGAGTCACTTCGGGGCGATCCTTCAAGTTCGCGTTCTTCGAAGTGGTCGATTCGGGTGTGGCTTCAAAGACCGCGACGGGCTTCGTCTCCGGGTACAGAGCGTGCATCGCTTCCGTGAACTCGTTGAACTGCTTTTGAAAGTCAGTGAGCAAGTCACCGTTTCGAAGAGTTGCTGGCTTCAGCGTGCCGCTCTTGATGAAGTCCTTCAGGATCGTCTCGAATCGAAACAGAGGCCCGGCGATGCGATTGGTGAGCGTCATTAGATCCCAAACCATGAACGGCGTCATGACGAACATGCTGATCATGACCGGTGCCGCCTGCTGCCAGAATGTCATCGGCTTTGCGGAAATCGGCTCCTCAGTGACTGCTGCAAACGTTGTGCGAAGGCCATAACATGCGAGGATCAGGGCGAGCGTCGCGAGATTGTAGGCGATGAAATGAGTAAGCAAACGCATGGCAATTGGACCCTGCAACGACCAATTGATCAACTTCTTTAGTCGCCAGCTCTTTGCCATGAAACCGAGCTTTCCTGCAAGTGCACCACCGTTGCGTCACAAACCTTCGTTTGAAACTGTAGGTCACTCCCTGAACCGGAGATCGAGGGAAGTGCTCAAATTCTGCAGCAACGCCCTCGATTTTTAGCAACTGGAGACCGGATACACCGGTGGCGACAGTTTTGAGAAGACCGCAATCGACCGTTCGATCATCGAACTCGGTGCACCTCAAGCATCTGCGAGCGTGCTTCTGGATGCAACGTGAGCCACTTCGGCTTGAAGAGATCAAGCAACGTGACCTCGCTGGGCAAGTATGCCACATCACCAACGGATTCGAATTGTGTCGTTCTCTCCAGCCACATTTCCCAGAAGCCGGGCGTCCGTTTGGCGTTTGGACCGATCACGATGAAGGTTGGCACTGCGGGAGTCACTCCGCCCGGGTCCTGGAGATTCAGGTGGCCGACAGGAGAAACTGTCAGGCCGGCGTTGGCCAGGTGCATCAGCAAGGCGGGCTCTCCAAACGCGTAGACAACGAGCCGTTCGCGGCGTCGATCGTCGGGCAAGAACTGCGTCGGGGGTTGGATGCTTTCGATTGTCCCGAGGACGGACTCAGGAAAGATCGTCTGCCCGTCTGGAACAACGGACGAACGAACTGAGACGACTTCGCTGCGTGCAGAAAGCACACACAGATCAGCAATCTCATTCGCGGCAGCGACGATCGACGTGCGATCCTGAAATAGTTGAGAGTGGAACACTTCTTGCGCATCGACGAGGTCGAGCTGATCTTCGTCGTCGAAACGCAGGAACGAAGTGACAACTGCGGCGACCAGCATGCCCTGCACTATCGACTGCGTCCATGGCCGACGGACGGGAACCTCTCCTGTTCCGATCATCCGGCGAGCGACGCTCAAGTTCGACTCCATCCACCAGCTCACTCCGCCGGCTGCGGCAAGCCAGACTGATGCGAGTAGCGGAAAGAACAAGCGGCCATACGGATGATAGAACGGTGTCGCGACCAGCATTCCAACGAACCAGGTCAGTGTCGTACAGAGTCCGAGAGCCGGATCGATCGTGGCCGCCGAGTCGAGATCACCTTGAGCCAAGGGTAAAGCGTCCGCTGAGGTTGGAGATAGATCCTTTACTACTGCACGGTCCCATGAGCGTCGAAGGACCGGCCAGAGATACATTCCGCCAAACCCACCCAGAGCAAGACAGACCAGCATCAAGGGAGTCCAGATTCGCAGGGCTAGTATCAGGATCGCAACGCCCGCGACAAGGAATCGAAGGAGAACGTTGATCGGCGGAAAGAAGGTCTTCGTATCTCCCGCATCTTCGCGCAGGTTTGACTGTAAGGTGTTGCTGGCATTGACGTTCCACGTGGAACGTGCGGCAGAAAACCATCGAAATAGCCCAGACGCGACCATCCCCAGGCCGAGCGAAATCCCGCCGAACGTTCCGTCCTGCCAGAACTGAAACGTCAGTTGCTGCGACAAGTGATCGGTCCACGCCGAAATGCCCGGCATGTAGGAAGCATGATTGGCTGCGACAGCCGAATAGCCACCGACGGATTGCAGGTGCCACCACCACGGCGCGAAGGTCAGCGTGGCCGCTGCGAGCATCGCGGCGAAAAGCACGCCTACTCGCATAACACCGATGGACTTCCGCCCAACCCAGATCCACCAGAGGATGCCGCCACTGAAAATGATGGCCAGCGGAAGCCAGCCCGTGTACTTGGTCCACCATGCCAGCCCACAAACGAACCCTGCAATGACCGCATTGCGGACCGAATTCGTCTGCAGAGCCAGCGTTCCGAAATAGACGGACCCCACGATCCAAAACAGGCAGGGAACGTCGGTCAATGCCATTCTGGAATAGATGATGTGGAAGTCACTGAGGGCAACGACGGCTGCGATGAAGATCCCCGCAGCTTTTCCGAACCAGCATCGAGCCAGCCACCAAAGCGCGAGGATGCTAAGCGATCCCATCATCGCCGCAGGGAAAAACGGGGCGTAGGGTCCGATGCCCGGAATTAGACTGCCAACTTCGATGAGCGTCGAAAGCATAGGCGGTGCATAGAACTCACGCGCGGGGTAAGGAGCATTGAAAGTTCCGTCGTGCCAAAGTACGGAGGCGTAGATCCCTTCGTCAAAGTGCTCGACGGCCTCAAGGTCAAGGTGCCAGACGCGCAAAGTAACACCCAGCACAAAGAACCCCACGATGGCGGAGGATTCGATCAGTGATGGACGGACCTTCATGAGAATAGCGTTCTGTTTGGAATGAAAAGTTCTGGCGAATGTCAACAGGACAGCGGCGAGTTTCGACCACTCAAGGTACGCCAACAAAGCCGGTTCGACGAGTGACTTTCAGTCCGATTTGCCCGGTTCAGAAAAACGCCGAAAGTGAGTACCGTTCCGTCCTCAGCGGTGTTGAAATCGACGAATCTTCAGGAATTGCCGAAACTCGCGTTTTCGATGTTCCACGTGGAACACTGAATCTCAGCCCATTTCATGGAATTGACACGATTCGGAAGGATGAGCGTTCGGCCCGCGATCCAGTTCCCGTCCCTCAAAAAAATGCAGTTACGGAATTGAACCTGATTGAGTAGCGGCGCAGCCCGTCTACTATACCAAGCAATTAGACCTACTTCCGTTTTTGAAGCGAATGAGACACATTCATGTCCGAGAGCAGTCCCTCCAAGTTGTACGACGCCGCAATGAAACTTAAGGCCGAGGGAAACCTCGAAGGCTGCGTCGAGGCGTTGAAGCATATTCTGACCGTTGAACCAAACCATGTTCAAACTCATATGGCTTTGGGAGTACATCAGCAGAAACTCGGGCGACTGGACGAAGCGATCTTTCATGCGAAGAAAGTGGCTGAACTGGAACCGACCGATGCTTTCTCGTTTACACAGCTTTCAGTGATCTACCAGAGATGCGGCAAGATCTTCGAGGCAGAAGAAGCGATGGCCCGAGCTCGTGAGATCCAGGGTGGCGTCCAAAAGCATTAGCACCGGCAACGTTTGAAGTAGATGTTGGCAGAATCAGCCGCGGGCGTTTTTGACTTCGTGAGCCCCAACTCGATAGCTGCGGGTGAATCTCAGAGATACAAAGGGACGACTTTCGCGGCTGGCGGATTGTTGATTCAATGGGTTTTCACAGCCCGAAAAGTCATTGTAGGAAAAGCTTTGCTGCGTTCTTCAACGACAATCCCTCGTTGAGGCATCGGGTAAGGATTAAATCAACCGCCCGCTAGCGAGCCCTCTATCGCATTCCACAACTCAGCGCATTTGAGATTTGTTTATTCAGCCGCGAGACGTCCACAGGAGCCCAAGTCGATGACGCAAGATTTGCCCTGTCCAAAGTGCGATGGTTCGATGGAACGAGGTTTTGTGCTCGACCATACACATGGCGGACGCGGGGTGAATCACTGGTCGGCCGGTGAGCCTCGAACTTCATTCTGGACCGGGACAAAACTCTCAGAGCACCAGATTCCCATTGCCACATTTCGATGCCGAAAGTGCGGCTTCCTTGAGTCCTATGCTCAGCCAGAGTTCGGCGCAAAGTAGCCGGGCGATGGTCTTCAGCCGAGTCGGCGAATGCTGGCTATCTCAGCGCCGTGGCGAATGCTCGAACCCTGCCTGGATCGACTGTCGATCGTCGCTCGCCGCCGGCGCACACGGCTCCTCGAACAGCGACGATATCAGGGTGAACCCGAAGCAATTGAGGCAACTCTTGTTCAGTGATTCGCCCAGCCAGGGCCAGTTGGATTCCCGCCTTCTGCGTTGCCACCCGAAGCGATTGAAGTTCGCAGTGCGTTAGCCAATCAAGAAGGGTCGAGCCGTCCTTTTCAAAGGTGTCGATCAGCAGCACAGAACAGCTCGTTTTCTTCGCAGCATTGAACACCGCAAACGGCTCTGGTGCATTGGCTCGAACGTGGTCCGCATAGGCGACGGCGACCCATTGATGAGCACCGCGGAAACGCGCTCGGACGTTGTTCCAGGAAGCGGTCCATTCGGGCCCTGATTGAGCGAGTCCCGCCAGGCCAACCTTCAGAAACTGCGGCTGCAAATTCATAAGGACGGAGTCGTATGTCTGCTGAGTCGCGCCCCCGTTTTCTAACCACTCGGACACCTCGCCGAGAGCGACGCTCAAGGCCAGCTTCGGGGGCAACCATGAACCGTTGGCCCCAGCACTTTCCTTGAGCGACATGGCGACATTCTGTAGTCGGCGTGAGATCAGATTGAGTGACTCCGCCGAGGCTCGACCGAGAGAACCATTGAGCGGTTCTTTCACGTCGACGATGTCGGCACCGCCTGCGATGGCGTGCATCGCCTCATCAGCATCTCGCACCGAAACCAGAAGGCGAATGGGTGACGACGTCACGAAAACATCCCCTCGCGAAGCCACGACGATTCGATCAAAAAAACCGCGTTGAGAACAACGCGGTTAGGTGCAACATTTGACATTCTGGTGTCGACGAAGCGGGTTCAAGAACCGTCAATCCTGCCCGAAGACCCTCGTGGTCGTCAGATTTCCGGCGCGGCCTCTTCAGCCTCGCCTTCAACTTCGCCCTCTTCGACTTCGTCTTCAAGCTCCAGTTCGGCATCAAGATCAACGTCTTCCGCGACTTCAACCTCCGCGTCAACCTTTACCTCCTCGTCATCAACGTCTTCATCAGGAGCCGGGACGATGACCTGGATCATAGGCGTTCCGTCAGCGTTGAGGGGTTCCTTCATTGGCTGCATGAAATAGCGGCGTTTGCCGCGACCCAGCAAGGTCGCCAGTAGTTCGTCAGCCTTGTCCTTTTCATGGAAAAGGAACCGGCCTTCTTCTCGCATTGTGCTGCTGTAGACAACCCATACCAAACGGCGACGCTGCATCGCTTCTTTGGCGCGACGGGTACGAGGTTTGGCGGCCTTTTTCTTCTTTGGC
>JANMEV010000291.1:0-22754 GCA_031377305.1 Planctomycetota bacterium | reverse complement strand
TCCGCTGCTATACTCCAGTTTGTTCGCATCTGCCATTTTCGAGCCAGCTTTACAGCAAGGTTTGCCCCTTCCGTGTACGTCAGCCGCTGTGCTTGTGGTCGATTGGTCGTCATTGGTCCAGCTTCCTGTTCGCCGGATGTTCCTGAGAGAAACTCGAAGGCGGAAACTGGTCAGGATGCCAGCTTCTTGCGCCGGGTAATTAGTCCGCCGCTATCCGCTTCGATGTCGCAAAGTCTACGTCAGTCGTTCGCAGCGTTCCAGAATGGCCCGCAGTTCGCTTGTGATTGCAGAAACGGCCGATTGTGTCTTGGGTGTCTCGCAATCGGCCTGCCACGCCTTGAGAGACGCAAGAGCCTGATTCAGATCGACCATCGCCCGCAGTCGAGTTTGTGCCACCAAATCAAAATCAGTCGCAAGTGTGCCACCTGGCGTGCCACCGTTTTCAGAACATGCCGTTTCGCCAATGGTTTGCGGGATAGGTTCGAGCCCTGGTCGGGTTATTCTTTGATCAACTTGAACCCCTGGACGTCGGGTATTTCCAGGGGTTCGTTCTTTTGACTCGCATTCGACTTGGCGTCGTTCTGCAGGGATTTGCCGTGCGTTTCCTGCAGCGCGTTCTTTCTTCGATCACTTAAAGATTGTGCTTCTGCAAGGTTGTGCTTCTGTGCAGCTTCGTCCGTCTACAGGACGTTGAGAACGGTGGCCGAGGTTAAGCCTGCAGGTCAGTTGTTTCGAACAAGGAATCAACTGCAGCAGAGGCGGCTGGCGCTGGTTTGGCGGGAAAGAATTTCCCGTACTGATCCCGCAGTGCGTAAATCGCAACGACCGTTATGGCGGCAAACGCGATCCACATGCAAACGTCGAGAAAGAACACAGGCGGGATTCGGCGATCGAGCTTGCGATAGCGAAAGTAAATTGTCACTGCCGCGATGATTGGCAGTGTCAATGCCTGACCAAATCCGCCGACCACTACCATCCATTTGGGTTCTCGAAATGCCATAAATAGCGCCAGAGCCAGGACGGGAATCGTCAACGACACCCAGTGAATGACTCGCCCTCGCTGAGCGGGCTCGCGGTAGGAAGTGAACCCAGCAAGACTCAGGAAGTCGGCGACCAGTCTAGCATTGCCCGCACTGGACAGATACAGCGTCTTGAACAGCACGGCTGCGGCCCCGATGAGGAATACCATTTGTGTCCAGCCACCAAAAGAATCCACAAACATTCGCGACAGAGTCAGAATCATATCCTTGCCCTGCGGATTCAATCCCTGCGCATGCAGCACTGTCGCACCCATGAAGTAAAAGGCGAGCGTCGACACGGTGAACACAATCATGCTGACCCATGCATCCAGATGCATCACTCGAATCCAGCCCTTTGCGCGACGTTCCCAGTCTGGGCCTGGTTCGACACGGCCGACGTAGCGAGCGTAACCCTTTTCGAGACACCAATAGGGATAAAAGAACAGCTCTGTGGCACCGACACCGGTGATTCCAAAGACTCCGAACGCCACGGCGATTCCCTCAGCCGGCATTCCAAATGTGAGTCCCTTCCACACGTCGGGCCAGGGAATTGGAAAACGCGTCGCGGGCAGCGCACAGGCGGCGGTGACAGTGAGCAATGTGATACCAACGACAAGAACGGTCGTTACGATCTCGATGCGACGATATGTGCCGCTCCAAAGCAGCCCCATCGCGGCGAGACATGTCAGAATCGCCCATGGGAACTCGGGACGATCTCGAACTGCGGCGGCAAGTGATGGAGCAAAACTATCCAGCAATGAGGCGACGTTTGTCGCAACCGATGGAAACGCGATATTCAGAGACTGCCCGACCGTTCCCGTCATCGCTCCCAACTGAAAGACGGTTGAAAGCATCATGATGAGCCACCACCACGCAATCCAGTGCGCGCCGAGTCGCGGTCCGCTGAGTTCGTTGATTGCTCCCAATGTTGGTTTGCCGGACGAGATTGCGTAGCGGCCCAGTTCGATCTGAAGGAACACCTTGATGACGCAACTGAAAAGAATCAGCCACAGAAACACGAATCCGTGCTTTGCTCCCAGCGAGGTTGTGAGCAGTAATTCTCCGGAACCAACGATCGTTCCCGCAAGAATAATCCCGGGGCCGATCATCTTCAGGGCAGACCAAAGTGAGACCGGCGGTTCGGCAATCGCATCCTTGGGAAGAGCGTATGGATCGTATTCGACAGCATCAGACATCGGGCGGGCCTCGGAATGACCGGAGTTATTGAGGTGAACATGCAGCATACCGCTGCCGGCGAACAACTTCCTGTGCACCGGCTCATTTCAGGACAAACGGCAGCAATTTAGGCGGACTGATTCCCGTCTGGATGGTAAAAGGTGTGTGCCGGTATTCCGGCGTTCTACCAATCCAGCACCTCGATCAGGTTGCTGAAATCATCTGTCCAAAGCACACGACGATCTTCTGCGAGTGTTTCCTTTGCGGCGACCTCTTGATACCTCTCACTCTTGAGCGACTCGGCATCGCCAGCCATCAACACCCAACGGCTGCCGGGATTGATGAGACTCTGCATGCCCGTACCGGGATCAATCACTGTCGCCGTTTCCAACGTCAGCGCCTGCAGGCCACTTGCATCCGCCAGAGCATCGGTGACTCGGCGAAGATCGAAATGGATATTCGAAATGTGGATCGCGATTAGTCCGTTGGGTTGCAGATGCTTGAGATACACCTGCATGGCTTCCTGAGTCAGCAAATGCGTTGGCACTGCGTCACCTGAAAACGCATCCAGCACCAGAAGATCGAATCCCTGCGGCGTTTCGTGTTCCAGCACCAAACGAGCATCGCCATGAATGATGTCGATCTTCGAAGGACAGTTCTTAAGGAACGAAAAGTGCTCCTGAGCCAACCGAGTCACGTTATCGTTGATCTCGTAAAATCGAAACTCGTCGCCTTTTTGCCCATACGCTGCCAGCGTGCCGGCGCCGAGTCCCACAAGCCCCACATTGAGCGGCTTCTTGCGTTCCCGCAGTTCTTCGATCGCTCGGCCAACGCCCGTTTTGAATCCGTAGTACATCGTGGGCAGGCTGGGAATTCCCTTCAACTGCAATCCGTGCATGATGCGACCATGCCGAAGAACGATCGCATCTTCGATGTCGTCTGTCTCGACTTCCAGCACTCCATAGAAATTACGAACCATCGCGATCGACGCTGTGTAGTTTGAAACCGCCGCGGCGAACACGGTCCCGACTCCCACAAACAATACGATCGCCAAGCCCTTCCAAAGTGTCGGCGGAGGATTGACTTCGGCCGTCCAGCCGCGATGATCGAAGTACACCAGCAACGCGATGATGCATGCGGCGATCTGGCCCAGATAATGTTCCCAAAACGCTGGGAAAATCATCGGTGCCAGCAGCCCAACGAAAAGTCCTCCGCCAGCTCCTCCGGCAGACATCGTCAAATAGAACGCCGTCAGCGACTTTGGGTCTGGTCTCAGCCGAGCCAGCTCACCGTGGCACATCATGAAGATGCAAAACAACGACGCGAAGTAGATTGCCAGTTGCAGCGGCAGAAACACCCGAGCTCCAAAGCTCTGCAGCCAGCACACCGCCAGAACGAATCCGGCCGTGCTCAACGAATACCAACTACGGCGATACCAGCGGTCGCTCTCAAAGCACAGGATGAACGACAGCAGGTACAGCGATAGCGGCACTACCCACAGAAATGGAATGACGGCGACGTCCTGACAGATCTCGTTCGTTTCCGCCAGCAGCATCCACGAGGCGACCATCGCCAGTGAAAACCAAACCGCATATGTGCGAAACGTCACCGGCCGAGAACCGCTGCTCGCTGGCTGCAGCTCGCGTCTTGCTGCATCGTTACTCGCTGGCAACGTCCAAAGCCGAGTCGCACAGCCAAGGCACAAGACGACAAACGCCATGAACCCGACCGACCAGCTTGTGGCCTGAGTCGAAATTCGCATGAGCGGTTCAAACACCAGCGGATACGACAACAACGCCAGCAACGATCCCGCATTCGACAGCGCGTAGAGTCGATATGGCGACGCTTTCGGTTCGGCAAGACTGAACCAACGCAGCAGCAACGGACCGGTTGTCGAAAGAATAAAGTACGGCAGCCCGACCGTCGAAAGCAGCAGCAGCGAAATTCTCAGTACGGGCGATTCGTCACCGACTGGCTTCCATTCAATGGATGGCACTATGTGCAAGAATGCCAGCGACACAATCAATAGCGTGGCATGAACCGCACCCTGCCACTTCGGAGTCAGTCGATCCGTCACCAGATGCGAATAGGCATAGCCTCCACAGAGGAGCATCTGAAAGAACAACATGCACGTCGTCCAGACACTCGGCGTCCCGCCAAACCATGGCAGAATGGCCTTGCTGATCAGCGGC
This sequence comes from Planctomycetota bacterium, assembly GCA_031377305.1. Lineage (GTDB taxonomy): Bacteria > Planctomycetota > Planctomycetia > Planctomycetales > Planctomycetaceae > SXXK01. The sequence goes on along the minus strand of JANMEV010000291.1, from coordinate 18,367 downwards.
TGAATCTGAAACAACAAGAACGCACTGACAAACACAGACACCGCAAACAGCAGCCCCACCCATCGTGCGTTCTCTGGCCTCTGAGTTTTTTCGGCCCTTTGAGTTCCCTCAGAACCCTCCCGGCTCAAACCCGAGCCCTGCTGACCTGTTTCCGATTTCATCTGCGACCGCTATTTCCCTGAACGCCCCCAAACCACCTTCGCACCACTCCAGCACGCAGGCTATCCCGAGAACGCAGCCTTCACCACGGTGTGCACGGCGGAATCACGATTTTGTCCAGCGACCGCTTTCCGTAGGCGGATCTGTCTCAGATCCGCAGGCGTGCACATCGTCAGCCAAAGACGGGTTGACCATCGAAGCCGCGAAATCGGACGACGTATCGCCGTTCCCGACCTGAGACAGGTCGGGTAACAGTAGGCTGATTTCGCCCCGTCGCCGGGCGTGGTTGCGTTTTGTCGTGCAATCGGTGGGGATTGTGGTAGAACATCGTGACTTGGCGAGCGGGGGATGTGAATCCCCTGATGTCACGGTCACTGAGTGGACGTCGCGGCGGTGGCTCGGGAATGCTCAGTCGCGGCGTCGGAAGAAATGCAAAGTCGCACGAATCGCAATCAGGGGACTGACGTCCCCCGCTCGCTGAAGACGGACATGACTTTCCAACGCGAGCGGGATCGCGTCGGAATCGTTCTCTAAACCTCCGACGACTCCAGATCCGCCAGCAGATTGCGGGCACGAGCCAGGCTCAGGCCGGCGGCGTTGTTATCGAAGCGGGAGGCCAGTTGTTCTCGGCCGGGCTGATGGAGCCAGCGGTGGAACAGATAAGTTCCGATCAGCCCCAGCACGCCGACTCCGATGTTGACCCACAAAAACAGTGACGACACGTTGCCGAGAAAATCAGCCCCGAGCAAGCCGAACACCAGATGCATAAACGGCATCCAAAGCAGCCACCATGGAAGTCCCACAATCGCACCGCATCGAACGTACCAGCGGCTCAGGTCCTTCAAGTGTTCCTGAATCACAACCACCGGTTTGGTGTAGTCGATGCGACTCAGTTGGCCGAGCGTGATGCCTGCCATCATGATTACGATCACGCCATAGATATGAAACAGCACGCCGACGCCCATGCGATGCGGTATCCCCAGATTGGCACTCCAATAAGCGACCGCCATCAGGATCATCACGACGCCAAACGCCATCAGAGCAATCTGTCCCCAGAACAGCGGCCAGAGACCTCGCCGAATTCGATCGCGTTGTTGGTGATTCCACGCAAAGGTGTCACGTGACTCCCTGGCAGCGAGTCGCTTGTCAACGCGTTGTTCGAATTCCAGCCAGGTGCTCTTGAGTTCTTCGAGTTCCATTGTTTGGTGTTCCTATTCAAACTGTGTTTTCAATTTTTGCTTCAGGCGACTTAGCCGAGTCGCCACATTGGTTTCTGAAAGTCCCAGCACTTCCGCGATTGCTGCGTAAGACTGATCATCCAGCCAAAGCAACAGCAACGCTCGGTTGGTGGGATCGAGCCCATTGATGATTTGAAACAACTCGACGATTCGCCCGTCCCCAGCCGGAGGTGGCATCGAAGTCGCGGGTTCGGGGAAATCGAGCAGTCGATCTTCCCGAGTTCGTTTTCGTCGTCGATCGTTCGAGATCGCGACATTCAGCGCGATCCGGTACATCCATGTGGAAAACGTGCGAGTCGTGTCGTAGCGATCGAAGGCTCGCCAAAGCTGGTAGTGAATTTCCTGAACCAGATCTTCTCGATCCGCCGCCTGCCGACACCATGCGTAGGCAACTCGCCACACGATTCCCGCATGCTGAGCCAGCAATGTGGCAAATCTTTGCTGAAGTTCGGTTTCGCGATCCACGTTCGGCTCAATCAGGAATCATCTGTCCCCCGACACGTTGTCAGGTTGCTGCACTGTGATTCGCAGCATTGTGGCAGGAATCACAGGTTTTTGTGGAAATAGACAGTGGGGCCAGGCATTGCACCGCCCGCTCTGAGCAAAAGCCTGCGTGACAGCAAGACGGCAGATGTGCTCTGCCCGGGCTTGAACCTGACGCAGGATGGGCAGTTCTGCCCGTCAAAAGGCAGTCGGACAAGAATGTCCAACCTACGTTGTGAGGGGCTGGCATTTCCGACTTCGAAATTTCTTCCACTTTTCGTGCAAGGTCGGTCTTTTGGGCCCGTACCAACAGAAGAGCCGTGTCGGAGAGCCCAAATGTTGTGGCCTCCAGGGCTCATCAAAATCTGTTCGGAGAATCCCACCATGCCAGGTCTGTTTCGTATTCGCAGCGTCTTCTCATCATTTCCAGCCCGGCGTTCTATGCGAGCCGGCAAGGTGTCGTCGCCGGAGGCTTTGGAAATCCGGTCGCTGATGACGGCCTCCAGTTTGGTCGCAGCGTGCGGATGTTCGTCACATCATGGCGACGTTTCATCGGCCAATTCGGCGGTGGACACGCCAGGCGTGGCTCCGAGAATCATCAATGGCACCGTGACGACTCAATTTCCGTCCGTTGGCAAAGTTGGCGATGCCACCGACTATGGATGTTCGGGAACGCTGATCGCTCCACAGTATGTTCTGACAGCCGGACATTGTGCGGAAGGTGTTTCAGACACTGGCGGTCGTTTCATGATCGGCAGTGTGGAATATCGAACGACCAAAGTCTACGTGCATCCCAACTACAATTCGAATCAGATCGGCAGCGATGCGGCCAACGACATCGCTATCTTCAAACTGGATCGACCTGTCACCAACGTGACTCCAACGCCGATCTATCGTTCGAATCCTGCCGTCGGACAAATGCTGACTCTGGTGGGCTTTGGCTATGGCGGCACGGGCACCACTGGCAGTGATGGTGTCTACGGCATCAAGCGATCCGGCACGACGCCCATCGACAGCGTTTCTCCCACGTTGATCTCGTGGAACTTCGACAACAACTCTGAGAGCAACACAGCACCGGGCGACTCTGGCGGAGCGGCGTTCATCACCGTCGGCGGAGTCAACTATCTCGCTGGCGTGACATCTGGCGGATCATTGGACAACGCGGGCCTGGGCGATAATTCGTTTGATATGCGAGTCGACGTGTACGCCGCCTGGATCGATTCGATTGTCGGTTCGACACCAACCACATCCACTCCCACTGTCAGCGTCCGAGTGTCCGATGCGGTTGCGGCTGAAACAACGGCCGGGCAGACTGCCAATCCCGGTTCATTCATCGTCAGTCGCACCGGGCCGACCACATTGGCGCTGACCGTGACTCTGGCGATGAGCGGTTCAGCGACCAACGGTACGGACTACAATCAGATACCATCGACAGTGACGATCCCCGCCGGAGCAGCTTCGACCACGGTGACGCTGAATGTAAAAGACGATTTGCTGTCGGAAGGCGTTGAGACAGCGATTCTGACGGTCTCGGCCGGAACCGGATATACGGTAGACGGTGCCAGCAAATCGGCGACCGTATCGATTGCCGACAACGAGGCCGTCACATCGAACAACCTGTTTGCGAACCGCCAACAACTCAAAGGAGCGTTGGCGAATGTGACGGGTTCAAACGTCGGTGCGACGCGGGAAACCGGCGAGCCAAACATCGAAGGCGTAAGCGGCGGCAAGAGCGTTTGGTGGACGTGGACGGCAACTGTCGCCGGGCGAGTTACAATTTCGACGGCGGGCAGTTCCTTCGACACAACGCTGGGAGTTTACCGGGGCACTTCGGTGAGTGCGTTGACTCGCGTGATCAGCAACGATGACGCCAACGCGGCCGCGAATGATTTTACAAGCAAAGTAACGTTCAACGCGGTCGCCGGACAAACGTATCAGATCGCCGTAGATGGTTACGACGGCGAGTCGGGTACGATTAAATTGTTGTTTGATCAGCCTGCTGGACGTTCGGTTTCGAAGAGCTCAAAGACGGCTTCGCTGGCGAGAACCGGTGAGCTTGGCGTGGGGCTCAGTCATCAGCATTCTTCGCATCGTCATTCGCTGCGAGGCAACAGCTTGCAGACGAACAGCCGTAGTTCGGTGGCAAGTCGACGATCGGCCGTGGCGTCTCACGGAGATCACGGGCATGGATCGTCGCCAGCGATTGTGTTGGCAACCGATTCTCTGTTTGCACAGGGGTTCCTGCAGTTGCTGAATGGGCTGTAAGGCGGGACGATTGTCTTCTTCACCGGCGGCTCGGGTTATGCAAGTAGTCTAACAGTCCCAGTCTGTTCAACGCTGATTTAGACAACTTTGCGACGGACTGCTATCCTTCCACGCTTCCGGAAAATCCAGGCAGCGTGGAAGGGCAGTCAGAGTGAGTGGCGAGCAGAATTCAGCAACACGACAATCTTTGCTGTTGCGAGTTCGCGACTTGTCCGATCGAGCGGCGTGGCAGGATTTTGTGGAGTGCTATGCTCCGCGAGTTTTCGCCTGGTGTTTGCGATTCAAGTTGCAGGATGCCGATGCGGCGGACGCGACTCAGACAGTCTTGATGAAACTCGTCGAAGGTCTGCGGTCGTTCGAGTACGATTCACAGCGAGGCCGATTTCGAGGCTGGCTCAAAACGGTGACTCGACATGTCGCCGCTGATGTGGCTCGCAGTTGGCGAGAAAGAGGGACGGGCGATAGTCAGTTTTTGGAGACGCTTGATCATCTTGAACAACCGGCTGCGGCCGATGCGTTACTGGAAGAGATCGAGGTTGGCTATCAAAGAGAACTCGTTCGTCGAGCTGCGGTTTCGGTTCAGGTCCGTGTGCAGACAAAGACGTGGGAAGCCTATCGACTCACATGCGAAGAACAAGCCACCGCAGCTGCGGCGGCTGAACAACTGGGAATGCCAGTGAGTGAAGTGTATGTTTCCAAGTCTCGAGTCCTGAAGATGTTGCGAGAAGAAGTTCAGAAGATCGATGACGGTGAAGAACGCTGACCACTATGAAAACACCCTGTCCTTCCGCGAACACACTTGAACGGTTCCTCAACGAAGAACTGACGGGACCGTCGTCGGAAGAGATTGCTCGACATCTCGAAGTTTGTGCGACCTGCCAGACCGCGTGTGACACGCTGACTCAGGCGATGGTGACGCTGTCCGACGATATTGGCTCGGCAAAGTCCGGACGAGTCCTTGATGATCTCATCAACCGCATGGTCGATTCCCATCGTTCGGCGATCGGTGTTGGCACCTCTGCGGCAACTGCTCGAGTTAAGTTTTCAGGTCCCGCCGACGAGCGTTCACCGTTGGGGCGGCTGGGGCACTATGCGATCCAGGAATTAATCGCGGAAGGTGCACAGGGAATTCTCTATCGCGGGCATGACGAAATCCTGAATCGTACCGTGGCGATCAAGATTGTTCATCAACGGCTCACACAGTCAGCCGCATCGCTGGAACGGTTTCGTCGCGAAGCTCGGCTGATTGCCGGTGTGCAAAGTGATCATGTCGTGCGAGTTTTTCAGGTGGGAAGCGAACCTGGCTTTCCTCCGTTTCTTGTGATGGAGTTTGTTGCGGGTGAATCGCTGCGAGATCGAATCGATCGCCGCGAACCGATTCCGTTTCGACAGACCGTGCAGATAGTTCGCGACACCGCTTTGGGACTACAGGCCGCGCATCAGAAGGGTTTGGTTCATCGCGACGTCAAGCCGTCGAACATTCTTCTGGACCAGGCAACGGCCCGAGCACGACTTACGGACTTTGGACTTGCCGTTGAAGAAGCGGAATCGATTCGGATGACTCAGGAAGGAACGATCCTTGGCACGCCAGCTTACATGAGCTCCGAGCAGGTGACTCGGCCAGAAGCCGTGGACGCTCGCAGCGATCTTTATTCCCTGGCGGTCGTGTTCTACGAACTGCTCACCGGTGAAGTTCCGTTCCGCGGAACGGTTCGCATGACGCTCCTGCAGGTGGCTCATGAGGAAGCTCGTCCGCCGCGGCAGTACAACGATGGCGTCCCGAAAGATCTGGAAACGATCTGTCTGAAAGGCATGTCTAAAGATCCGGCGGCGCGTTTTCAGGATGCGGGTCAGTTGATCGACGAACTGGATCGCTGGCTTTCCGGGCGTGAGATTCTTTCTCGACCGATCAGCAGAACAGAACGGTTCTGGAAATGGTGTCGCCGCAATCCTGTTGTCTCAACGCTTTGCGCGACGGTGCTGGTTCTGCTTGTGACTCTTTCATCGGTCATGACCTGGTCGTCCGTTCGTCTTGCCGCATCCAGCGAAGCTTCGCGCCGCAGTGCCGCGGCCGCTCAGGAACAGAGTCTGGCGTCGCTCGATACGCTGAGCAAGCTGATCTTTCAGTTGCAGGAGCACTTCGATCACGACGAAACGGACATCGATGAACTCCAGAAAGACACGCTGCAGATCGCACTCGCGGGTCTGCGGAAAGTTCGACTTTCAGCGGATTCAAAGAATGCGCCTCAATTGCCCACAGCGGCCGCGTTGCGACGGCTCGGTGAATTACTGACGCGGCTTGGTGAAGACGACGAGGGTTTGAGCTGTCTGCAACAGGCGGAGACGATTCTTCGCAAGGAGCTGAAGGCGAATCCAAAAAACGCCGAAGCCATGAAGACGCTCGTCGAGGTCCTGTCATCTCGCGATGACTACTATTTGGCGTCAGAGGAGAGAAATGAGGCGATCGTCAAAGAGGCGGTCTCCTGTGCGCGAAAGCGAAAGGAACTGGACAAATCCGATGACGCCACCTTTATGCTTGTCGGAACGTTGATACGTCAAGGTGGTTTGGAACTCGATGCTGGCGAATCAGACGCTGCATTAAAGACTCTGCAGGAAGCGATGTCGCTGTCCGATTTGCTCACGTCCGGGGAATCGGAACACTTCGTGGCGTCTCAATTGAACTGGCTGACGGCTGCAGAGCTTCTTTATGTCGCCAATCGGAGCACCGACAATCTTTCTGCGTTGAAGCATTTGGAAACAGCAATTCAGCGAGCCGAGGAGTTTGCAAAGGCGGCTCCTGATGATATCGATTTGGCATTGAGTGTTCTGGGACTTCATGAGCGATTGGTCGCGCACTGGGAGGACGCTGACAGTTCCGCCGCACGTCAAAAAGCGACGGCCGGCTTCGACATCCAGGTGAAAATAATTTCGCAGGCAGCGCAGTCTGACTGGGAATCTTTCTACAGCGTGGCTCAGGGGATTTCAGACTTCACGGACGATCGGCTGGCGGAAGACAACCCGTTGAGTGCCGAGCGACTTACGAACGCCATGATTGCGATTACGAAGGAGCGACTTGCTGTTGATCCGAATGATTCGTTCACACACGGAGAGTTGGCGAATGGCTATTCCGTTCTTGGTGATTTGAAAAGTGATCTGGAAGATCCGGCGGACGAAGTCGTCGAGTGCTACGAAAAATCGCTGGTGGAGTATCGAGCATTGTCCACGACGGACTGGTTCGAGGAAGACGACTGGATCGAATACCTCGAAGTCCTGTTCATCGCCGCAGAATTTGCTTTGGACTCTGAGCATGACTCATTCGCTTGCCTGCACAAAGAAATCAAAAGCGTGCTCACGACGATCAGCGAAAAGCACCCGGACTTCGAGAAAGACTGGCAGGAAGAGTTCGCCGAGCAACTGAAGGAACTTGAGCGACCGATGACGTCCGACACGGCGCGTTCTGCCCGATCGACACCGCATTGATTGCGCGACTGGATGCAGTGAACGTAGCGATCGGAGCAAGCACAGAAGTTGCATTCGGAAGTCTGGCAATCGCTCGAGTCGTCGTTCCAGGCTGAAAAACCGTACGACCAGCCGCTGCCGGCAAGGGCGGGTGCAGGTTCTATCAGTCGTTGCGCCCCGTCGGATTAACCCGGGCCCGACACCGTTTGCGGGCGCTGCGATGGTCTGCACCTTCCGCACAATCGATTCAGTCGGCAGCCAGCGACGCGGATCTTCGGCTGCATTTGTGGATACTCTGCAACATTCCGGACTGATCCTTCCGTCACGGTCGGAAACTGTGACCTAACTTCCATAAAGGACCAAACTCGGACATTGGGTCCCGAAGGGCGTTGAAGAAGTGTTTTGAGAAATCAAGCCGCTAGTTCAGCAACCGTGTTCTAAGGCCCGAAAGTCCGAATCGCTGTGAATTGTGCATCCTGGAGTGTTTGCAAATGATCGCCCCTCTGAAACCATCTCGACAATCATCAAACGACTTCGAAGCCTTGAAGTCTCATATCCATGGCAAGCTCGTGGAGAAACTCGACCTGACTCGTCTGAACGAGTTGGAAGGCGATTCCCTGCGACGCGAAATTCGCGTGGTTGTCGAACACCTTTGCGATACAGAAAACCCGTTGCTCAACCGTTCGGAACGCGAGCGGCTGGTTGAAGAAGTACTGGACGAAGCCTTCGGCTTTGGTCCGCTGGAACTGCTGCTCAAGGAAGAGGGCGTGGCGGATATTATGATTAACGGACCGAAGAACGTCTTTCTGGAAAAGAATGGACGCATCATCAAGTCCGACGTGACCTTTCGAGACAACGATCACCTGCTGCAGATTCTTGACCGCATTGTGTCGCGTGTGGGTCGACGAGTTGACGAAACATCGCCGATGGTCGACGCTCGATTGCCGGACGGTTCCCGTCTGAACGCGATTATTCCGCCACTGGCCCTGGATGGCCCTTCGCTGACAATTCGTCGATTCGGTTCGAATCCGCTGACGCTGGAAGACCTGCTGAAATTCGGAGCCTTCACTCCTGAAATGGTGATGTTTCTGGAAGGAGCCATGAAGGCTCGACTGAACATCATCATCAGCGGAGGTACAGGTTCCGGTAAGACGACTTTGCTGAACACGCTTTCCAGCTTCATCTCGAACGAAAACCGCATCATCACGATCGAAGACGCGGCGGAAATTCAGTTACAGCAGGAACACGTGCTGCGTCTTGAAACTCGCCCAGCCAACATCGAAGGCAAAGGTCGAGTCACCGCGACGGACCTTGTGAAGAACGCTTTGCGTATGCGTCCTGACCGAATCATCATTGGCGAGTGTCGCGGTGGCGAAGCACTGGACATGTTGCAGGCGATGAACACGGGCCACGACGGCTCGCTGACGACGGTGCACTCAAATAATCCACGTGACGCGATTTCGCGAATTGAAACGCTCGTCAACATGAGCGGTTGCGAACTGCCGATGTCAGCGATCCGTAAACAGATCGCTTCCGCCGTGCATTTGATCATTCAGGCCAGCCGACTTCAGGGCGGGCCGCGAAAAGTGACCTACATTACAGAGATCGTCGGCATGGAAGGCGAAACGATCGTCATGCAGGACATTTTCCGATTCGTCCAAACCGGCATCAACGAAGCCGGCAAGGCTGTCGGACATTTTGAATCAACGGGCGTTCGTCCAAAGTGTATTGAGCATCTGGAAGCTGGCGGCGTTCGTCTTCCAAACGGTCTGTTCGCTCAGCGTGTGATGCGATCACCGTAAAGCTGGCCAATCGAAACAGGTAAGTGGTCATTGGCGAATGGCCCACGGCGGAGGCCAGCCATTCGCCCTGCTTCACATTCACTGGTCATTGGTTCTTAGTCATTGGTCACACCAGTCATTGGTTATTCCCCAAAGGGGGCGATTTATGGATCCAAACCTTCTGATTATGGTCTCCGCTTTCATCGGCGTTCTGGCGCTGGTGTTTGGGGTTGGCTTTGCGTTGCAGGGCAAATCGGACTCCACGCTGGAGGCTCGATTAGCCGCCTTCACTGGTGCTGCACAGCCTTCGAAGAAGGAGATCACAGAAGCCCTGATGCGAGACGGCTTGAGCACTGCTCAGGGGATGATTGGCAGTTTGATCCGGCGATTTGAAAAACTGCCGCTTTTCTTTCGGCAAGCTGAGTCTCCGTTGAAGATTGATCACTTTCTGATGATGTGTTCGGGAGTTGCGGCACTGGGTGCCATGGCCATGACCATCGCGCGAGCTCCGGGGCCGCTGATTCCTGTGGGAGCAATCCTTGGATTTTCGGGGCCATGGGTGTGGTTATGGTGGCGTCGCAAAGCTCGCTTTGCAAAGTTCGAGCGCCAGCTTTCGGACGCGCTTGAGCTGATGGCTCGTGCTTTGAAGTCGGGACACAGTCTTTCATCCGGATTGAATGTGGTGTCCAGCGAAATGCCGGCACCCATTTCGACAGAATTCCGCACCGTTTTCGATGAAACAAATCTTGGTATTCCGATCGAGCAGGCACTGCGCAACATGCTGCTGCGAATTCCCAATATGGACCTTCAGTTCTTCGTAACAGCGGTCGTTATCCAACGACAGGCGGGCGGAGACCTTGCGGAAATCCTGAACAAGATTAGTCACCTTGTTCGCGAACGATTCAAGATCCTGGGCATGGTCAAAGCGTTGACAGGCGAAGGTCGAATCAGCGGAATCGTGTTGATGGCACTGCCGATCGTCTTGTTCTTTACCGTCTACTACCTGAATCCCGAATACGTGATGCTGCTGTTCAATCGTGAGATTGGCCGCAAGATGATCGGTGTGGCAATCTTCCTTCAGATCCTTGGTGCGGTCGTGATCAAGAAGATTGTCAACATCAAGGTCTGACGTTTGCTGAATCGACGGGCATTGGCACATGCTGTGTAACGGTCTGCAAACTGAAACTCACATCTCAACATAATTTTTACGAGACGCTGTCATGGACATTACGACTCTTCTGCCAATCACGGCTTTCATTGCTATCGCCGCAGGAATGTGGGCCGTTGTATCCATGTTTTCTCAAAAGTCGTCCCGAGCTTCGGAGCGACTCGAGGAATGGCGAGATCCGTTTGCTCGTCAGAAGCGAGAAGGCGGCGGCAATAACTCCGTCAGTAACATGTTCGAGAAAGCAGCTCCCGCCTTGTCCAAGGCGCTGGAGTCAAAGAGCGAACTGGAGCAAAACAATCTTAAGGTGCGGCTCGCCAACGCCGGTTTCGCGAGACCCGATGCCGCGAGAAACTTTCTTGCGATTAAGTCGTGTTGCCTTGTTGCGGGGTTGCTGTTCGGTGGCGGGTACGGAATTCTCACTTCGGGATTCGCCAAAGATTCATGGATGGCACTTGTGATGGGTGGCGGAGCGGGTTTCTACATTCCGGAACTCATGCTCACGTTCCTGAAATCATCTCGGCAGGAAAAGATTTTTCTGCAACTACCCGACGCGCTTGATCTGCTGGTCGTTTGCACGGAAGCGGGTCTTGGATTGGACGCTGGGATGCGTCGAATTTCGGAAGAGCTGCAGATGAGTGCTCCGGAAGTTTGCTCGGAGCTATCCACCGCGAACATGCAGCTCCAGATGGGAAAGCCTCGACGTGACGTTCTCCACGACCTTGGAGTTCGTACGGGCGTGGATGATATGCGGTCGCTGGTCGCCATTTTGATTCAGGCCGACCGGTTTGGTTCTTCGATAGCTCAGGCTTTGCGAGTTCAGTCGGACAGCATGCGAATCAAACGACGACAAATGGCAGAAGAACAGGCTCAAAAGACGGCCGTGAAGATGATTTTTCCGCTGGTACTATTCATTTTTCCGGGCATCTTTGTGGTTCTTGTGGGACCCGCAGCCATTCAGTTGATGGAAAACATGCTTAACAAATAGCAGGCGATGAGACTCAATTCCGCGACTGAAAACAGAGTTGGGCAACGCAAGCAACAAAAATATCGAAAAGCCGGAAGTGGGGATCTGCAGAATTCAAATTCTGGGTTCCTATTCCGGCTTTTCTGCTTCCCGTCGTTCCCTCTTTGAACTGCGACGGATGAGGCTGAATCATTGCCCATTCGGTTGCAGCTTTGGCCGAAGCCTCGATACTGTGCAATCTTCAGACGACTTTGCGTGGACGCGGCTAACAAGTCAGCGCCATTGTTCCGAGCGAAGCGTTCACGGTATTACGTCGTCACATGAAGTTTGTGGCGATCTCAGAAAGGTGCAGCTTCGTGTCCAGTACAGTTCAATCCATCCTGTTGAATGGTCAGTGGGTCAAAAGCCAGGGTTCGTCAACGTTTCGGGCGGTGAATCCAACAACCGAAGAACTTCTTCCAGGCGTTTTTCCTGTCAGCCCATGGAGTGATATTGAGGCTGTTCTAGACGCGGCTGCCGCGACATCTCGCGAAGTGCGAGGATGGCCGGGAACTCGATTTGCCGAGTTTTTGGAAGCCTACGCATTGGAGATCGAAGCTCGCGCGGACCTTCTGGTGGAAACGGCTCATGCGGAAACCGGGCTGCCAAAATCGCCTCGGTTGAAGGATGGCGAGCTGCCTCGAACGACGAACCAACTCCGTCAGGCTGCCAACTCGGCTCGCACTGAATCATGGCGAGTTCCGACGATCGACACGGCGGCTGGAATTCGATCGATGCTTGGACCGCTGGGGCCGGTGGTGGTCTTCGGGCCGAACAATTTTCCCTATGCATACAACGGCGCGGCAGGAGGAGATTTTGCTTCCGCAATTGCTGCCGGCAATCCTGTGATCGCCAAAGGACATCCGTGTCATCCAGAGACGACTCGCATCTTCGGAGAGGCTGCCCTGGCAGCGATTCAATCAACAGGAATGCCGCCGGGGTTGGTGCAGGTGATCTACAGAACCAGTCATGACGACGGGGCACGTCTTGTCTCCGATCATCGTATCGGAGCCATCGGCTACACCGGCGCGCGTCAGACCGGGCTGAAGTTGAAGGCAGCCGCTGATGGAGCCGGAAAGCCGATCTACCTTGAGCTGTCCAGCATCAATCCCGTGTTTGTTCTCACGGGCGCTTTGAATGAACGAGCATCGGCCGTCGCCGATGAGTTTACCTCAAGCTGTCTTATGGGGACCGGGCAGTTCTGCACGAATCCTGGTCTTGTTATTGTGCCATCGGGTGAAGTTGGAGAAGGCTTCATCGCTGCTGTCGGCGAACGATTTTCAAAGGCTCCTGTGGGAACCATGCTGGCTGAAGGAGTTCGGCAGAGCTTTTCTAAAGGCGTCCACATTCTGCTGGATGCAGGTGCATCGCTGGTCACCGGCGGTGAACCGGGCGGCGGCAAAGGCATCTGTTTCCAAAACACTTTGCTGCGCGTGTCCGGACAGCAGTTTCTCGCTCATCCAGAGGTTTTCCAGACGGAAGCTTTCGGCAATGGATCGCTGTTCGTTGTCGCGGACTCATTGGCTCAAATGGTCGAGATTGCAGAAGCCCTTGAAGGAAACCTGACCGGGTCAATTTATACCGATACGGCTGGTAGTGACGATCATGACTACGTCGCTATTGAAAAAGTACTTCGTACACGAGTCGGCCGTCTACTGAACGACAAGATGCCAACGGGCGTCGCTGTCAGCGCGGCGATGAATCACGGAGGGCCTTATCCGGCGACTGGTCATCCGGGCTTCACGGCCGTCGGTGTTCCAGCGTCGATCACTCGTTTCGGGATGCTTCAGTCCTATGATGCTGTGCGACCGAATCGCCTTCCGTCAGTTTTGCAAAACAAAAATCCCGGCAACGTCTGGCGTCGCATCAATGGGGACTGGACTACGGCCGACGTTTCATAAGTCGGGTGCTCTTTTCGATGTTCATGACTTCCATCGGTCCGTCGAATAGGCAATTGCGTGTGTTCGGCAGGCGCAACTCTTTTTTCGGGCTGGCCAGTTAGTGCTGGACAACTTTTCTCAGGACGTACATTCCAGCGATGCCCAGAATGAGATTGGGGAGCCACATGCCATAGGCAGGGTCAACGGTTCCGGTCTTGGCGAGATTGACCATTAGAAACATCACGGGGTAGTACACGAGCAGGATTGGGAGGAAGCACAAAATGAAACTTGTAATGAACTGGCGGCGAGCCTGAAGCATGGAAAATGGACCGCCGACCAATGTGAAGAAAAGGCAACTGGCCGCCATTGAGAATCGACTGAAGATTTCCGTTCGAAAACGCCGTTGCTCTTTGATCTGTTTGGTTTTCTCTGCCTTCAGGCTGTTGAGAGATTCGCCGTCCAACTGGGCGAACTCACCCGTCAGCAGCAGCATGGCGACTTCCTGATTGTATCTCTGCTCCTGCACCTTCTGCTGTGTTTCCAACTGATTGATTTTTTCCTGAAGCATTGTCATCGTGAGGTGGCGTGAATTCAGTTTTCCAATCTCCTGTGGCAATGGGAACGCGAGTTCCAGATCATCCATTTCACCTTCGAAATCGGCACCCGGGCGACTGCTTTTCCAGTGCTTTAACTGCAATTTGATTTCATGATTCTCAAGATCAAATCGAATTTTTGCCGTCCTTGCACGGATCGTCACCTGCTGGTGATTCTTCAGGCGATAGCGGAAGGTGGCGTCCATCAGAGTTCGGTTTTTGACATCGTGCACCGTGATGGAGTATCCCTGATCGGCATTGCTGAAGAGATGTTGGCTGCTAAGCACGTCAAGAAAGATGTCTTCAATGGCCTGGGCGACAATCTTTTCGATGTTTGAAACTGCCCAGGGAATCGCATGATTGGTGAGGCCAAAACAACTGACAGCCAAGATTGAACCCAACAGGAACGCGGGCGCAAGTAACTGAGTTGCACTGACTCCTGCGGCTTTGGCAGCGATGACTTCAAGATCGCCGGAGATTCGACCATAGACAACGCACACAGACAGCAACAACGTGGCGGGTATCGTGAACGGCAGCATACTGGGAACGATGAACGGCATGATCTTCAGGATCTGGACGATGCCCAGCCCGCGTTCCGTGGCTTCGCGAAACAGCCCGAGGAACACCAGCATGACTGTTAGCACAATCACCAGTAGACTGAAGACTCGAAGCAACTCGCTGAAGATGTATCGTTGAAGCAGCTTCATGCGATACAACTCCAGGACGATCGGAGAACGCGGGATTTGGAGCTCGAGCCGCCGGTTCGCCTGGCAATCGCAGATCGGAGCGGACAGTCAGCGACCGTCGCGCAAAGCGCGATCGAGGCTTGCTGACCGTCACATCCCTGAAGGGCCATCATTCGTCCGATAAGTTCGCCAAATCCTGGAGATCCCGAAAAACATCCGTGTCGGGAACCTCGTGCACAGGATGGAGCGTATTCAAGCCGCCTAATCGCGGCAATGCCAGACTCGGCCGCGTTGTTTGGGCAGTGCAGAAGGGAATATACATGTTGATGCAGGGCGAAATCATACAAGGAAGCGGAATCAGCACCAATCCAGCCTGTCGGCGAGACAGCTTGAGTATCCCCAGCCATCGCAGATTTCTTAAATTGCCCGAAGAACAGCCGCCGCGCTTTGACCCATTGCCGTGCGATTGACGGTGATTGCCGTGCGGGTACTGAGCCGCGTTGCTTCCCCACGAGCAACATTCAGGCGGCAGCGAGGATCGGGAATTTCGTAGTTGAGGGTTGCTGGAACGTAACCGTGCTTCAGAGATAGCAGTGTTCCGGCCAGCTCAACGGCACCGGCGCCCGCGTCAAAGTGGCCCACGTAACTCTTCAAAGCGGTCACGGGAATCTTCAGAGCCAGATCGCCAAGAACGCGGTGATAAGCTCGGGCTTCGACAATGTCGTCAGGTTGAGTGCTCTTGCCCTGAGCATTGATGTGTCCGAGATCGGTCGGCAGAATCCCGGAGCGATCCATTGCTGACTGCATCGCCCGCACGAGGCCGATTCCCGCAGATTCGTTTGCCAGGCCTTTTCCGTCGCAGCCCGCACCTACACCAAGGATTTCAGCATAAATATTGGCCCCTCGACGAACAGCGTGGTCGTAGCTTTCGACAACGAAGGAGGCGGCACCTTCGCCAACCACGGTTCCGTCACGTTCAAAGTCAAACGGTCGGCAAGCGCGAGAAGGGTCGTCGGCTCGGCGAGATAGTCCTTCGAAACTGTGGAATTTTGCGATATCAACCGGGTGAATGTTTGAACTGCAGGCACCGACAATCATGCAGTCGGCCCGATCGGCCTCAATGACCCGAACGGCTTCCGACAAAGCCAGCAATGCAGAAGCATCTCGGCAAGTGATAGTATTGTTTGGACCACAGGCATTGTGATCGATCGAAACATGGCTGGCTGGCATATTTGGGAGTTGTCGAAGCAGCCACAGCGGAGCGATGCTGGCCAGCGCATCTGGGCCCCACTTGTCGATATCAAAACCACCTTCGGTACGGCAGGCATCAACAGCAGCAGCGAGTTCAGCAGGATGGCAAGTCATTCGGCCCGCTCCATAGACGACTCCAAATCGATGAGGATCGACTACTCCTGGAGCGACTTTGGCATCGGAAACAGCCAAATTGGAGGAAGCGACTCCGAGCTGGATGTCGCGGCACATCACCTTCACAAACTTCTTGTCACGCAGGAAGTTGACAGGGTTGAAGTCGCGTACTTCGGCACCAAATGCCGATGGCAGACCACTGGTCGACATTGATTGCAAAAAATCAATGCCGGTCCGGTTGTTTACCAAACTGTCCCAAAAGCGTTCGTTGCCAATGCCAATGGGAGAAACAACCCCAATGCCAGTAACGACGACGCGAATCCCATTGCGCCCAGCCATGGAAACGCCTCTACCAACAGCACCCAAAACGATTCAATCGTTCCTGGTACCTGACCCATCTTGGTGTCATCGGATTGATCCGTCCGATGAAGATCGCCTTTCGTTCCCCACGAATTTCAGGCTGATCGTTTCAGTGAATCTTCAGACACAATTCCCTTTGTTGCAGCCATTTGCCCCCGCAAAAAACTGCCAAGAAATAACGTCAGTCGATTCACCCTCTTAAATTTTCGGACATTGAGCGTCCCCGCTGCAGCATCCGATCCAGATCCTCTCACTTCATTACACGCGGATTCCGTCTGCCTGTCAAGTCGGGGATGCCGCTTAGCCTCAACGTCGAAGCCAAATACTAAAAGTATGTCCACTCTCGTTGGGTCATAATTGCCTCCTGTTCTCGCTACCCAGACGATTTAAGAATAGGTTATTTGCATCAAGAACCAGCCGAGTACCCTTGTGTGATGCCTCGGTGCCGCAAAATTCCCATTATCGCAACCGAGGGGATGACCTTTGAGCGCTCGCGTGCCCGATGTCCAGGGCCGCCGCTGTGTTACAATCGTGGAGTCCACATTTGAAAACTTGCGCACTCCACAAACGATCTGAACGAACATGCGATCTGCGACCTCCCGGGCGATACGATCGTCGCTGCTTTTTGCGATGATTCTCCTTTGTTTTCCAGCTTCGACGGCGGTGGGGCAAATGAGCCTTCCAGGCGGCAATGGTAGTATTCGGGGGCGATTCAAAGAGTCAGAAATTGTGATCACGACTACATCCCGCGTTGCTGGCGCCATTCATTCGCTGACCTGGGGCGGTAAGGAGTTCATCGACAGCACGGATCATGGTCGACAACTGCAGTCGGCGTCCAATCTTGATGTCGGTTCGGCGTTCACGGGAGAAACATTTAACCCCACTGAAGCAGGTTCTCGCCACGATGGTGCCGGTGATCAGTCGACAAGTCGGTTGCTGCACTATATTGCCAAAGGCAATCAGCTTCAGACGACAAATCAAATGGCGTTCTGGCTGCGTCCGGGCGAGAAATCGGATGGGCACCCTGCAAAGAACGTCACAAATCTTTCGGACCATTTGCTGACAAAACGAGTCGTCATTGGATATCGCGAGCTACCAAATGTCATCCAATACAACGTGACGTTTGGCGTACCCGTCGGAGAACTGCACCGGTACGCTCAGTTTGAGGCGGTGACTGGTTACATGCCTGTTGAGTTCAGTCAGTTCGTCATGTTTGACGCAGCAACCGGGCAGTTTGCTTCGCTATCCGACGGTCCGGGCGAACAACCGCATCCGTTGGTTCTCGCGACGAAAGACGGAAACTTTGCGATGGGAGTTTATTCGGCCGACCAGCCTTCGAAACACTACGAAAACGCTGGTTACGGGCGATGGAACTTTGCACAGCAGAACGTTGTTAAATGGAATTGTGTTTTTCGCAACCGCGACGACGATGGCATTGCTGCAGGGGACCATGCCTTCAAAATGTTCGTGATCGTGGGATCACTGGAAGACGTGCGTTTTGCGATGATCCAGCTGCATTCCGATCCGGATGTGCAATGATTGGAGCAATGCCGATCGCCACTTGCTCCACACGCCGCAACAGATTCCGAAATTGACAGGGCTTATCCAATCTTGCATGCACCGTGGAAAGTTCTTTGGGCTACTTCAGTTGCTCCTGAGCCCAGGAGCTTAGGGCTTGCTGGACTTCGTTCATCGCTTTGTCACCGGCGTTGCGAGCTGCTTCAAGACTTCCGCCCGGGAGGTCGGACTGGCAGAAGAAGTAGAACTTGATTTTAGGCTCCGTCCCGGATGGGCGTCCGGCGATTTGAATTCGCACGGGCCGAGTTTCATCCGACTTGTAGATGAGCAAGTCGCCTCGAGGATGAGTGATCGTGCCAGGACTTTCGCCAGACGGGATCGCCATTCGTCGACCAGTGCTGTAATCAGC
>JANMEV010000285.1:0-5030 GCA_031377305.1 Planctomycetota bacterium | reverse complement strand
GGCGCAGTGGTACAACGCAGAACCGGTCGGCATTGCCGCGTCCGGGGTCCGCATGTTTGACGCAGGCGTCGAGGGGTCCATCGAACAAGGGAAAGACAGCTCACGCGGCGCCGAAAGACGACAGGCTCGGCAAACACGACGACAAACATGGCGTCGGCAATATCGCAAATCAAAATTGTTCGGGATTTTGCAAAGGTTGAATCACCTGCCGCAAACGGAAAGTCGCGAGTCGGAGGTGAGAGACAAAGCGCTCAAGTCGCTGGATGAATCTCTCACCGTGAAATGGTGTCCGGAAGGTGACATCGACGCACATCAGAAAATGCCGTACCTCCTGCGAGCTGCAGCGATGGATCAGTTGATTGAACCACAAGAACTGGGCCGCGCTTTGTATCACCTCGGGCAGCGACGGGGTTACAAGGCCAATCGTAAGACGGAAAAGGTGGATGATGAAGAATCTGGCAAGGTGGCGACAGGGATTTCTACGCTCGACCGCGCTCGATTGGTCGATCCAGACGACCCGGCCAGCCAGCGCACGCTTGCACAAACGGTGAGAGATGAATTCACCCAGCAGAATGGCCGATTTGTCCTGAAAAGTGAGGATCCTGCATCGGCGACGCGTGGTCGAATTCGCAAACACTACACGTCGCGAAAAATGTACTACGACGAGTTCATTGCCATACGCGATGCCCAGCTGCGATTTGGCACCTCGATTCAGATGGGCGACTGGAAACGCATCGAAAAAGCCCTGTTCTATCAGCGGCCGTTGAAGTCGCAAAAACATCTCGTAGGACGGTGCACGCTGGAATTTGATTCCAGGGGACGTGGCCGACGACGATGCACGATTGCAATGCCTGACTTTCAGGAGTTCCGGCTTCTGCAAACAGTTAACCATTTGCGAATTGTGTTGCCCGGTCAGCCATCCCAACCACTAACCGATGATCAACGTCAAACCCTTGTGGATCAACTGCAGAGTCACGGCGACCTGTTGCTGCAACCGCCACGTCGTCGATCGAAATCCGGGCCAGTCGCGTCCGTCGTGTCGCTCCTTGACCTGCCGAAAGGATCATCCTTCTCCCTTACACCGTTTCAGGACGCAGGGGACGCAAATGACGATGCGGATGACGACGATGACAAAAAGCTGATCGGCAATCGTACGGCGGTAAAGCTTCGGCCAATCCTTGGCGATTTTTGGGACCAGCTTTCTGACTCAGATCGCGAGCAATTGATCCTGCAGGTTCTTTACATCAGCAATCCTGACAGCCTGAAAAAGCTGGCGATTCGTACATGGCAACTCTCGCCGGATGCTGCTGAGGCACTGAGCCGCGTAACACTCGAAGAAGGTTTCGGTGGGCTCTCGCGAATGGCAGTTCGAAAACTGCTTCCCGAATTACGAAACGGCCTAAGTTATGCGACGGCTCGCCAGAAGCTCTACCCAGATTCCTTCAAAGCTCGCGAACCGAAGAACCTCCTTCCGCCGCTGAGTGAATGGAATGACGACGTCCGAAACCCGGCTGTGATTCGTGCACTCACCGAAGTACGAAAAGTCGTGAATGCGATTGTGCGTGAGTACGGGAAGCCAGAACAGATTCACATCGAGCTGGCTCGCGATCTGAAACGGTCTCGCAAGGAGCGGCAGGAAATCTGGAAGAAGAACGAAGACCAACGAAAGGTACGTGACAAGGCAGCAACGAAAATTCTTGCGGAACTTGGCGTGGCCAATCCTCGTCGTGACATGGTCGACAAATGGCTGCTGGCGGATGAGTGCAATCGGGAGTGTCCGTACACCGGCAAATCTATCACGCCACGAACGCTCGAACACTTCGACGTGGAACACATTTATCCGCGTCAATACCTGGACGATTCATTTGCCAACAAGACTCTTTGCGATCACGACTTCAACCGCAACCGAAAGAAGAATCGGCTGCCAGCCGAGGTTCTGAGCGGAGAAGAACTCGATGCGGTTCTCGCTCGGGTCAAGCGATTCAATGGCTCGTCAGCCCCAGGAAAGCTCAAGCGATTTCAGCGGGACGATGTTCCGGAGGACTTCGTTGCGCGGCAACTCAATGATACTCGCTATAATGCTCGGTTGGCCGCTGACTTCCTCGGCACATTGTACGGGGGCCGCAGTGATTCGGACGGCTATCAGCGGATCGTGACGCCGACGGGCAATCTTACGTGGATTCTGCGGACGGGTTGGGAACTCAATTCAATCCTTAGTGACACCGATGACAAGGAGCGTCGCGACAATCGACATCATGCAGTCGACGCCGTCTGCATTGCACTGGCAACGCAAAAGACGATCAAGCTTGCCGCAGATCTAGCGAAGAACAACTTTCTGGCGGGCGTTCGATTCAACAAATTTCTGCAGGACCTGCCAAAACAAACTCCGTGGCCCAACTTCCTGAACGCGGTCCGTTCTTCTATTGCACAAATCATCGTCTCGCATCGTCCGACCCGACGAATTGCGGGGCTATTGCATGCCGCAACAAACTATTCGAAGCCCTTCGTGAAATTCGAGAGCCCTCCAGCCGCGAGAAGTGAAGGACGGCCCAATCGATCCATCAAGCCAAAGCCGCCCATCGTGCAATATCGATTTCGTAAGTCGCTGGACAAGCTGAACGAAAAAGACATCCTCGGCAATGCGATCGCAGATCCAAACGTTCGTGCCGCGGTTCAGCGAAAGTACGAAGAGCTGTGTGCACTGGCAACAACGAAAGTAGACAAGACGCCCGCAAAGATGTGGAGCGATTTGTCAAAGATCGACAACTTCCCACGACTTCCCGCGTCCGAAAAGCGTTTGAAGAAAGGTGAGGCGACTCTTGGCAGTCCCATCTTCAAAGTCCGATTGGTGACGGACACAAAACCTCGAACGGTGGGCAAAGGACTGCGACAGCGGCAGGTGGCCAGCGGCAAGGATTCCAACTACGCAACGATGATTTATGCGATCCTCGACAAGGATGGCAAAGAGATCCGCTGGGAGCATGAGATCATTACTCGACTTGAAGCTCATTTGCGTCTCAGTGCCAACGGCGGTGGCCGAGGTCGGCGACAAGGTCTGGCGTCCGATGAGACAGCCAGCATCCCTCCGGAACGAATCCTCACGGCGCGGACGGCGGAAGAAATTCGCGACATGGCAGAGCCGCCATTCAAACTGAAGCCGGGCGAGTCACTTCAGTTTCAGTTTGCTCTGGTGAAGAACGATATGGTGGAACTCGACGGCGAGGATGAGTCGCGAGAGGTATACCGAATTCAGAAAATGTCGCTTAATGACCTTCAACTTTGCGAACATGCTCGTGCCATTGCAGACAAAGATTCGCAAACCTCTCTAAACCGGATTCGAACGATGGAATCACTCCGTAGACGAGGGATTCGCAAGATTCGGGTCTCGCTACTGGGGCATATTCAGGTAGCGGAATAGTACGAGGGAAATCGGTGCACTACATTTTTGTTGCAATTCGCACACTGGCGAGTTCATACTAACTGAACTCTGACACCGGATGTCGCCTTCTACCCTGGCATTTAGAGGCGAACAATGCGAAATCGTATTCTTGAAATCAGCCAGCAACCGGCGCGACTGCGAGTCGAACATCGTCAACTGGTGATTCAGCCGCCCGAGGGAAACTCGTATTCCGTACCGCTCGAAGATATTGCCGTTCTAGTAGTTGCTCATCCACAGGTTAGCTACACGCAGGCCGTGCTGAGCGATCTAATTGACAACGGCGGCGCCTTCGTCATTTGCGACGATAAACGCATGCCCAATGGAATGCTCCTACCGCTCGACACTCATTCGACCCAAACCGCCCGTTTCCATTTGCAGTTTGAACTGCCACAGCCTCGCCAAAAGCGACTTTGGCAGAAGGTCGTACAAAGCAAAATCGCCATGCAGGCCATGCTGCTGGTCGAACAGACAGGTTCCGACCATCGACTTACGCCCCTCATTGGGCAGGTTCGATCTGGTGACCCCGCCAACGTGGAAGCGCGTGCGGCACGACGTTACTGGACCGCTTTGTTCGGGAAGGAATTCCGGCGCGATAGAGGTGCCGAAGATGTCAATGCAATGCTCAACTACGGCTACGCTATCCTGCGAGCTGCGACAGCCCGCGCCGTCTGCGCCTCTGGGCTCCATCCTTCCGTCGGACTGCATCACCACAACAAATACAATTCTTGGTGTTTGGCTGACGATCTTATGGAGCCGTTTCGGCCGTGTGTGGACCGAGCCGTCTATCGCTTGTCCGACGCTGGCCGAAAAGTCCCGGAGATGACGTCGGAAACGCGAGGCCGAATTCTGCAGAGTCTGACTGGGTGGCTTGGTGTGAACGAAACGCAGCGAACGTTGTTTGACGCTCTCACCGTCGCGGCGCAGTCACTTCGTCGAGCAATGACAGACTCGGATGTCGAACTGGAGTTTCCCGAGGAGTTTATCGATGCCCCGCAGTGAGCTGACTCTTTCTGGATACAAAACCATGTGGCTGATGGCAATGTTTGATTTGCCCGTCGACGACAAAGTGGCGAGGCGTCGCTATGCGCAATTTCGAGGATTGTTGTTGGACAATGGCTTCAGTCAGCTTCAGTATTCGGTCTACGCGCGGTGCTGCGAATCAGAAGCGACCGCTGAGACGCAAAGGAGAAAAATCGTCGCGAAGCTTCCGCCGGACGGTCATGTGCGATTGATGATGATTACCGATCGTCAATTTGAAAAGATGGAATCCTTCGTTGGAAAAAACCGACAGGAAACCGAACGTGCGCCATTGCAACTGGAACTTTTTTAGATGCTCGCTCAGCCGCAAGTCCCGCGTTGGCAGGAGCTTACGGACAAGGTAGTGTATCCGAGCAGCGATTCCCTTCGAGCCACAGCTCCGGTGGCGGTTGGTCGGCAGATTGGAGGAGTGTATCCGAGCAGCGATTCCCTTCGAGCCACAGCGCAATCTGACGTTGGCTTGTGTGGGATGCAAGTGTATCCGAGCAGCGATTCACTTCGAGCCACAGCTTTGTGTGCAGTTCATTGCAAGGACTTGCCAGTGTATCCGAGC
>JANMEV010000269.1:0-7400 GCA_031377305.1 Planctomycetota bacterium | reverse complement strand
TCTGACCATCCGCCATCAAAGTTGCGGGCACCTCGACATCGGTATTGTTGAAAGCTTCCAGCTCAGATTCCCAATCATCGCCTTCGAAGCTCAGAAAGAGAGTTCGTACAGTGGCGGGATCGTAAAACGGAGCGTCGGAGGCTTTCACATCGCTTGGGGCTATCTTTGGACCGGCGCTCACGGGCTCTTCACGTCCACCAAAACCGCCGGGAGGACCGAAGCCGCCGCGACGTCCGCCGCCATTGGTCTGCATATCTTTTCGAGCGGCGGCCCGTTCTTCTTTATTGAGCCAACCGTTGTCGTCTTTGTCAAATTGTTCGACGAGCTTTCGTCCCTGACCCATCATGCCGCCGGGGCCACCGGGGCCTCCCATGCCTGGAGGACCGCCACCAAACATTTCACCGGGACCACCCGGAAAACCGCCGCCAAAACCTCCCGGACCGCCAAACATCAGCTCTGAAAACTTGAACTCGGGACCTTTCAATTCAGCAAGTAAAGTCCGCTGTTCGTCTGACAGCACCGCCATCGAGTCCTTATTCATGCGGTCACGGTCTTCAGGCGACAAAAAAGGATTGTCACCAGCCTGCAACTCCCGAATTTTCTCGACCTGTTCCTCTGACAGCTTTAACTGCTTTGAAACGTCATCACGAACCAAGGCGGCACTGCCACCTCGCTGCAAACGCAGCTGCGAGTATCTCTTTGCCTGTTTGTCATCCAGAACGGCTTTGGCGTTTTCATCAGCCTTCGCGGCAAGTCCCTGAATTTTGCCGATCATTTGTTCGAAGCGATTGCCACCTTCGGCTGGAGGCACTTCACCCGCCGCTGGTCCACCGCTTTCAAAGATGGCACGAATGCTCTGCTGCAATTTCTGTGAGACGTCGATAATCGACTTCTTCTGCTCTCCGCTTAGCTTGAGTTCGTCCTGAACCTCGGACATGCCCAAAAGGGCCACTCCGGAATCCGGGCCGCCCATCGGAGGTCCAAATCCCGATCCGCCCGGTCCCGGAAATCCGCCCGGAGGCCCAAAGCCCGGCGGACCATCCTGAGCTATTGCTGCGTGGCTGAGTAGTAGTGATGCCGTCAGCATAGTGGTCAAAAATCGTTTCATCGCCGAACCCCCTCTTTGCGAAGATATTCCGGAACAAATCACTCAGTGCGCAGTTCCACGTTCTGAATGCCTTCAATTTGATTCAAATCTGTCACCGCCTGAACAACGATCTTCGGTGAACGCAGCTTGACTGAGTAGCTCACTTCAATCGCTGAGCCTTGCTTCGTTGTTGACGCCGATACCAGCCGAAACGATTCACAGTGCTGATTCAGCACAGATGCCAGCAATTGATCCGGATCTCGTCCCAGACCAAGCCGAACGGTCAATACGGCAACAAGGAGAGATTCAGAATTCGGAATATGGCTGAGCACAATCGCCGCCACGCCAATCAGCGGAAGTCCGACCGCCGGTATTAAAAGTTGGCCGGCACCAGCCGCCATTCCCACAACAACTGCAAATATCACAAACGCAGTATCACGAGTGTCTTCCACCACAGTTCGAAATCGCACAATCGAAAGCGCGCCGACAAGACTGAAAGCTAACGCGACGCTACTGCCGATGACCATCGAGACCATTGCAATCAACATCGACAACAGGATCAGCGTTGTCGTCAAGGTGGCGGATCGACGATGCGTTCGACCATGTGAAAGCTGAAACACCAACGCGACGCCAACTCCAAGGACCATCGCAGCGACCAGGCGAAGCACGAGGTGCTGGAATGCCAGCCGGGGTTCAGCAGAGTTGGTTCCGTTCAGCCAATCTGGCATTAGTTGACTCCACTCATCTTTGAGTCGTCAACCGGCCTGTCGAGTTTCATCAACACCGACATGCAGTTGCGGTACTTGGAAAAGCCGCCGGGATCGAGTGAAATCTCCTGAATTGCCGCCTTGAAAATCTTGGGAAGCGAACCGCGGAACTTGAATTCACAGATCACTTCGTCATCCGAAATGATGTTCGTCAGAATCGTGGATTCAGAAACATCCAGCGTCCAGTTCGATGTGAGCTGCCCCTGTAAATTGCGATCCAGCGTAAAGCGAACCGCGCCGTTTTCACTTTGTCCAAACCATGCCTGGCGTTCGTAAGTCATCAGGCAAGCGGGCTTCAACGCTCGTCGTTCAAGCTGCGATTGATAGGCCGCACCAGCCCATTCACCGGGCGATTCAGATTTCACGGAATCGGACGGCTCGCAGAAACAATTTGCCGAATGAAAAACATCTGCTCCATCACTTCCGACGGCTTGTCCCAGTCGAGTAAGCTCAGAGCCGGGAATGACGCTTCGAATCTTTTGAACTCGGCTTCCCCGGCGAGTCTTTCGTTCGAGGTACACAATCTCTTCGTTGCCGTATCGGCGAATTCGATACTTTCGACGGGCATAGCCAGCGACTCGATGAAAACAATTCAGTTCTGACGTGTCCGTCGACAACGTCGTTATGTGATATCGCCCCTGCGGCGCTGACGATGCAAATGGATCAACCTGAAGTGAATCGCCAAGAAACTCGACAAGACGAGTTGCCGTTTGCTCACTAAGTACGCACTTCAATTCAAATGCGTTCGCTACCGAAGAGCAACTCGCCAGAGCAGGGGACTCCAGCAGTTCCACAGTCCGCGAATCGTCAACTCGGGACGCAGAAAGAGGACTCAACGAGTGCTTCTGGTTACCACTCATCAGACCACGACTTTCACAGTCGGAGTCAGAGAATTCTCGACGAGTATCCAGCGCAGTCGACGAGTCGACATCGAATGAAGTCGCATCCAGCATTTCCAGCAACCAGTTTCAGTTCGCCCGAACGGGCAGAAAGGAGATTTGATATCCCCCAAACCCCACTGACGAATTCTGGCGTCGCTGAAACTGGCAAGATTCTGGCGTCAACTTGCCTGAGGCTTAATACTGGGCCCTTGGAATGCCCGGCTGACCCTGACGGTCCATTTGCTGAAGCGTCTTGTTGTACTCGTTGTCGAGCTGCTGCCGTTGACGTTCATAGGATTCCAGCGGATTGACCTGCGGCGGACGCATCGCTGGCCATGCAGTCACGTTTGAGTTCGGCACACCGGTTCCGGGATTGCTTGAAGCGGTTCCGTTCTGGCGAGCCTGCAGGGCTAACTGCTCCTGCTGCTGGTTCATCCACTCCTGAGAAGGCAATTGACTTTGCGCCGCCGGGTACATTGTTCCATTGATCATCGAGTTTGCACCCGGAGAACTGACGTTCCCCATTTTCAAACTTCCGTCACCCAGCGACAATCCAATGAACCCGCCGTTCGCGGGCGGTACTTGCTGCGGTTGTCCCTGTGCGGCAGCCGGTTGTCCGATTGGAAAAAGAGAGCCTGGACCAACGTTTAGACCTTCAAGATTCATTTGCGGGGCAGCGTTGCCATTCAAGTTGTTTTGGCCACCGCTGTACTGCATCGTCGCTGGATCATCCATTGGCATGGCATTGCTGGCGTTCGCAGTGCTAACAGGTGGCTGCCCAAAGGCCGACGAGAACCCTATCGGGTGCCCGTAGCTTGTGCTTCCTGCGGAATGCGGCTGAAAGTTGCCCGATGGATAGATCGATGTGACACGACCACGGCCTGTCCCGGTTCCAGCTGCGGCAAGATTGCCAGGACCAGTTGGAACACCAGATGCCGAATTTGCGGCAGCGCCGCTCATGCCGGGTCCAACAGTGATCGGATATTGCGATGTTGGCATCGAACTATTGCCACCAAACGGCGTTCCGTTCGTGTTGCCGGGATCTGAATTGACAACAGCCGGGTTGCCCAAAGCAGAATTGATGATTGGCGGATTGCCTTGAGATCCAACAGCCTTCTGGCCAAAAGAACTCGCACTCATCGCAGGTTGCGAATTGGCCATCATTCCATTGACGCCCATCCCATTGGAACTCGCTACGCCTGCAGTGTTCGAAGTTGATGGGTTTGCACTGGCCGGGTTTGAAATTGCAGGGTTAGATGGATTCGATGGCAGACCCGCAGTCACATTCGAACCATTCATCCACTGCGGTGGATTCTGAGCGACTCCGCCGGCCGGGACCGGTGCGGAGACTGGACTTCCCGAACCAGACGCAACGGACGCCGTTCGGTTTGCTGAATCATTCGAAAATGGCGGCTGAAACACGGAACGGCCGACTTCCGAATTGCTTATTGCATTGGAGTTGGAAAGCACAGACGAATTGGAGTTGGCGACTGCTGGGTTCGCATGATCCTGTGGAACCCCGGACGTCGCTCGCTTTCGCTCCGCCTCAATTCGTTCCCGCCTTGCTATATCCTGAATCTGCTCAAAGGTGGCATTGGCCGGAACAATGGCTGCGGGGTCTGCGGCAACCTTCTCAACCGACACTCCGCTCTGAGCCTCCAACTGCGCCAGAATTTGACTTGCCTTAGCCGACGATCCGTATCGCTGCAGGATTCGCTCCGTCGCTCCAGCTCGGTTTCCCTGTCGCAGATCCAGCATCGCCAGATTCATCTGCGCGCTTTCGTGATTTGGATTGATCTCTATCGCATGATTCAGGTATCGCGATGCTTCGCTGTATCGATTTTGAAGGAGGTACGAGTACCCAATGTCGCAGAGCAGATTAGCATCCTGCGGTCGCATTCGAAGAGCCTGGCGATAGTGATATTCAGCATCCGTCCATCGCTCCGAAAGATCGGCCACCATCGCCAGTCCATGATGCGCTGTCGCGTTGTCGGGCGTTGACTCAATCACCTCCTTGTAAGCTTTTTCTGCATCGTCCAGCCGATTATCCTGAAGCGCGAGCTGGCCTTGTTCGAGCAGTCTGTCAAGTTGTTCAACAGCAATCGGAGAACGAGCAACCGTTCCATTTTCCGTGGATTTGTCGTCACTTCGACGGGCGAATTTCGGGAGCGGAAACGAAGACTTGCTCACCTCGGCTGAGACAGCATCCGATTTTTTTGCAAACGGATTCCATGCAAAACGACTGGAACCGTCGGTCTGACAACCCGACAGCATTACCAATAGGCTTAAGCAGGAAATGGAGTACCAACGATGTCCTGACATGGTCAGGTCTCCAGGCGGAAACGCAGTGAGAGAGGAACGCGTCAAACCGGGCACGCCGAATGACACATCAAGGGAGGGGAGAAGAGACGGCGACGAGAATTTCTTGGAAGAGACGCGTTTTGTATTGCAAAAGCTGGATTCATGTCGAGATGAGATCAAGCGATCCCGTAAACGTATGCCATTAAGGCATTTACAGCGAACTCGCCAGATACAACTGGCTCCTCAGCATAGCGAGTCAAAGCGTCGCAGCTGAACCGGAACCGCGTTCGTCAACGATGGAGACGCAATGAAAAAAGCAGCCCCCGAAGGAGCTGCTTTATTAGATTCTGAGTAATTACGAGAGTGGCTAGACCTGTTAACGGCCGCCGCCGCCACCAGCACCGTTGTTTGCACCGTTGCCGCGAACATTGCGGAAGCGACCGTAATCCTGTTCGCCTTCCATGGAGTTGATACCGTTGCTGTAAGGCTGTGAAACAACCGTTCGCTGGTTCGCGTCGGGGTTCCCAAGGTCCGTCAGAACTCGAACGACGACATCACGTCGGATGTTGTCGAGTTCGGGATCTGAGTTGTTCTGCGTTCGTTGAACGAGAACCGGAAACGGAGAAGATGGCATGCGGGCGGCTATTTCCGCGATATGATCGCGACCGTAAGGCGTCAATTCGGATGAGTTATCCACGAACTCGTTTCGATAGATAACAAAATCCGCAGCTTCACCGTTGGTTTCCATCGTATGCCAATGGGCACGATTGACGGCACCGAGCGGAATGATATCCGGAATGGCATATCGGCCCTGAGGATAGCGCTTTCCCCAAAGTCCTGAGAAGCATCCCGGTGAACAGCCAGTCGAGCAATCCGAAGAGCATGACGAGTTGCAGTCACATGAGTAACACTCAGAGGTTGTGCGACAGTCATTCGTCGAGCAGCAGCCAGCGGCCATCAGGCTGCCTAATGCTGCCATCGCCAATTGGGCCTGCAGGGTATTCTTGAGATTCATTTGAGTGCTCTTCCTATCCGCACATCTTATCGAACGGTTGCATTGGAGCGTGGAGCGAACATTAAACTGATCGAAACCTTTCGAGCGTTGAAGCATTCACTTCAACTCCTCGACAACTAACATTCGTGCTATCGCTGAGCCGACCGACTCCAGCCTGCTGGTTTCACAGCGTTGTTCTGAGGCTGGTCATTCTTCCGGAACGCCGCCCCCATTCGGGACATCATTGACGGCTTCTGGTTCTGCATCGTCAGCCCCTGCATCGGATATCTTGCGGGAGGCAATGGTGCGGGAGGCAATGGTGTCGAGGGCTGATTCATATGCTGAGCAGGAGGTGCACCCATTGGCTGCATCTGCTGGAAGTTCTGCATCGGGGCCGATGGGGACGATGATGCGGGAGGCACACCGTAGTCAGGCTGTGGCTGCATTCCAGAACTGAAGTCCGACGACATTCCGCCTGAGAAGGCTGAGCTGCTCATCATGCCCGCCCCTGGGCCAGGCGTATAGCCGCCGCTATTCACTGGAGGATTGTAGAGGCTGTATCCCTGTGGCACTCCGTGCATCGAGCCACTGCCAAACGGTGAGACCTGGTAGATGTTGTTATCCGGCTGGCCTTCCGTTTGCCCACGTTTCCAGAACTGATCATCACTCGGATGCGTGGCGTTGAAGCCGGGTACTGGAGGGACTTCATCCGGTTCCATTGGGCGAACGATTTCCGGTGAAACCAGAACCAGGAGTTCCGTTTCCACTTCGGATGCATTCTTCGATTGGAAAACACGCGGTCCGATGTAGGGGATATCGCCAAGGAGTGGGATTCGGCTGACCTGTGATCCCGTCTGACGAGAGATCAAACCACCGATTGCGAAGGTCTGGCCTTCTCGAAGTTCGACGGTCGTTTGAACTCGTTTGACGTTCGTCCCCGGAATGCCGTTGACAGCGTTCGCGGTGTTCAATTCACTGAATTCGGGCACTACCTGCAGGCGAATCAAGTCGCGGTCCATCACAGTTGGCGTCACCACCAAACTTGTACCGAACCCACGGAAGGAAGTCGCCTGTCCGCCACCCAGCCCAATCGTCGTCGGAACGGCGAACTCACCGCCGGCGAGGATACTGGCCCCCGTTCCGCTGATGCACACAATCTGCGGTTCAGCCAGAAGCTTGATGGTTCCGTTGGACTGAAGCCAACGCACGAACACCTGAATTTCGCTGTTCTCAAAGATGCCGCTCAGCGTTGCGCCTGTTGAACCGCCCATCGATGAACCGACGGCGTGGCGACCATCCGCAAACAGTACTCTCCAGTCAAACCCCGCATTTCTGAGTTCTGACCGGTTGATTTCGGCGACAATCACTCG
>JANMEV010000219.1:0-16900 GCA_031377305.1 Planctomycetota bacterium | reverse complement strand
GGAACGGTCGCTTGCGGGTTCGCTGAGCCTGTTATCGCTGGGCAATACTTTGAGATTCAGGTGATCGACAGGGAGACTCGCCGAGGAGTTCCGATGGTCGAACTGACCACGGTCGATGACGTCGTTTACATCACCGACAGCGCGGGGCGAGTCGCGTTGAATGAGCCGGAGCTGGCCGGGGCGACGGTGTTCTTCAAGGTGCAATCGCCCGGCTATCAGGTTGCGAAGGATGGATTCGGCATCGAAGGCGTTCGGCTGGTAGTCGAACCGGGCAAAGCGAAGACAATCGAAGTTGCCCGCACGAACATCGCGGAGCGGCTTTTTCGAGTCACCGGGCGAGACATCTATCTGGACTCGTTGCGGCTGAAACATCCGTCGCCGATCAGGCAGCCGCTGATCGCAGGACAGGTGATTGGACAGGATTCCGTTCAACCGGTTGTTTACAAAAACCAAGTTCACTGGTTCTGGGGCGACACGAATCAACTGCAGTATCCGCTCGGGCTGTTTCGAACGGCCGGAGCGGTTTCGCAATTGCCTGGGAACGGCGGCCTGGATCCGTCGGTCGGAGTGGATCTGCAGTACTTCACCAAAGACGACGGGTTTGCTCGAGCGATGGCGGACGTGCCGAATCCGGACGGCGTAGTTTGGATTTTCGGCGTTTGCGTTTTGCCGGACGATAATGGTCAGCAGCGCATTGTTGGCAACTACTCGCGTCGCAAAGGTTTGTCGGAACCGCTGGAGCAGGGGCTTGTCGTGTGGAATGACGACCGCGAGATCTTCGAAGTCCTGAAAGTAATCGACCTACAGGAGTCGTGGCGGATTCTGCGAGATCATCCGGTTCGTCAGCCAGATCGCGGTACCGATTACGTGAGCTTTGGAAATCCGTTTCCCGTGACTCGCGTGGCGGCGACGATGGCGTCAGTGAAAAACGCGGCGGACTACGAATCGTTGACGTGTCGCGAAGAGATCGCTGGCGAACACATCACGGACGAGCAGCTCGCGAGCAGTCGGCCGCAACGCGATGCTTCGGGCCAGTTGGTCTGGGGTTGGAGGAAGGCTCCGCCGGTGACTCAGCAGGACGAACGCCGGTGGTTGAAGCAGGGACTAATCCGCATTGAGGAAGCTCGCTATCTGCCTCGCGACGCGAACTCACCGGGACGAATCGTCGAGATGCATTCTGGTACCGTGCAGTGGAACGCCTGGCGAAAGCGGTGGGTGATGATTGCCATCGAGCACGCCTGGGACAAGAACAGCCCATCGTTTCTGGGCGAAGTGTTCTACTCCGAGGCCGATTCGCCTCAGGGTCCGTTCTTGACGGCGGTGAAGATCGCGACTCATCCGAAGCAGAGCTTCTACAATCCGTGCCATCATTCGTTCTTCGACCAGAACGACGGCCGCACGATCTACTTCGAAGGCACGTACTGCAACACCTTCACAACAACGCCAGCGACTCCGAAGTACAACTACAATCAGTTGATGTACCGGCTGGATCTGGGGTCACTGGCGCTGACGGAAATCTTCGGCGAACCACTGGGTGATGGCCGATGACAACAACAAAGTGATGGGACTCAATTGGAAGCCTTTGTCGAATATTCCCGGCGACGGAGGCTTCTCTATTTGGGTCCGATGGGGCTGCGAGGAATTCCGCCAACACGAATTCCAGCTTCGGAGCTATTGAGCTGGACGTGAAGTCGTCCAAGTGCCGCTGCCGGTGACCCCAGGATTATTCACGATTGACCATGTTCCGCTGCCCGACGCCGTCCCGTTTGGATTCAGTGTCAGGGATCCAGTGAACTGCACCTGCACTCCGAAAGAAGCAATTGATCCGTTCGACAGTGCCGAGACCGTTCCAGTCGCAGAAATAGTCCCTGTACCTGTTGCATTCAAGCCGGGCAGAGTCACGCTCATCGCGTTTCCATTAACCGTGGTTTGCACTGTGTTTTGTCCAGCCGAAATCAGGAGGCCGGGAATTGTGTCGGGAAATCCGCCAGCACTCACTCTGCCGACAAAGGTGCCCGAATAGTTGCCGTTGAGCGAACCGACTCGAATGGTCTTATTCACTGGACTGCTGATGCCACCGTCGCCATCGGAAGCTCGGAACTGCAGAGTCTTCAGTGCGGAAACCGCCGTTGTTGACTGATTGCGATAGGTGACGCTTCGCAGAAGTTTGGTGACGATTGCTGGCGTTGCTGTGGATTTCAGATTGACCCGAAGCAGTGTCGCACCGGTCACCGGAATGGAGCCAATAATTGTCCCGACGGATTGAAATCCGGTGCTGGTAACAACACGCACATCGTTGGCCAAAACATTGATGTTTCCAACAGTGGTCAAACTGCGAATGCTGAGGCGATCAGTGGCCTGACCGCTGACAACTCTTACTGACAGAAAGCCGCCACCGACATTTGCTGAATCCGAATCTGCGACAGATGCATTTGTATCGACAACCGTCAGCCCTGCATTCCAAAGCTGCACCTTGGCATCAGTCAGGTTCGTAAAAGTCGGAGCGACGTTCGCTTGACCAAACGCCTCCGATTGAACCACCAGACTCATGGTCATGCACATTGCCGCAACACAGGCGACTTTCCTAGTGCTTTGCATTATCAATCTCTCCTCAACTCAACAAGGGCTTGAAGCCCTTGACGAAATGAATGGCCCAGAATCAAAGCGATTTCGTTTGAACAGCTTTGAGGAACTAAGCGAGTAACTCCTCAGTCTACATTCCGTATCGCCCTAAGTCTAACATCATGGCAGAATGGGTAATTTCTGCAAGCGACTACGATCCGCACCGCAATGTAGCTACGGATTCTCAATGAAGCTCAGCTTGGCGCGGTGCATTTCACCCAAGTTTTGGTGGCGCAAACAGCCGGGGTGAAGCAGATCTTCAACAATGCCGAGGGCAAGGATAGTCTTTTTACAATCCCTGCAACGCAAAGCCACCGACGACGGCAAGGACGATGAAAACGAGGTAGAGAACGATGATGATGGCCGTCGAAATCCCGACTAGTTTCCAAAAGCTTTTCTGTAGTACAAGGGCTTCGGCGATGTCGTTGATGCTTCGAGTCGTTTCCGCTCGAGTGATTGCTGATCCGTATCCCAGAAGGAACTTTGCGGCAAAACCGTAGATGATGGCTATGCCAAGGTACACTACCAGAATGATTGCACCAATGGCTGCTCCTGCCCCGCCACCGTTCGCCATTGCTGGCAAAGCAACACAGCCTGCCAATGCCATCAAAACAGCGCCGATTGCCGTTAGAACGCCCATCAATCGCACCCACGGGCGAGTGTCCGACAGAGCCTGAATGCTGCGGTTGAGCGCGTCGTCGGCAGACCCCTGCATTGGTGCGCCAAAGGGCGACGAGGAATCAAAGGCGTAAGGATTGTTTGTGGACATGGTCTACCTTTCAGGAAGGGGGTCTTTCGGATTTCGCCGGGATACATTCCGAAAGGCTAAGCGGCTCCACCTGGGCCCTTTCGGCAAGGGCCGCATTCTGTGCTCCTTAAGTGTCCGCGCCAATTCAATCGCGAACGAAAACGGTCCGAGTAGGAATGACTGCGATTACTCTTCGCAACGAATCTTCGAGCTCAGATGGCAAGCCGTTGGAGACTGAATAAACGCTCCGGCGAACGCTTCGATGCGGGCTTGGCTGGCGGAAAAGCGAGTTCGTCCCGATCTGAGACAGATCGGGCTACAGGAAAAACAAGTCGCGAAATGCAGAGTGCGATGCTGGCGAGTGAGAAGAGAGGTCATTCAAAGACTGTTTGTTAAACAACCCATTGAACCCAGCGATGAAAGTCGTAGAGGCATAAACGACGACAAAGAACATGATGGCAACGGCTGTGCAGACGGTGACGAGTTTCCAAGTCTTCTGTTGCAGGACGAGCGCCTCTGCAATGTCGTGCATGCTTCGGCTTTCTTCGACACGGCTGATTCTTGAAGCGTAGGACAACAGGTACTTCGCTGCAAAGTAAAAGACCATCGTGGAGCAAAAGAAAATCAGACCGCTAACGATTTCATAAAACGCGAATCTCTGCGCCTTGCCATCGGCAATTCGAAAAAAAACAGTCGGCGCGGCGAACAGGCAGCGAAAGCCAAAGAGCAGGAAACCAATCGTCGAGAAACATCCCATGACACGGACCCACGGTCGAGTCGCAACAAGCGCCAGAATAGTGCCGTCCATCGCGGCATCCGGAGTCCCGGCGTCGCGTGTGCCGGGCGGAGAAGTGGAACTAAAAAAGTAAGGGTTCGTTGTCGACATCCGGCGCCCTCGAATACGCAACATTTTTCAGCAGAAAACGATAGCTCATTCTCGACGACAATGATGTCCGCGGCAATTCAGCTGGAAACGAAAACAGGCCCAGTGACTCGATTGGCATTTGCCTCGAGACGCTGGGCCTGAGAAGTGTGGATTCAGGTTAACGCGGCTGAATGATCAGCGAGTATTGAAAGTTCCGCGAGCGTCTTCAGCCGTGCGGAAGTCTTCGCGATCCGTGAGTTGTACGGACAACTGATTCTTCTGACGGGCTCGGTAAACTTCAATCTTCACCGATGAGCCGATATCAGACAGGCTCACCAGATTGATCAGATGATTTTCGTCAAGAACGTCGACACCGTTGAAGGAGATGATCACATCATCAGGCTTCAGTCCGGCGACAACTGCTGGGCTTGTCTTGTGAGAGTAGACTCGAGTGATTCGGGCACCACGAGCTCGGGACATCCCCAGTCGCTGAGCGGCTTCGTCACTGAAGTTGTTGTCCAGTTCGACGCCCAGATAGGCTCGACGAACTCGACCGTACGAAACCATTTGTTCGAAGATGCGATGAACCAGATTGCTGGGAATGCTGAAGCCGATCCCTTCGTTGCCCCCGCTGTTGGAAGCGATTGCTGTGTTGATACCAACGACCGTGCCTCGCATGTCAATCAGTGGGCCACCGCTGTTGCCAGGGTTGATCGCAGCGTCGGTTTGAATGAAGTCCTGATTGGTCACAGACTGGTCTGCTGTGAGCGAAAGATCGCGTCGACCTTTCGCACTGACGATTCCCATCGTCACAGATTGGCTCAGACCAAACGGGCTGCCAACGGCCAGAACAAAGTGTCCGATGGCCACTGTGCTGCTATCGCCCCAGCGAGCTGTGGGCTGACCGCCGTCAGGAATTTGCAGAATTGCGATGTCGCTCTCGGTGTCCCGGTAGACTCGCTGAGGATGCACTTTGGAACCATCTGACAGCATGACGTCGATCGCCGGCATTTCGGCACCGCGGACTACGTGGTTGTTGGTGATGACAAACAGACCTTTGACAGTCTGGCTTCTCATGATGACGCCGGACCCAGTCTCTTCGACTTTGCGTTCGTTTTCGACTCGGACCGCCTGAATATGAACGGCCGACGGCATGACGTCCGCGGCAATTTCTGAGATATAGTTTCCACCATCAACCAGCGCCATGGCACTGGCGGGTAGCTTGATACCACTGGAGTTTTCGCCCGGAACCGCGCGAGCTGAGGAGGTCAGTCGCAGGGACTCCAGATGCCCTCCGATTGCAAGTCCAATCGAAAGCATGGCTACCATGGCCACAATCGAAGTTCTACGTCGCGCCATCAACGGACTCTCCAGTGGAAAGTTTCACATCCTGTGGCGCGGCTCCTTCCGCATTCAAAAATCGTTCAGATCACGAAGGCCGGCTAGCCCATGTTAGGCAGGCGCATCCGGACTCAGGTCACCAAGCTGGCTCATCCATCGAGCAGGCTTTGGAATCATCCAGAAGTCTTATCGAACTGCGGAATCGGCGAAGGCAAATTGATTTCGGTTGAATCTGCCGAAACACCCTTTCGGTGAAACGGTCGCATCTGTAATCGATACAACCCGTTAGCGAAGAACGGAAGGCAAAGTCGCCGTTTTGTGACGTTACTGCGCCAGCGATTCGCACAGCGATTCCAGATGGATCGAAAGTTGGTCCCAGGGATTGGGGTGCTTCGGATCGTTTGGCGTGTAGTTGTCCTGAGTCACATAGATCCAGCGAGTGTAACGGCAGGCCATTTTGACGGAGGCCGGATCGCACTTCGATTGCGAATACATTAGCGTGGCTCGCATGAATGGCGGAAAATCGGAGTAGCCTCCAAAATAGTTTCCATGCAGCTTTTCTTCTGTCGGCCATTGATTGCTTTCGTGAATCACGATCACGTCTGCGGCATCTGCGGCAAAGTAACGACCCGGCGTGTCGGTTCCCGGATTGGCGACGGTTGGCCAGTAACCCATTTCGTGAGCCGTGGCATTCAGCAGGCATTGATGAGCGACTGCCGCGTCGGTGTCTTCGTAGATCATCTCATCGAAGAAGACGCCGTGGACTCGCGGATACTGTCGTTTCCATGCGAGCAAATCCTTTTGCACTTCGGTGACACTCAGCTTGCCGTAGTTCGTCGGCGCATAACCCAGCACCACGCAGCCCGCGCCGATCAGTCGATCGACGGCTTTGGTGTAGTTGGCGTCGACTTGTTGTCCTGGTCCGGAAGCGGGATTGATCACGACCCAGAATGGCACGGTCGGGTACTTCCGCTTAAGGTCCATTACGCGGTTGTAGTCGTCGTTTGTGTGGATGTTGGCCGGATAGATATACAGCGGGATCAGAAGACCAGTCTTCTCAGATGCCCTCTGATGAAACAGTTTTGACGTGGAGACGTCCGGTTGCTTCGACGTTGCAGCAGGTTGCTGGCCGAAAGACGGATGACTCAGCAGGAGAATCAGCGACGCGAATGCCGCAGACTTAAATCGGAACACGTGCAGGATCCTTTGACAGCCGCCACAATGCTCGTGCCGTGCATTTGAACGGCTGCAAGCTCCGGAGAACATGTCGAGCCTGGAGAATCCGACGCGGATCGTGACTCGTGCATCATAGTGAGGGATTGATCGACAGACCATCTTCTAGTGCGATGGACGGACGCTGCATAGTCGAGCGCGTGCCTCATGCCCCCCGCTCGCCGAGCACTCAGCCTTCTGATCGAGGCCAATCCTGGAAGCCGGCCTGCATGAGCAACCGAAGAAGCATCAGTGGCGATTCGATGCCGATCTTTTCAAGGCCATCCTTTCGCCATTTTTCAACGGAACGCAATGACACACCCATTTCAGCGGCGATCTGCTTGTTGGCAAGACCCCCGGAAATCAGCCTCAGCACTTGCGCTTCGCGTTCGGACAGCAGCCCGATCAATGCGACGACTCGCCGCTTTGCAATACCACGAGCGCGACGTTCGCGGTTTTGTCGCAAACCGCGGTTGACGGCTTCCCAGGCCAAATGAGCTTCACAGGCAGGCGAAAGCAGAGTGATGGCTCCTTCCGACACTGCCCGCAGAGCAAGCGACATTTCTGTGACGTGCGAGACAAGAATCACCGGCAGATCCAGGAGTAATTCTCACAGGACAGACATGAACTGAAACCCTGACATGCCGTTCGCGAAAACTGCCTCGCAAACAATGCAGCCAGCCTGATTAGGATCGTACTGGGCAAGGAACTCCTCGGGCGATCGCAACGCAACTGTATGCAGTCGCATGGAGTTCAATAGTTGGGTGAGCCGATCGTCGATCCCTATCAGAAATAGGGTCGGTTGCTCATTGGAGTCGATTGCTGAGGCTTCCCTGTTCATGTTTGAACACGATGCTGTTTGTCGCGTGGGACAGGACCTTGCTTAACCTGACCTTGTCCGTCGCACACACTGTTCGTTGATTCGAAAAGACTCATGCCGATGAATCGCCCTGGCCACATGATTCGGTCACGGAGATCACTGTCGCAACAGAGTCGCTACTTCCTGAACTGCAAAAGAACCACGATCGCGGACTAAAATCGGCGCCAGCGTTGCAACTTTCAGCCCGACTCCCGCCAGTCGACCTCGATATCCCGGAGTGTCTGACTCATCCGGTCTGTTGCTTATTCGCGACAGACTACTCGTTCCTGCTTAGTGAGTATTCGCAGCAGGAGATAACAAAAAATCTGATGAGCGACCGACCGGCGCACACCATTTGTTGACACTATTCTGGCGAGCGCAATGTACTGCGCGTCTACGAATACCAGAGACGCGAGACTTTGTCGATTGGGGAAAACAGGCACTTTCGACGGAAGCGAGATTGGGCGTTCAGTGCGAATACCGCTTCCTGAGCTGATCACTCAAAACCTCGACTCCTGGTTTCATTTGAGCGACGTGTCGGTTCGCGTTGGTGCAGTTTGCTGGTGAAGGCAGATCGATGGAGGAAAACGCTTAGGCCAGCCGAGCGAATGTCTAGTCGCACAACTCAGGCGTCGGCCGGGTTGAAACGCCTGGACCGATCAGGTGGCGAGCTAAAACTCTCACAGCAGTTTGGTTTGAAGAACAGCAATTCGCAGTTCATCAATCCCAATGATCAGGGGAGCTCACGACTGGCCTTGAGTTACGACATGCCGTTGTTGCGAGGGTTCGGTGAAAACTACAACACCGGCAGTTTGCGGCTGGCGGCATTGGATAGAGACATCGCTTTTGATCGCATGCAGTCCGGGATTCAGGATCACCTGCTTGCGACATCGCAGGCTTACTGGAGCCTGGTTTTGGCGCGGGGCGACTTTCTTCAGAAAGTGACTTCGTGGACTCGGGCCAGCGCAATCGCTCAGGAAATGGCGACTCGTGTTGAGATCGATGTCACGCCAGCAACACTGGATCGTGCTCAGTCCGAAGTTGCCAGTCGAATGGCTCAAAGTATTCAGGCAGAACACGACGTGCTGAACGCACGGGAGGTTTTGCTGGAACTGATCTATGCGTCGCGATACACGGATTTTACTCAGTATGAAGTCTTGACAACGACGCTGCCGCCACATCTGCCGACGACGATCGATGTTGAAGCGCAGGCAGACGTGGCTGTGCAGGCTCGCGCGGAAATTCATCAGGCAATTCGTGAAATTCGGCAGGCAAAACAATTCAACAGGATTTGTCCGCCAACGAAGTGAAGCCACGATTGGACCTTGTGCTGACGGGATATTCGGCCGGTCTGCGACCGGACTACAACGTGGGCCAATCATTCAATGATGAATTCACAAGCAACGATCCGGGGGCCGGGATCGGAGTGAATTTCGAAATTCCCTACCGCAATCGCGCGGCTTTGGCTCGGGCCGAACAACGGCGAATAGCCGTGGCTCGCATGCAGCGGGAATTCGAAAAGATCGTCGGTGAAGTAAAACAGGACGTGCGACATCAGGCAATCAATCGCAACAAATTCGTCGCCACGTTGCCGCAGCAGGGGGAATCTCTCGTGCGAGTTCGTCGGCTGTTGAATTACAGTCAAACTCGTCGTGATTTTCTGGCCGATGGTGCTCGCGTGGGCGACCTCTACCTGAATGACCTGCTGCAGATTCAGAATCGTCTGCAGGCCGCCGAGTATCAGTATCTGCAGACTTAGGTGAGTTTCGCAGCGGCCGACAATTCCCTGATGCGAAGCGTCGCGTCACTGCAGACTCTCGCACAATTGCCGGGCGCTGACGCCGTGTCTTCCGGCGGTTTGCTTCAGCATTCGGACTCGTTGGGTGGCGATCAGGCCACTCCTGTGATTGGTCCTTAGCTGGATTCGTGAGAATTCCGAGGGTCGCAGAGCAAAGGCCCCGAGTTCTCACGAATTTGGCGACTACACAACGTCTCATGTTCGCCCGAGTAGAGTAGCGGCTGCACGCGGGCATAGATGTCTCCGTGAGCCAGGGGCCGTGTGAGCAATTCGGCATCGCCATTGTGTAACGGCAAGCTGACCCATGCCGCTCGCCACGCTCGCGTTTATGCCCAAATGAAGCGAGGCGTCGGACTTGCGACCGACGCCTCGTTCAAATCAGGAAACGGGAACTAAGGAGATTAGTAACTGACTTCCAGTGCCTCTTCGAATGGCATGAATGGATCACCGCCGTCGCGACCAACCGCTGGAAGGACGAAGTCGTTATCCAGAGCCACTCCGTTTTCGACGCCCGTGTGTCCATTTGGCAGAATCAACTGCGGATGGTCAAACGGAGCCTTGCGGAATTTCACACGTTCGTCGGTCAGGTGCTTCATGAATTCCACGAGAGCCAACTGATCTTTTTCGTTGCCCTGCAGTTCTGGAATGCCATCAACATCCGGATCGAGATCCTGAATGTTGGTTTTCTTGAAGTCAGCACCGCGAGTGTAGAACTCAACAACTTCCTTCAGGTTCTTGCTTCCACCATTGTGGAAGTAGGGGCCGGTCAGTTCGATGTTTCGCAGTGTTGGAGTCTTGAAGGCCCCATTCACAGCAGTACTGGCACCTTCCGGTACGTTAATGTTGCCCACGTCACCGCCATTCTGACGCTGTTTTGAGTAGGACAGAGGTCCAAACTGCGGATGAGAGGCTCCAACGCCGATGTCTTCTTCGGTCTGACGAACTCCAATGTTGTAGAAGCCCCCGTCATAGAAGGCCACACCCTTCGCCATCGGCATCAGCTCGATTGGACCATCGTTGCTCAAAACGCCACGCAGTTGGCTGACGGTAGCGCCGGCAAATTCAGGACCGCCGTGGCAGTTGATGCACTTGCCTTCGTTCAGGAAGATCTTCAAACCACGTTTCGCAGCGTCAGACAAGGCATGTTCGTCGCCCTTGCTGAAACGGTCAAACGGAGTGTCTCCGGAAACAAGAGTCGATTCATAGAGCTGAACCGCCAGACCCCAGTAAAGAGAGAAGTTGGCTTCCATCTGAGTATAACCGTTTGGAGCTGTGTTCGTTGATGACCACCATTCCGGCTGGAAGGCGTCGCGAATCATTGCCGCGTAATCCTTGTTCAGCCCGTGACCACTGCTATCGACAAACGATCCAAGGACGCTGTCGTCGTGGCTGACTTCCTGCAGTGCCAAAGGACGCAGTGAGAACATTTTTCGACCGAGCTCAGGAA
Source organism: Planctomycetota bacterium (assembly GCA_031377305.1). GTDB lineage: Bacteria > Planctomycetota > Planctomycetia > Planctomycetales > Planctomycetaceae > SXXK01. Next base: position 6,008 of record JANMEV010000219.1, on the reverse strand, counting down.
ACGTTCGACCGCTCCAGGCCATTTCAACGTCGTTGTTCGGAGGACCAACAGCCTGAGAAGCCAATGCTCCATTGTCGATGAGAACACTCACGGGATCCAGAGACGCAGTCGTTTCGGTCTTCGTTTCAGTCTTTGGCTCGTAAGTCCAGTAACCCCACCATCCCAGTGCCTTCCAGACCCACTTGTAGCCGGTAACTCTTGTTGTTGTGGTTGTTGTGGAACTGGCTTTCAAAACGCGGGCACTTGGATCAAGATTGCCAAACGGATTGACTCCGTTGAAGTATCGATTGGCTCGACCATCCCAGAAGTTTCGGTCGAAGAACACAGCATTAATCGTGGTGGGAGCATTTCGCCCCGTCACTTGACGAACGTTCGCTCCATCCAGATTGAAGATCGGATGAACGGTCGTTTGACCATTGTCGACTGGATTGCCAGTGACGATGTTGAGGAACTGCTTGCTCACGACACCCTGTGATCCCACGACCTTCTTTGAATCGAAGGTGACTCTGTTGGAGTCGCTTTCAGGCAGGTCCATGTTCTCCAGGCGATGGAAAGGGAAATCACCAGGCTCCAACTTCAGATTGACGCCAGGAAAGTTTGCCAGAGCATTGGCAGCCAAAGAAGGTCCGATCGCCGTCTGGTGCCCGAACGCACTACCCGGTGCTCCCGGATTCAACGTGTTCTTTACTCGTGCGTCGGCACCTGCGTGCCAGTGACATGATGCACAAGCTGTCTTGCCGTCGCTGCCAGCCTGCATGTCCCAGAACAAGGCCTTGCCGAGTGCAATTGCTGCGTCTTTGTTGGCAACATACTTGGCCAGGTCCGGTGGAGTCGGAACAGGAATGGTCTCCAGAGCCTTTGGTGCCTCAGCGGGCGTCGACATCGTGACTTCAGCAATCACCGCACCTCCGGTTCCGGAACAGGTCGAAGTGAATGTCAAGTTTGTCGATGTGGACGTTGCCGTGAAGGAATAACTAACCGTCTTCCACATCATGTTGGTCGTGGACCATTCCTTAGGGCGCGAGACGGAGAGCGATTTGCTGAGTGTGCCAGCAGTAACTTGGAAAGTACGTTTGTCGCTTGTGTCAGTCCAGTTGCCCGAGACCTTAAACCGCAGCGTATAAGTCTTGCCTGGAACGGTTTCAACGGTCTGGCTGATCCCGCCTGTTTTTAAACCGTTGAGATCCACCACACTTGTGCCTTCAAGTGGTGGGGTAAAGTACGATGTCGCCAGTTCGACGCTACCGAGGCTGACTTGCCAGTTTCCAAACACCTGATCCTTGGAGTAGATGGTCATTGGCCCACTGTTTTGGGCATTCAGAAAAAAGGAGTCTTTGACGACGTTTCCGGGGGTCGTTGCGAATACCGCTCCCTGCAGTACCAGAATTGCCCCAAAAATGGTTAGTGCCTGAGTAGTCCGGACACAGTTCAAGCACCATCTTGTACTGACCCGCAACGAGTTCACCATGAGTTCTTTCCTCCAACTTTCTTCGTTTGTTTCGCTGGAGATACATCTCGTGATGTATCTGGCTCACCCACTCGATTTCTGCAGATCGTTCTGCAGGTCGAGACCGAGACCAGCCTTTGCCGAGTTGGAATGAAAGTACTCGCGATGTCGTGAGCTCAAAGAATTGTTGATACCTTCAAGGCGATTTCGTTTGTTCCAAAAAGCAACATAAGGCTCACGCTGGAATTATCTGCCTCGTCACCGCGAATAAAAAAAAGCTCCTTCTTTCGGACTCATTTCGTGTCCCTAGTTTGACCCCGCAGAACTGCGCAAGAACGAACGCGTCAGGAGATTTACGAACGGGGGAAGCCCAGCTTGAGGGAAAGCCCCCCAGAGACATCGGCAGATTGTGCCGTAGAAAATTTGGATCACCTTTCTCCTTGAAAACTTGAGCCAAAACCCGGAACGGAATCGAGATCCTGTGTACTGAGTGTCGATGGTGACGGTTAGTGAGTCTGCGTCGATCTTTCTGCGCGGTTGTTCCTTTGACCCGGCCTGGTTTTCCAAGCCGAAACATGGGGACGTGAGTAAGCGAGCAAAATTCGGGATTTCTGTGTGAGTTGGCTTTCTCAATCAATTCGAACACCTGTCGTTGTGCTGCTTTTGCTGTCACAAGCGGCGTTCGCACAGCACGGGCCAACGCGTCCAACGACAGCAATTCCGCCGTCTCCCGGTGGTCATAGTTTTGGGAATAGCCAGCAGCCAACCGTTTCTCCATCGCCAGAATTTGCTCCCCCCGAAGCGAGCAGCGTTGACGAGATTCCTTTCGAGCAACCAGCCAGTGCCGTCGCCCCAGTCCAGGATCCGGTTTTCGTCACACCGCCACTTCGCGCGGGGATGACTCAGGGACAATCTGGCTTTCCTTTTACCGCGACTCAGCCTTTCGAAATGCCGGTGCCGCCGGCTCCGGATGTTCCACAGCAAAACGGTCCGGCGAAAGCGTCGACGGACCGACGCTGGTCCTTCAACTTTCAGGCAGCACCTTGGATGACTGTGCTGCGGTCATTCGCGAAAGAGACAGGGTTCTCACTTCAGATCGCGGCCGAAGCAGAAGGTGAATTCACCTACTTCGATGAGAACCTGTACACGATTACCGAAGTGCTGGACCTGTTCAACGATCACTTGATGACCAGCGGTCGCATTCTTATTCGTGATGGCAATCGTCTGACGCTGACCAATGCGACGGCCGACATTCCCGGCAATCTAATTCCCTTCGTTCCGATACAGCAGATTGATAGCCTGGGCCGCAACGAGCTGGCCAGTGTTGCAATTCCGCTTCGAAATACCGACCCCAATCAGGCCGTCGAAGAAATTCGACAGCTTCAGAGCGAGCTCGGACAGGTCAAGGCGTTGACGAACTCAGGACGAGTCATCGTGACCGATACAGGCAGTTACCTGCGGCGCATGCGGGACCTGCTGCTGGGTTCGGGTGTGGCGGTCGGAGACGATCAGGCCTATGTTTATCAGCTTAGACATGCTCAGGCAGAAGATGTGGCCAGGGCGATTACTGACTTCCTGAGCGAAAACGGATCTGGTGGCGGAGCCGTCGGACCTGATGGCATCAGCGTGGGCGGTTCGTCATCGGGAACAGGGCAGCGAGTAGTTGCCGAAAAGACCACGAACAGTCTTCTGGTTCGAGGGACTTCCGAAGAGATGATCAGGATTCAGCACCTGATCGCGGATCTCGACCGCGCACCTCGCCAGGTTCTGGTTCAGGCGCTGCTGGTCGAAGTGGAGCTGGGGAATACCAACGAATTTGGAGTGGAGCTGGGTTTCCAGGATTCCGTGCTGTTTGACCGCAGCGTTGTGGACAAGCTCGTCACGCTGTCTCAGACGTCCACGGCGCCAAACGGAGTGCAGACATCGAACCAAACCATCATCTCGCGAACAGCCGCTCCAGGTTTCAATTTCAACAATCAGCCGCTGGGCAATAACGTTGCCGCAAGTCCCTCAACGATCGCGCCGCAGGGATTGTCCAGCCTTGGCGTGGGGCGAACGAATGGCGATTTGGGATTCGGCGGCCTTGTGCTTTCAGCCGGTTCCGAATCCGTCAACCTGCTGCTGCGAGCCCTCGACGCCTACTTTAATATCGACGTTCTGAGCCGTCCGCAAATTCGAGCGGTGGAAAACCACGAAGCGTTGATTCAGATCGGCCAGCAGGTTCCCGTTGTCGACGGTGTGGCAATCACGCCTGTGGGAAGTGCGAACCCGGTCATTCGTCAGGATCAGGCGGGAATCATTCTGAAAGTGACTCCGCGAATCAGTCCGGACGGACGCGTTCAACTGGACGTCAACGCAGAAAAGAGCGCGTTCAACCTGACGCCGGGTACAGGCGTCCCGATCTTCACAGATGCGACCAACGGCAACGTGATCGAAGCGCCAATCAAGGACATTACAACAGCCGATACGACCGTCAGCGTTCAATCTGGTCAGACAATTGTTCTCGGCGGAATGATCACGAACGACCAAACCGTGGTTGTTCGCAAGGTACCGTTCCTCGGGGACATTCCGTTCCTCGGTCGACTGTTTCGCTACGACCTGAATCGTCACAAGCGTAAGGAACTGCTCGTGTTTCTGACGCCGATTGTCCTTGAAGATGACGAGCACTCGGAATTCGTCAAGGGCAAGGAAACAGAACTCATGCATATGCCCACCGAAGCCTTCAGCTTTGGCGACAATTTGACGGGAAGCTACGTCGGCTCAATGGATCCACAGTTCGCTCCTCCCGGCCAGATTCTGGGGCAGAAGAAATCGGATGATGCGTCCGATGAGGCAGGGGGCTCAGTTCGGTCGGCCAGTCTCGCTCGGCCAACGGCGGCTGGACATTCGGGAAGCATTCGCCAAATTTCCGGCGAAACCTCCAAAGCCAGCCGCCGCGCGTCGTTTCACAACGGGAATGCCGCCGACACAAACGGCGGCGTTCGTCGCGCGAGTGACGAGACTTCGACAGAAAAGCCAGAGAAGTCCAAGTCGTTTTGGAGCCGCTCGCCCAACTTCCGCCCGATCGGTTTCAAGTCGAAGAAGAAGGAGCCTGCTGAATCCGATCCAGCAGCGACTGAACCAGAGAGCCAGTTCCCCCAGGCTCAGTTGTCGCCCGCCGTACTCAAGTACGAGCAGTCTCGACGGCGGCGTTGATAGTTGCAATTTCGCAACATGTCAGCCCGGATGATGCCAAACGACAACGCGTGTCGTTTCATGAGTCAGATTCGATCCGACACCCGTCCGCAAAACGCCTCCCAGCGGACAAAAAAGGGGAAGTCCTTCGACGTCGTGTCATACTGCAGGAGTGCCAGCGCCGAGTCGTATGTCGCTGACTTTTTGCAGAAATGCCAGCCGAAGGTTCATTCGTGATCTCCCGCAACCCAAGAAGTGCTGACGATCGACTTTCCGCACCGGAACTTGCCAGCAAGTACGGGATGGATTTCGTTGACCTTGAATCGTTCGTGGTTGAACCGCAGTTGTTGAACCTGTTTCCCAGCCAGGACCTCTTTCGCGAATCGATTCTGCCGCTGTCGCGACTTGGTGATCGAGTCCGAGTCGCCGTCGCTGATCCGCTGAATCTGGAATCTCTCGACGAGCTGACATCGCGCTCAGGGATCTACGTGGACGCTGTTCTCGCGTCGGCCGCACAGATCCAGCGGCATCTGAAGAATTCTCTCGGAGTCGGCGGCGGAACAGTACGAGAGCTCGTTGCGATGTCGACCGACGATGCTGAAGCGTTGCAGGCTGCGGCCAGCGATGAGATCGACGATGTCTCGCAGGCGTCGTCCGTCGTGAAGCTGGTGAACGAACTCATTCTGGAAGCCGTTGAACAGCGTGCCAGTGACATTCACATTGAACCTGAAGAAGATGATCTGTCGATTCGTTATCGAGTCGACGGAATGCTGCGACTGCAGCCGATGCCTCCCGAAATTCAGCGATTCCGCGCGGCGATTGTCAGCCGTCTGAAGATCATGGCGAAGTTGAATATCGCGGAAAAGCGATTGCCTCAGGACGGACGAATTCGCCTGTCAGTTCGTGGCCGAGACATCGATGTGCGTCTTTCAATTATCCCGATGCTGCACGGCGAAGGCGTCGTGATGCGTCTGCTGGATAAGTCCCGGTCGACGCTGAGTCTGGATGCGGTGCAGTTTCCTCAGGGAATTCGTAAGACGTGGGATCAGCTCATCCGCCGACCGCACGGTTTGCTGCTTGTCACAGGACCCACAGGCAGCGGTAAGACGACAACGCTCTACAGTTCGCTGTGTGAGATTTGCCGCCCGGATCTCAAGATCATCACGGTCGAAGATCCTGTCGAATACAACCTGAAGCGAATCAGCCAGATCCAGGTTCACAGCCAGATCGGGCTGACTTTTGCCGCTGGTCTTCGCAGCATCCTGCGTCATGACCCGGACGTTGTGCTGATCGGAGAAATTCGCGATCCCGAAACAGCGACCAGCGCGATTCAGGCGTCGCTGACAGGCCATCTTGTGCTCAGCACCATTCACACCAACGATGCGCC
>JANMEV010000193.1:0-9316 GCA_031377305.1 Planctomycetota bacterium | reverse complement strand
TCCACATTCACGCTTAAGTGAAGTACTGAAATGAAGGGCAGAACCGCTGCCAAAAATGATTCGTCGAATAGGATGCTTTCGTAGACGCTTTCTGGATTTGCGAGATTAATAATATTGTTATTGGCGACATCTAGCCGCATTCGAACGCCCCAAGCCTTCAATACATTAAGTGAGTTGTTAAATTTATCGAAAAAACGTGTCGCCCATTCTATCTGTTGTTTGGTTGACATATTGGCGTATTCGTCAGGGCAATACAACACGCTATTGTGCATCCGTGGGTCATTCGGATAGAAGCCTTGGTTGCAATAGCCAGATTCCCAGCTCAAACACTGTTCCGCCAGAAATGATCTCGCATCAAATTTGTCACCCCAAGCGAAAAACATTGGCACTCCATTTGATAATGTATTGCATCTAGAACAGCGAAACATCGCAAAGTGCTACATAAAATCAATTCATCCGGGCGATCGTCTACTCCCAAGGTTCTGTACGCTCCCCGGCGAGTACGAATGGTTCGTGCGTTTTCATCGCAGCACACAACGAACCAGCACTTTCGGCTCGGTGGCACTGAGGAAACGTTAGTTGTACCGGCGTCCCACTGGCTATGCCAGTGCGTGTTGGGCCTGTGGCACTTCGCGTCATTGCCAGCTTGTCCCGAAAAGAGCCGGCCGTCCAATGCAAACTTCGATCGTATTGCCAGTGCCACGCGGCCGGATGCTGACTGCCAATCTCGTGTCTACCCACTCCGACGTCGCTGCGGTGCACTGAGGAAGACCAAAACACACGAGTGAAACGCGCCACAAGCACGAAACACTGCCACAGCCAGCGACACACAAGAAAGCTCTCGCCGCCGTTAAACGCACAGTGTCAGTTTTTCTTTGGTGTGATTCAACCATGACCTGACTGATTACGTGATCGTAGCTGATCCTGTAACTGTTCTGCTTTTTCGTGCAACTGAGCCTCATCGCATTCTGCCAATTCGTCCGTCGTTGATTGCCGCATGCCAAGCAGATCCTGCAACGTCCGGATACGGCCAATCCTGACACCTCTTGCTTCACCTTCCTGCCGCGCGTGGCGGAGTTTGGATTCTTCGTCACGCTGGAACTTCAGGCGAGCATCGTAGAGAAGACGTTGGGCGGGCGTTTGTGAGATCATTTCCAGTACTCCTGCGGCTTCTGCAATTTCCTTATCAGGAAACAATTGGCCAATGTCAGTCGGTGTCAATTGTTCTGCGTTTCGCAGAAAAAACGCCCAACGCTCAGCTGGCGTTGCGTGATACACATTGTGGGCAGTCACCTTCAGTTTTGACAATTCTAAAAAGTGAATTTGAAGATTATCCGTCAGCATCACACCCGATTCTTCCCGTAGCCGAAAGTCCAGATGCAGACCAGAAATCTGCGGGAACAGCGTCTGAGTCAGCACACAGATGCTGATCGCCGGACGAAGCACCGAATACTTCTCACCCTCCGTCAACTGACCGACATACAGGCAGGAAGCATAATACACCAATCGCTGGGGCAGTTCCGACGGCAATGACGTCTGCATTTCGATATTCAACATCCGACCATGTTCATCGGTCGCCAGAACATCCAGAATCGACAGTTTGTCGTCTTCGTCCTCTTTGCTCAAAAACGGATTGAGGATTTGAACGTCCATAATCCGTGGCTGACCAACGAGAATCGCGTTCAGAAAATGGATTGTCACACGCGAATGCTCTGGACTGCCCAGCATCAGCTTGAAAGCAAAATCCACCGTCGGGCTGATGCCAATCGCCATTGTGCTGCCACCACATTCTTCATTGCTATCACCAAAACAGGTTTCAGATCCGACCACAGAGTGTATCGCCGAGTTGCCGCAACGAGAAACACAAACTGGCGTTCGGCGGACGTGCTGGTACCGAGTCGTTCTTCGACGCACTGTCAGCCCGGCGTGTTGTAGTAATGCCAAGCCACGCCGCCGCCGATTGGCACACAACGCATCCCAAACCCATGCCACCAAGCGGTTGCGATTCAGGCCCGGAGGGCTGGCATAACCTCTGCCGGGGCCGTGAGGCCCCGGATTCATTGCCCACAATTATCCGAGGCCCGGAGGGCCGACACATTCGCGATTGTGTCGGCCCTCCGGGCCTTGTCGACTCGTTCTTTCGTTATCCGGTGACTCACGCCACCGGCAGAGGATGTGCCGGGCTTCCAGCCCTGACTCATGCGCAACCTCAGGAACGAGACAGGACATGCCACTGACTCGTTAAACGCACAATGTCACGTTTCTCTACTCACGATCAAGGTAGTCCAATAGTTTTGCCATCAACTCGTCCGACTTAATCACAGCTTCGAATTCGGCACACAACTCCTCGAACTTAGCGTTATCATCTTCGGTCAACCGACGCCAAAATTGTACCCTCGGCGTCGGTGCGACAGAAAAATCAACTCCTTGGGTGAATTCTTCTGGCGGCACCGAAAGTCTTGCGATGCTCTCAAACAATCGTCCGCACGCAAGGGCTCCAACCCGTATCATTGCATCAATAGTTTCTGCGACATATGCCGAAACCGGACGAGCAAAATACTGCCCCAAGTCTTCTGTATACAGGACGTCTTGCATCGCGAAGAGCAACCAGAGCGTCTTTTCCTTTTCGTCAAAGAGCGTGTTTATGTCCGTGCCTTGGGTAAACTGCCGGCTGTCGTCAAGCCGTTGCATGCGGTCGGCGAGCGCGGTGTGAATCTGACTTTTCTTCATCTTTGAAACCTCACCAAGAACGAAGTAGAAGAATGTTGCAGATCGTAACTGAATTGCCACGGTGTCTCTGAATGATCGTGGAAGACGGGAAACCGGTCGGCACGCGGTGCTGCTTTCTGTAGAACGCCGTAACATCCGTCGGCGTTGCGCAAGCCGGACCGATGGCATCGATAACCTTACCCCAAATCCGCGCCAACGTAGCTTGGACATTCCTGTCCGAGTTTTCACCAGAAGACATGACTCTTCCGAGAGATTTCATTCAGCCACGACTTCGCAATTCGCCAATGGGGCTGGATAGACGACGGACAGGAATGTCCATCCCACGATGTTGTTGATCGATGGTCTCAGTCGTGGATCGTCTTCAGTTCACCAGCTCCGCGTTGCCGCCGCCTTCGACGGTTAATAATTCAAGCTGCAACGGTTCCGTTCGTTGAGCGGTGTCGACGGTGATCGTTACGAAATGAGACCCAGCAGCGAGTTCCGGAGAAAACTCGGCGGCTTGCTCCATCGGGACTCCGTCGACTCGCACTTCCAGGCCAGCGGCGGAATTCACGCGGAAGCCGATCTTGCCCGGAGTTGTCACGTTCACTTCACAGCGGACGAACCGAACGGTGACGCCACGAGCGGTCATGGTGGGCACGACGTCAAGAGGGAGCTGACCGTTGACGAGGCTATAACGAGAGCTCCAGGTGAAACCCGGATTGTTGGCCCCGACCTGGCTGAAGCTCATGCGATTCAACACGAAGTACGCCTGTTCTGTCGGAATCACCGCCTGCCAGCTGCGGGCGATGCGACTCTTCGACAGCGTGTAATCTGCAGTACGTCCCAGTTCCGACAGGAACCGAACGAGCGACGCGATTTCGTCGTCCGTCAGATTGTCGACCAGTCCTTCCGGCATCAGAGACACGCCCTGAGTCTGTTCTTCGATATCAGCTACCGCGACTTCGATCACTTTGTTCTCCGCCGTTCGCAGCGTGATCGTCTTGTCGGACTTCTGAATCTGCACGCCCGCCATTACCTGGCCGTCCACGGTTGCCAGGACGGTCGTGTGATAGTTCTCCTTCACCTTGGCGTTCGGATTCAGAAGAGACTCCAGCAGATAATCCGGCTGGGCACTCGCGCCGAGGCTGATCATGTCGGGGCCAACTTTGCCGCCGGATCCACCAATGGCGTGGCACTTCAGACAATTCAACTGTTCGTTGCGATAGATCTTCTCACCGTCAGCGGCTTTTGCAGTCGTTGTGGCTTTCGTCAGGATGGCCGCTCGTTCTTCCGCTGTCAGCGACTTGCGGCTGGTGATCTTTCCTGCCGTGCGAAGAGCGTTCTCCAGATCGGCATCGGTACGGCCGGATTCGCGGAGGACTCGCAGGATGTCGCGAGCCACCTCTGTGCGAAGCTCTTTACCGTTGATCGATGCTGTCAGCAGTTTCGGTCCTTCCTTTTCGTTCAGCATCGCTCGAGCCACGCTGACGGCCGATGCGCCTTCGGAAAGACTTGCCACCAAAGCCGCGACCAGCGGAGCGGCTTTCGCAGGACGAGCCGACGCTAGTCGTTCCAAAGCCATGCTGCGAGATTCAATCGGAGCCCTCTCGCTGCCGCCCACTTGCTCCAGCAGACCGAGCAGAGCATCATCGTTGCTGACGGCAATGCCGGCAAACGCCGCCGCCAGATCTGCGGCATCAGCGTTAGCCTTTTCGGCCAACGCGACCAGACGAGGTTTCAAGCCCGCCACGTTCCACTGACCAATCGCCTGCAGGGCCGCATGGCGAAGCAACGGATCTTCCGAATCGGCCAGCGGAGAAAATTCATCGGCGTTGACTGGCGGAACGATCTTGCGAGTCATCGAGATCGTCAGCACGGTCTGAAGAGTCGCCGCGTCTTTGTTCTGAGCGGCCGACGCAACCAATCGTCCCATCTGATTCGCATCCGCGCTGTAACAGATCAACGGAACCAGGCCGCCTCGTTTTTCCGGCGTGACGCTGGCTGCGTAAAGATCCTTCATCAGGACGTCAACCGGCGCACCGCTGCCAAGAGCAGAAAAGCCGTACGCGATCTGACCGGCGTCGTTGTTGAAATTCATTTCGCCGCGTTCGAAGGCTGGCCGCCATTTTGAAGCCAGTTCTTTTGTCGTCAGCCACATCGCGTAATCGATGTTGCTGTCAACCGGTTGTTTGAGCGGCATCAGAGCCGTCTCGACCAGCTTCGGATCGTCGAACTCAGCAACCGTCTTGGCTGTTGGAGGATTCTGCACGCCGAACGCCGAACCATCCGCAATCTGCCGTTCTGAATCATCCAGCGGAGAAAACGAAAGGGCTCGCACGGCTTCCAAACGAACTCGAGCATGTCCGTCCTGAACGGCCTTTGTCAGCAGTTCTCGCGAATTGGGGATTTGATACTTCCAGTGACTCAACACTCGAACCGCCGCCGCGCGAGTTCGCCCGTCGGGGCTTTGCAGCAACGCGTTCAGCAACCGCGGATGGACATGACGAGCTGCCTGCAGAACCCACAGGCATTCCAGATGCACGTGGTCGCGTTCTTCGTCAGACAACTTGACGGTTCGCATCCAGGCCAGAAGCTCTTCGGCGACTGAGGGGCCTCGTTGACGGAGAATCTGTTTGGCCGACTGACGTTCAACGCCGTCGTTTGATCGAAGAGCTTCGAACAGTTCCGTATTCGATCGAGTCGACACGGGTTTGAATTCTCGCTTCGGAGCGCCCTTCCAGGTGACTCGCCAAATTCGACCGTGAGTGTGGTCGCGACGTTCATCGCGGAAGTCCACTTCGCCGTGTTGAATGATTGGGTTGTACCAGTCGGCAATGTAGATCGCTCCGTCCGGCCCGACCTTCACGTCGATCGGACGAAACGCCACGTGGTCCGACCAGATCACTTCCTGCTGTTCGCGCGACACATAGCCGGACGCTTCTTCCGTCAGGTTGAAACGAACAACTCGATGACCTCGAAAGTCGTTGGTAATCGCGCTGCCTTGCCAGTCGGCGGGCAGCATCGGAGTATCGACAAGTTCAAGCCCGCAGTGTTTTGGACTGCCCGGGTTCAGGCCCTTGACCAGTCGTTCCGCATCGGCCGCGGTGAAGTAGTAGGCACCCGGGATGACATAGTTGATGCCTTCGCCGCCAGCACCGTCCGTCGCGAATGACTGGCCGAAGCGATCGTAGTGATGACCCCAAGTGTTGACGAGTCCCTTCATGAACACGCCCAGCTCGAGCGTTTCCGGACGGAACTGCCAGATGCCGCCAGCATTCAGACGACGAACGCCCCATGGCGTTTCGATGTGGCTATGAATGTAGATCGACTGATTGAAGTACAGGAATCCGTCGTAGCCCCATCGCAACGTGTGGAGAATGTGATGAGTGTCCTCAGTGCCGAATCCGGATAGGACAACTTTCTTCTCATCGGCTTTCAAGTCGCCGTTCGTATCTTTGTAGTGCAGCAGTTCGGTGCTATTGGCAACCCAAACGCCGCCGTCGCCGGGTGCAATTCCGGTCGGGATCAGCAGTCCTTCGGCGAATACATGAGTCTTATCAGCGACGCCATCGTGGTCGAGATCTTCGACAACGACGACTCGGTCAGTCGCGGGAGCTCCTGGAACAATCTGCGGATAGACTTCTGAACTCGCGATCCAAAGTCGGCCGTCTTCGTCAAAGTTCATCTGAATCGGCTTGGCGATCGATGGATCGGCGGCGAACAGGTTGACTTCAAATCCCTCGGGAACTTTAAACGTCGCCTTTTCCAGCTCCGGATCCGGCGCTGGTATGTCTTTCAACGTCGGCACCTGCGCGGCTGCTGTGGCTGAAATGGCTGCGAAAAGGAAAGTCGCGGACAGGAAGCGAAGTTGCATGTTCATGAAAGATCACTGGCGGGATTTTGGTGGGAAGTTCGGTGCCTTCAGCGCCGCAGGGTGAGACCAGCAAGGTGCAGGCTCACCGAAAGTCGCTTTGTATTGGGAATTCCGGCGACTCGCAATCGATCGCAGAGCAGTTCGGCTATTCTAGTCATGCATCGTTTTTATGCTGCTGGAAACGCAGGAATTACCACAGAGGTCACAAAGAGCACAGAGGTGAATCGCAGAGGGAATTGGCTTGGAACGCGGTACGAATGATCCAACCCGATTCTCTGCATTCCACTTCCTACACGTCAACGGGACTCTTTGCCGTATCTGTGAACTCTGTGTCCTCTGTGGTGAATAATCGCCCTCACTATTCTCCGTCGTACGATTTCGTTCATGCTCATCGCCTTTCACAAACCCTACGGCGTTTTGTCGCAGTTCACGCCGGATGGTTCGCCGAATCGTCCGCTTGCGGAGTTTGGGTTTCCGAAGAACGTGTATCCGATCGGTCGACTGGATGCGGATTCCGAAGGCCTGCTGCTTCTCAGCGACGAACGTGAATGGAACGCACGGCTGCTTGAGCCTCGTCATGCGCATGAGCGCGAATACTGGGTTCAGGTGGAGCGCATTCCGACGCTGGAAAGCTTGCAGCAGCTGGAATCAGGTCTGATCATTCAAAGCCGCAAGACGTTGCCGTGTCATGCACGATTGCCGGATCCTCAGCCGATCGTTTCGCCGCGAGATCCGCCGATTCGATTTCGCAAGAACGTGCCGGACTGCTGGATCTTTCTGGAACTCACCGAAGGCAAAAACCGCCAGGTCCGCCGCATGACCGCCGCCATCGGTCATCCGACGCTTCGACTTCTACGCACGCGCATCGGACAACTCACGCTGGGCGACATGCCGGCCGGTGAGTGGAAGATTCTGTCGGCGAAAGAGCGAAAACTCGCAGCGGGTGAGAACGTTTGATCCGAGTTGAAATTGAGACGTCGACCGTCCCGTAGCGTGCTTTGTCAGTCTTGAATTGAGTTGTGTCACGGACACCTCAATTCTCCACAGACATGGCATGAGTCGTTTCTGAGCGATAGGTTTTGGGCTCAAACCCGCCACGGAGTGTCGGGCAACAATGTGGCCCGTGTCTTCGACGCGGGTTTTCTGCATCAACCAAACACAACACAGCCAAGTCCCAGATCGCCGCGAACAAAAGCCGCAACCAACGCAGTCTGGCTCCAATTCGTGCTGTGTCCGCATGAGTTGAGTTGTACCACGGACTCCTCAAACCACGACTGACAGAGCAATTGCGTCTTTCGTACCGGCAAGCTGCCAAATGCCGCTCTCCAAGTGGCTCGCGCAGAAGATACCCGCATCGCTTCAGCCTACTGCAGCTCGTGGATCTGCCTCTCCAGATCCTGAATGAACGGGTCGAACTTGGCGATGTCGGCGGCGTTGTTGCCTTGTTCGTGTTTGCGGAAGCCGAACAGGTAGGTGATGTTCTGAGGCCGCCAGCGGTGGAAGTAGAGTTCGTTCTTCTTCATGATCAGACTTCGCATCTTTTCGTATTGAGTGCTGTCGCTTCCTTTTGAATCCGCGGGGATGCCGAGCAATCGCTCACGAACGACCAACGCGGCGCATTTGTAACCGTGATCGGTCAGGTGGACGCCATTCTCAGACAACGCCGCGAAGGCACTTCCCGAAGACTTGGCAGTGGCGTCGGGGCGAATCATCTCGTCAATCGCCAGCATTCGTTTTGTGAAATTCGTGAACAGGTCAACAAACAAAAGGCCTCGCGATTGAGCCACACTGGCGGTGGCTTCGGAGTAGACCTTGATCTTCGGATTAAAACGCGAAGGCGACGGAATTGGCGGAGCGGCCGGAAGCAGTTCATGCGGCGACACAAGCACGCAGGTGATCCCAGAAGCCGTGAGTTCGTCGAGCAAGCGACCCAACTGCTGCGAATAAAGCTCCGGCGTCATGCCCGCTGTGAGCGCTTCGTTCTGGCCGTAGCAGACAAACGCCACCGTGGGCTCTTCTGCTCGAATGTGTTCGACCATGCGAAGGTAGCCAACGTCCGGTTTGTCGAAGATGCCTCGTGAATCAGCATAAGCCGTGTCCGCGCTCCAGCCGAGATTTCGGAAGATGACATGTTTGTCGCCAAGTGTGGCGGTGAGCACGGTCTCCAGATGCTCTGACAACTGAGCACGTTCAAAGAATGTCGCCCCAACGAAGACAACTCGATCGCCGTCTTCAAACTGAAACGGCGTAGTCCGAGCTTTCGCGGGGATCACAGGAGCAGCAAACTCCTTTGGTGCCGCAACGGTGAATCGCGTACCGGGTTCATCGGCGACTGGCTTAGCTTCCGGCCAGTCGCGGTCGTTGAAATCCGTCTGCTGCCAGCCAACCGGAGGCATTGCCGGGGCCAGCCTCCACGGACCGCCAATCGCGCGAGTCTCTTTGCCTTTGGATGCCACCAGTGACACTCCATAGACGGCGTTCTTGTCCTGAGAATTCACTTCGACAGCGATCAGATTTCGTCCCTGCCGCAGCAGCGACTTGACATCGTAGCCCGCTGCCGAGATCGCATCGCCAGATTTTTGCAGCGACACGTTCTTAATGACTCGCTGCCCATTGACGTAGAGCGAACAATTTTCGTCCGTCACGATCGTGAGCTGAGCAACATCTGAGTCGGCCACAGACGGATCAACCGCCCAGCGAAACCAGCCGCTGGCCGCGCCTTCAGCAGCC
>JANMEV010000152.1:0-7713 GCA_031377305.1 Planctomycetota bacterium | reverse complement strand
CGCTGCTGCTGCCATTGGGAGCCGTGATGCAGGGTAAGCAGCATCATCCGGAAGGCGACGTGTTGTATCACTTGCTGCAGTGCTACGTCCTGGCAGCCGATGAACTTCCGTATGATGAAGAATTTCA
The DNA here is from genome assembly GCA_031377305.1 of Planctomycetota bacterium. Taxonomy (GTDB): domain Bacteria; phylum Planctomycetota; class Planctomycetia; order Planctomycetales; family Planctomycetaceae; genus SXXK01. Next base: position 7,586 of record JANMEV010000152.1, on the reverse strand, counting down.
GCTCGCCGCGTTGTTACATGATGTGGGCAAGGGGCTCGACGCAGATGATCACGTGGGATCGGGTCTTGAAGCTCTGGAGGGACACATCACGGCTCGGACGGCATGGCTGATCGAGCACCATATGGAAGTGCATCAGATTCGTGATCGCACGCTTGGCTTTCGAGCTCACCAGAGGATGAAGGAATCACCCGATTACGAAACACTCCTGCTGTTAGGTGAATGCGATCGCGCGGGCCGTGTGCCGGGGGCTACTGTGCCCGAATTGGAAGATGCGCTCGACGAAATTCGCGAATTGGCCAGAACATGCGGTTAGAAAAAGAGGCATTGAATGACCTCATCATGCGCCATTGCGGTACAATGATGTCGACAAACGGTGTTCGAAGCACATTCTTTCTCCTGGGGACGTTGACACAATGGAATTGCTGAAGGAACTCCTGTCCGGAAATACGGTCATAGGTAAGGTCGAATGGATCGGCCTGTCGAGCTCCTCAAGAAGCGAGATCGCGACGCCGAACTCCGCGACAGTCGTTCCAGGCGGTATCGATGGCGATCATCACTGTCGTCCAAAACGGTCATCAAAGCGAGAAGTCACCCTGATTCAGGCCGAACATATCGCTGCCGTCGCGGGAATCCTTCGTCGCTCGGAGATCGATCCGCGGCTACTGAGACGAAATTTTGTGGTCTCCGGCATCAACCTTGCTTCTCTGAAGTATCAGACGTTTCGGATTGGGACGGCTGTGCTGAAAGGAACGGGAAACTGTCCTCCGTGCTCTCGGATGGAGGAAAATCTCGGCCACGGAGGCTATTCAGCGATGCTCAATCACGGGGGAATCACCGCCGTGGTTGTGACGGAAGGTGTTGTAGGGATAGGAGATAGCGTGGAAGCTCTGCTGGAATTTGGCGTCAACGATGCCTCGCGAGACTCTTAAACTGCTTGTGTTGGAAAAGCGCTTTCCGGTCGTCTGAGTGTCGCGTTTCGCTGCGCGGTGCTCGGATTTGCACGGCCCAAAAGACAGATGAAAAGCTTGAAACATTGGTATTTTGAGACGCTCGGGAACACTTCCCGGTTGTATGGTCGCCGAAACAGCAGACAATTTCCGGTAAGTCAGTGACTTTTCGGCACAGGTCAGGTGCGGAGTCAAAAATCGTTTTCCTGAAGGAATTCGTCGCGATGTGGGGACAGCTCTTCAACAAAAAGATGAAACGACGACCGGAGTCGGCCGGTGTTTGCAACGTTGCGGCGGCGTTTCTGGAGTCCCTTGAGTGCCGCACATTGCTCAGTGCTGTGACAGTGCAGTTTTCTGCCAGCCACGATAACACTCTGTATAATTCTGCTTCCGGCGAACAAGCAAACGGCGCAGGAAGTTCAATTGTTGTCGGAGGTTCGTCGTCCACAGCTTCCGCCCATCGTGGTTTGTTGTCCTTTGATATTTCGACTGCCCATATTCCTGTCGGCTCAACGATTCTGGATGCAGTGTTAACGCTGAACCTTTCCCATTCAGTCGGAGGTGCTTCGGATGTTGGTGTTTATCGGATGTTGACAGCCTGGGGCGAATCCACTTCGGTGGCCTCAGGAAATGAGTTTGAAGGTGCTGCCGCACAGGCATCGGACGCAACGTGGAACTTCTCAAAGTTTGATGCAACCTCGTGGCTGAATCCGGGCGGAGATTTTGGTGGATTGTCGGCATCGGTCGAAGTGAATACGCCCGGTGCCTACGAATGGGTCGGCGCTGGACTGATTTCTGACGTTCAGTATTGGGTCGATCAGGCAAGCTCAAATTTTGGATGGTTGCTGAGGGGTAACGAAAGTGGTTCGGCAATCGCAGCGTTCGTCAGTCGCGATTCGTCGAATGCGGCACTTCGACCAACGCTTGAAATTACTTTTGAGGAGCCGGTCGTTCCGGGTATTGTCGAAGGCCAAAAATTTGAGGATCCAAATGGTGATGGCATTCGTCAGTCATCCAACATCGTGGGGCTCAATCTTCAGTACTGGCAGGGCAACAATTACTTCAATTCCTATGGTGGAAATGAGTACTGGTATCGATCACAGACCAATAGTAGCTGGTATTTCCTGACGCCCGGCGGTGCTCTGACAAAGTGGAATGGACAGACCGGAAAACTCAATGGAACCGTCGTTGAGCAAATCGGATCGGCGGCGTGGAATTCCCCCAAATCAATCTTCGTTACACCGGGGTCAAAACCAGAGGGGTTACTAAACGGTTCGACATTTCAGCTGGTGGATCCAAGTGGCATCGTTATCGCCACGACGACAACCGGCGGCATTGATATCAACGGCAACGGAGTGATCGATCCCGAAACAGAAAATGGTTGGTATCGCTTTCAGGGAGTTCGTCCCGGCAGATACTCGATCCGTGAGGCGCTGGGCGAAGGCTGGGTGCAGAGTCCTTCGGCCGCTTCTCCCGAGGGAGCACTTGCTTCTCAGTTAAAGACATCGCTCGGGCTTACAACGACGGGCAATCTTTTTCTGAACTTCGGTGGGCTGGGTGAGAAGTGGCTCAAGGGTACGAATGCCTGGTACTACATCACACCCGTCGGTGAATTTTTCAAGTGGAACGGAAAAGCTTTGTCAAAGGCCAATCCGCTTTCCGGGACGCTCCTTGGGTCGCTTGGAATGGCCTACTACCGCAATATTTCGCTTCTTTACAATGCGATCGATCCTGTGCTGACAGTGCAGGCAGGAACGACATTGACTCAGCCATCTGTCGGTACCTATCGGCCGGCAAAGATTTCTGGAAAAACCTGGATCGACACCAATCCTGATGGACTCCGGAATCCGTCAAACTTCAGCAAAGCCAAGTTCATCGAGATGCCGCTGGAAGCCTCAGCAACGGTACCGAGTACTGCAACGTGGATCTCGGTCCCGTCAGCTACTGGGGCGAATCTGTCCTTTTACTATGCGACAGTGAGTGGAAATGTCTACCAATGGTCGGGAGCGGGCGGTTCTGTGCTTTTTTCATCGCCGTCCACAACTTCCGATATTCTCACGGGCTCAGTGTCGGCACATGCACTGGCCAGTGAGCCTCTGACGGATGGAGTACAGGTCCAGTTGCTTGACTCGGACGGTTATGTAGTTGCGTCAGCGGTCTCAGCATCGGTTGACGCCAATGGCGATGGCAGCATCGGCGACGAAGAAAAAGGCTCGTATCAGTTTTCAAACCTTCTGCCCGGCAAGTACACCGTTCGTCAGGTACCCTCGGCAGGTACGGTTCAGGTGTCTCACGGAGATGCCCGGTTTCAGGCTCAAGTGGCAAGCATGCATCAGCAACTGGGCTTCAAGGCGTCGAGCCGAGATTGGTACAACTTTGGTGGCCGCAAAGAACGATGGTTTCAGGGAAAAAACAACGATTGGTACTTTATCACTCCGCAGGGTACCGCGTTTGAGTGGGACAAAGCCAGCGGAGGAACCAAAGGGCCAGCAAGCGGACGGCAGATCATGCAGCTTTCCAGCGGCTACTACATGAATTTGAACCTGTTGTTCCAGCCGAAAACATCCACGGTCATTGCTCAGAGCACTCAGCATACGTCGATGGACTTTGGATCAGTGCGGGTGATCGACAGCATTTTTGCTTCGCTTGCGGGTGAGCTGCTCTAAATCCGCTGAATTCCGTTATCACGAAACGGGTTGTCCAGGACGTGACGGACCGCCGCCATATTGAGGCTTGCTGAGTTTTCGATTCAGCGGAATTCTGTTAAGACAACGGACATTGAAGCCTCTGCGCGTGCATTTTCGGAGGCTCGTTCTTTCCTGAAAGTGCCCGTTGATGAGTGATTCGGCTGACGAAGAGACCCCGGTCAAGGCTCGCATGCTGCTGCCAAAGCCGTTTTGGTTTAAGAAAGAAACTCGCGACAGCAAGCCCCCGTGGGAAATGGCACTCTGTGGCGACCTGACGGATCGACAGGCCGATCTTCTGGATCGCATCGTTGAGTTTCCTCGCGGAAGCAGAGGAGTGCTTTATTTCGATTCCTGCGGCGGCAGCGTCTACACGGGGCTGGCGATCGGTTCTCTCATGCGGCTGCGAGGATTGCGAATCACCGGCATTGTTGTTGGTGAATGTTCGTCCGCTGCACTTTTGCCGTTTGCGGCATGTCAGAAACGTTTCGTCACGGTTCATTCGACGCTGCTGTTTCATCCTATGCGTTGGCAGTCGGATGAGGATGTACGGCTGGAGGAAGCCACTGAGTGGGCTCGCCACTTCAAGGAGCTCGAGACTCAGTTGGACACACTGCTGGTCAACTTGCTTAATGTGCCGCCAGAAACCCTGCAGGGTTGGACTCGTCCGGGGCGGTTTGTTTCGGGCCCGGAACTTGCAAATGCAGGACTCGCTGATCTGTTCGATCCTTTCACAGATAGCGATGCCTGGAAAACCGTGCGATCACTGTGAACAATGCTCGTATACCGACCTGCCGCGGCGGGTTACCAGGCCTGCCTGAGTTTTTCAGCACTTTGTTAAAACCTTCCTCGGAGATTGTGTCGTGCGATTTGCAAAGATCTGTTTGTTCCTGATGACCGTTGTCGCTGTTGAGGCCCCGCAGAATACGGCGGCGGCTGGCGAAAAGGCCAAGTCCCGAATTTTGATGTTGACTCAAAGCGTCGGGTTTATGCACGGCAGCGTGAAGCGGCCAGATGGCGGGGAAAAGAAGCTGGCAGTTGCTGAAATCGCCATGATTGAACTTGGGCAGAAGTCGGAACTTTTCACCGTCGACTGCACTCAGGACGCTGCCGCGGATTTCACAAAAGAAAATCTAAAGAACTATGACATCGTCATGTTCTACACCACCGGAGCTCTGCCGATCGCCGAAGCGGATCGCGATTACTTCTTTAAAGAATGGTTGACGGCCAAAGGCCACGGTTTCATCGGTTTCCATTCTGCGGCTGACACATATGGCGACTATCAGCCGTACTGGGACATGGTCGGCGGAACTTTCAACGGACATCCATGGAATGCTGGCGACACCGTCACTATCAAAGTGCACGAACCGACTCATCCAACAATGAAGCCGTTTGGCAGTGAATTCACCATCAAGGACGAGATCTACCAGTACAAGAATTTCCAGCCGGAAAAAGTGCGAGTGCTCATGAGCCTCGACATGTCTCGCTGCAAGCCGTCGATGGGATACCATGTTCCAGTGGCATGGGTGAAGACCTATGGCGAAGGTCGAGTCTACTTCAATAATCTTGGTCACAACGAATCGACCTGGAGTGATCCTCGTTTCATCGAATCGGTCACCGCCGGTGTGAAGTGGATTCGCAGCGACATCGAAGCAGAATCAAAGCCAAATCCTGAGTTGTCCGCCGCTCAGGAAGAAGTCGCTAAAGCCGCAGCGGCTGCGGAAAAGAAGTAAGCTGCTTGCCGGTTTTCAGATGCGTGTTGGGCAACATCGTAGCCCGTGTCTCCGACGCGGGTTCCCTGTTTCAAAACTATGTGTCGTTCGTGACAATTTCTGGATTGGCTTGTTACAGCGACGTTCCGCCGCCCAGCCCGCCACGGAGTGTCGGGCCACACTGTAGCCCGTGTCTCCGACGCGGGTTTCTCACGAAACCTGCTTCAAAATCCACCCTTCGGAAGCTCAACAAAAATGTCGTTGCTGCTGGCGCAGATTCATTTTGCTCGTATTCGAGCCACGGGCCGGGATCGGGCTAAATTCCTGCACAACTTCTGTACAAACCAGATCAAGGAACTGCCCGCAGGAACGGCTTGCGAGGCTTTCTTCACGGACGTGAAAGGCAGGGTTCTGGCTCACGGGTTTGTGTTGGCACTGGAGAACTCGCACGAAATCTGGATGCTGCCGGGCGATCCTGAAGCCCTGCTGAAACATCTCAGCCGCTACGTCATTACGGAAGACGTTGAGTTCAAGCTGCTGGCATCCTCAAACCTGTGTTTTTCAATTGCAACAGACAAAGCGGCGGCAGCGCTTCGCCAGGAATTGCCGGGACTCACCGATGGCACGATGTCTTGCCTGTCACATGTGTCGGGAGTCATTGCTTTTCGATTTGAATGGAACCAAACATCAATCGTCGCGGTCGCTGGCGATGATGCCAAGATGACTCACCTGCGAGCCTTGCTGCATGGGCAAAGTGTCGAACTGCTGACGAGTGACGAGTTCAATCGCCTCCGAATCACCTCGCGGTTTCCGATCATCGGGCGAGACATGACGAATGACAACCTCGCACCGGAAGCGGAACGCAATTCGTCGGCGATCTCGTACACCAAAGGTTGTTACCTGGGACAGGAACCGATCGCTCGGCTGGATGCGATGGGCCATGTGAATCGAGCCCTACGAACGGTTCATGTTGCGGCATCACCTGCGGCGGTACAGATGGAAGGTCGTCAGATTGTGACACCAGACGGTGCCGCAGCCGGAACGATCACGTCGGCTATGGCTCTGTCTTCAACAGAACTGTGCGGCCTCGCCATGTTGCGAGTCGCCGCGATTCCAAAGACTCTGCAGATCGTGCTGGACTCGGGCGAAACACTTGCGGTTCAAGTCCTGCCAACAGAGTAGAACTTCGTGAGCCGCAAGGCGCTAGCCGCGGGTGTTTTCCATGTGTTTTTCAAACCGTTACCCGCAGCTAGTGCTTTGCGGCTCACTCAATCACCATTTTCCTGGCGCCTTGCGGTTCAGGCGTTCTGCCAAAAAACGACGTTGACGACATCAACAACAACAGAATTCGAATCGCCGTTTTTCACAAACATCCAGGAAGGTCTCGTTCCATGAAAGCCGCGTTTATCACTTCTGCGGGCCCCGCAGACTGCATCCAATTCGGTGAGCTGCCGGTTCCAACTACTGGCGTGGGTCAGGTCCTTGTTCAAACGGCCGCCGCCTCGGAATTCTTTCAGCTTCACGCATTCATCGAACTGATCGTCGCCGTCTTTGTCGCGAGCTCGATACAAGCCGCTGCCCGGGCCGCCGTTGATGCTGAAGTACAGCGAATCAAACGCCCACAGCATTCCCTGAACACCCGGCGGTTTGATTTCGCACTTGGAAAAATCGAGCCGTTCGACTCTTGTTTCGCGGAAGGTGTGAGTAGTCCAGCGCAGCGTGAAGGTCGATGCTAAGCGATTTGCGATTTGGAGTTAGCGAGAACGGCCTGTGGATTTGTGGAAGACCGTGATGGCGGACAATCGTCAGGAGGAATCGACGTTCGATTTACCAGCGGTCGAATCCTGCAATTCGGCCAGACGATCGGGCGACAAATTCCACGGCAGGAATTCGGCCACATCGACTGGTGCTTTGCCGCCAGAGTTAGCACACGCCTCGAAGTACCAATTCAGCCATCGGCGAGGGTTGATCTTCCAGAGTGCCAGAGTCGCAAAGATCGAAAACAGCATCATGGCCAGGCGTCCCGACCATTCCGCTCCGCTCCCGTAGTAGTTCTTTCGACCATCGGCTGGCCCGCGAATCAATCGTTCGCCGTAGTTGTTGTCCATGGGAATGTGTGGATCGTTGACGAACAGCGTCAATCCTTCCAGTGCTCCGTCAGACTTTGCAGAACTTTACGGCATGGTTCACGCAGTTCTTTGACTGCCAGCTCGGAATCTCTCTGAGCGGCCATGGTGGCCACA
>JANMEV010000098.1:0-18446 GCA_031377305.1 Planctomycetota bacterium | reverse complement strand
CTCCGCCAATCGAGTGACGTTGTAACCGCCTTCCAGAAGACTGACCAGTCTTCCGTTGGCATGAGTCGCGGCAACCTGCTGCACCAGACGTGTGAGTGGCTCAAAGTCTTCCGTCTCCAGTTCGAGCGATCCGACAGGATCCTCCGCATGAGCATCAAACCCCGCACTCACGATGACCAGTTCCGGCTTCATCCGATCGGCCGCGTCGGTCAGCATGGATTCAAAAGCAGACAGATAGTCCTTTCGAGCGGTTCCGAACGAAAGAGGCAGGTTGAACGTCGTTCCCAGCCCAGCGCCCTTTCCAGTTTCCGTCTTCCGCCCCGTACCTGGATAGAATGGGAAACGATGTGCGGAAAAAAAACCAACCTGTTCATCTTCGTAAAAGACATCCTGAGTTCCATTGCCGTGATGAACGTCCCAGTCAACAATGAGAACTCGATTGAGCCCAAGTCGCTGGATTGCAGTTCTGGCGGCGACGGCCGCGTTACCCAGCAGACAGAATCCCATAGGTCCCTCGGGCACAGCGTGATGGCCAGGCGGTCGAATAAGACACAGCGCCGTTGTGTCACTTCCAGAGACTACTTTCTCCACCGCATCAACGGCCGCGCCGCAACCCAGCCAGGCCACTTCGGCGGATTGAGCCGACATCACCGTGTCAGCTTCGATTCTTCCTCCACCGGAGGCCGCAAACGCACGAAGTGATTCGAGATGCTTCTGTGGATGCACTCGCAAAACGTCGGTGTCGCTGGCAGCCGTCACGGGGACTCGATTGACTTTCGTCAACAGATCCGAGGCGGCGAGCCGCGAGTGAATGGTCTCGAGTCGCAAAGAACATTCAGGATGCTTGCCCGTGTCATGCAACAAAAATCGATCATCCATGTAGAGCAGAGTCATTGTTGCACCTAACGGTCACCTAAGCTGGACCACGCCATGTTTCTATCAGCCGCAGTGCGCCACGAGGCTGACAATCCCGAAATGCCACGCTCTGTCTGTTCGTTCGTCGGAGAGAATTGCGGCAATCGCCGGTTTGCGGCTCAATCTTATCCGGGCTGATGCCGAGTTCAAGCAATCGTTGACGGCAGCCCTGACGGTAGGTCGAGGCACTTCCATCACGCCGAATGTCTGCAACTGCAACGTGTCAATCGGACCAGTGCGTAGTTCAGGCGCTAGCATCGTGGTCTTGGCAGTATTCAGCGATCAGTCACGGCGAGCGGTTGGGCGTGAGCCCTCCGCCGAAGTCCATTAGCACTGGGTTTCCTCAACGAATGCGGCACAACGAGGGCACTGCCGCGACCCCAGTGTTGCCCGACACTCCGTGGCGGGAAGACTCGCGTCGGAGACACGAGCAACAATATGTGCGGCAGTGGAAACCCCATGAAACACGGAGGGCTGACGCGACTCAATGTTGCCCGACACTCCGTGGCGGGAAGACTCGCGTCGGAGACACGAGCAACAATGAATGCGGCCCATGGAAACCCCATGAAACACGGAGAGTTGACGCCCAGCGGCTCGCCGAGAAAGAAAGTTTCAAAGTATTTGGCCGAGGTTTCCGGCGGCTTTCGATGGGTTGGCATAGGGTTCCGAACGGGTCGGATCTCAATTTCGAATTTCAAATCTGAAATTTCAAATTCAAAATCCATTCTCGTGGAGGTTTTCATGTTGCGTTCCAAATTGGCCAGTTCCCTGATGCAGGTCGTTGCGAATCGCTCGTTGTCGGCGAAGCCACGGCCCAGAAGGCTCACGCGAAAGCAACGCAATTGTGGGACCGAGCAACTGGAAGTCCGGCAAATGCTCACCGGGGACTTTGATTCGGCCGTACGGTTTGGAAGCACAGGCGACGACATCGGGACTGCAATCACGACCGATGCCAGCGGCAATGTCTACACGACAGGAACCTTCACCGGCACGGTGGACTTTGATCCGGGCATCGGAACGACGAATCTTACGAGCGCCGGGTCAGAAGATATTTTCGTTTCCAAACTGGATAGTGCGGGCAATTTCGTGTGGGCCAAACGCATGGGCGGCACACCGGGTGACGAGGCAAATGCCATCGCAGTCGATGCTTCGGGCAATGTCTACACGACGGGAGGCTTCTTCGGCACGGCGGACTTCGATCCGGGCAGCGGAATCTCAAATCTCACGAGCGTCGGGTTGAACGACATCTTCGTGTCCAAGCTGTCACCGGACATGCTTTACACGCTTTCGGCGATTGCAGAAGGCGAACTCCGGCTGCGGCGAAATGGACTGATGCTGGAGTTGTGGTTCAGCGAAGTCATGAGTGCCGGGCAGTATGTCCTTGTCGATACACATTCGATTGCGGCGATCCGCTCGGTGCGAATCACTGGCAGCAACGCCCCTTTCAACTCTTTGAACATCGACTTCGCAGCCGGTGGTTCATTCGCATTTGATCAGGGCATTCACTATGCTGCCGGAACCAGCGGTGCCGACACGCTGCGTTTGATCGGCGTGGGGAACGAAGGGTTTACGTATCAGCCTTCCTCGACGGTCATCGGTACTGGCAAGTTTTGGACGTACGGAAAAGAACTCTCGTTTACCGGTGTCGAATTCGGTGCCGTTACGAAGACTCAGGCACTTTCCATCGAGACTCAGGGTTCAGCCGATGTACTGGCCGTATCGACAGCAACTGGCTTCGGTGGAGCGACCGGTTCCCGGATCACAGGAACGAGCGGTGGAGCGGCAATTGTTCCGATCACCTTTGACAACGTCCGTGACCTGACGATCGATACGGAACAGAACGATGCAGCCCTGGCACAGTCGAATGATACGGTGACGTTCAATGCAGGCAGTTATGGAGCAAAAGGTCTGAAGAATGTCTCCGTCCAAACGGGAGCAGGGAACGATACCCTGACAGTGATTGGGCCGAACATCGGCTTGCCGATTGCCGGCGGAGCATTTCGGTTTCTGGGTGGATCCGAAGTGGATCGACTGTCGGCTGTGGGAAACACGAACTGGGATTTGAATGACACTCGCCTGGTCAGTGCTGGTGGGGGCCGAATTCTGCACGATGACATTGAAAAATCGATGCTTGTTGGCGGTCTGGGCAGGAATCTCCTCAACGCTAGCTTGTTTAGCGGAGACGCAACTCTCAACGGCGGAGCGGACAACGATGTCCTGCGAGGGGGCTTAGGAAACGATGTCCTTCTGGGCGGCACCGGCAATGATCGAATCTATGGTGGCCTGGGTGACGACAATCTGCAGGGACAGGACGGCAATGATCAGCTTTGGGGAGATGCCGGTGAAGACACGCTCACCGGTGGCATCGGCAATGATCAGCTTTGGGGCGGCGACGATGACGACGCGCTAGCCGGCGAAGCGGGCAACGACATCCTGCCAGGCGGCACTGGCGATGATTCACTCAGCGGAGGCGACAACAACGATCAGTTATTTGGTGATTCGGGCAACGACACTCTGAACGGCAATGCGGGCGATGATCTTCTTTGCGGTGGCCTCGGCAATGATTCACTTACAGGCGGCACGGGAATCGATCTTTACGATCTTCAGGGGACGAACAACGCCGAAGACCTGCAACTGCAACGCGTGAGTCCGACGAGTGCCCTGTTTAAACGCAAGCCTCGTGGTCTGTCCAGCGTACTGGAGCAGGACACGATCACGATGGATGCCACGGATGAGTTTCTGATTTCCGCTCTTGGCGGCGATGACCTGATCACGATCGACAGTCTATTCACGCAACTCGGCAGTGTTGACGGCGGCGACGGCACCGATCTCTGCACGGGCCCGGTAGCATGGTCGAAAGTGAGCTGCTGAGGAGGTCGTCAGCGTTCAGTCACGGCGAGCGGCTGGGCGCCAGCCCTCCATGCTGTGCTTTGGACCGCGACAAACATCCCTGAGCCGGGACCTCCCAATTGCCCGTCACGTCGTGGCGGGAAGACTCGCGTCGGAGACACGAGCAACAATGAATGTGGCCAATGGAAACCACAGGAAACACGGAGGGTACTGCCGTGGCTCAATGTTGCCCGACACTCCGTGGCGGGAAGACTCGCGTCGGAGACACGAGCAACAACATGTGCGGCAGTGGAAACCGCAGGAAACACAGAGGGCTGACGCCCAGTCGCTCGCCGGAAATGGAATTTTCAAAATATTTGGCAGAGGTTCGTCGGGCTACCGATTGGCGGGTAGGGCCAATCATCTCCACTTAAACTAAGGTTCGATCCATGCTATTGAATTCTCTTCATCAGCTTCAAGGACTGCTCTCACACTCTCGGGAAAGTCGGCCATCGCGAGTTCGAACCACCAGACGACACCACGGTTCCAGCATCTCCTTCGAGCAACTGGAGCAGCGGCAGTTGCTGACTGTTGTCGTCGAGTACACCTATTTCAATCCGCAGCCCGTCGATCTGACTCAGGGTCCGGCCACTTCGCAGCCCGCTGCCGTGAGCCTCACCAATGGAGGACTCGCTGTTGCGGGAACCGGTGGAGGAAACACGGATGTGGACATCTTCAACAGTGATCTGAGCGATGGCGGTGGAGCCAACAATCTGAATGGCGTGAACTCCGCTATCGCGCAGCTTTCGAACTCGAATCTCGTCGTGGTCAGCCAGGATGCGGATTCAATTCGCTACGCGATTCGTACGCCTTCCGGTGCATCAGTGCTTACCACAACGGATATTGGGAACCTGAATTGCTCGGAACCTGACGTGGCGAAGGCGAACGGAGCGTTCTGGATCGTCAGCCAGGACAAAATAAGCGCCACGAATTGGGACATTAATGTGAGCAGGTACGATAACAATGGCCTGCTTCTTGGAGGTACTGCAGTGGGCACTTCCACCGGGAAGGACTTAAAGCCGAGTGTCGCAGTACTGGACAATGGAAATGTTGTCGTTGCCTGGCACAGGCAGAATTTCCTCGGGAGTGAAATCTGGGCCACAGTTTTTTCTCCGACTGGCGGAACCGTCGTTGCTCCCAAAGTCGTTCAGGAAAACGCTTTCGACGTTCGGAATGTCGACGTCACCAGCACATCGACCGGATTTGCCATGGTCTATGGAGACGCCTCATGGGGCAACACGACCACTGACATCACAATGAAACGATTCTCGAGTTCCGCCGTTCAAGTTGGCGCCGCAACCAACATCAGCAATCCCCTATTATTGGCCAACGATTCCTCCAATGATGCCAACCCGGTCATCACGCGACTCAAAAACAACATGCTGGTCGTGGGATACGAGGATAATCGGGCAGGCCAGGCGAACACGGATACCTTCGTTTACCTCGTCGATCCCGCCACAGGCAATCGACTGGGAAACGGAATCAACATCGGCGACGGAAGCGGTGAGGGGGCTGATGATGTTGGCCAAATTACTATTGCTGGTTCAGCCAACGGTCGCATTAGCGTTTTCCACAGAAACGTTACCGACAACGATGTTGATGGTGAATGGTTCGTGGGGCGGCGGACGTCAACGAGCAACAATGCCAGCGATACGGTCACGGGAGACTTCTTCATCGACACCATGATCGGAGGCGGTGGCAACGATACTCTACTGGGTGGCGGCAACGATGATGTGTTGAACGGTGGAAGCGGCCTGGATACGCTCAACGGCCAAGCCGGTTCGGATACTCTGACCGGCGGCATCCAGGCAGACAAGTTCGTATTCACACGTGTGTTGGACAGTCCGCCGGGCTTGGGCCTTGACACCGTAACGGACTTTTCAAAGTCCGAAAACGACAAAATTGACGTCTCTGCCATTGACGGCAAGGCAGGTACTCCCGGGATCAACGGTTTTCAGTTCATTGGCACTGTCGCTTTCTCGGCTGAAGGACAGATCAGCGTGGTTGATCAGGGAATCAACACGCTGGTCCAATTCAACACCACGGGAACCAGCGGAGCCGAGATGGAGATTTTGCTTCAGAACATCAACTTCAGCACGCTGACTTTATCCGACTTCACCATGGCCATCGGCAGCGCGGCCAGTGTAGCCGCACTGACGGGCACTGGAGTCACGCAGAGTTCCGCCAGCCCATTGTCAACGTTAACGACGAACACAACAGGCGCATTGAATACTCCAGTGGCGATGGGACAGCGAACCACTGAGCAAGGCACACGTCCGAGTGTCGGAGACAATCAGCGAACATCCGCGACTGGTGCAAAGGGTGCTGGTTCGCAGAAGAGAAGTTCGCCAACGGGCCAGGCTGCGTCAGCAAAGGCGGCGGGTTCGACACAGGCTTCGACTGGTGGGAACTTGCAGCTCAACACACTGGACGCAGCTTTTGCCGATCTGTCTCGTGTGCTGTTGTCTGTGCTGTAGTAATCCAACTACTGTTCGGCCTGATGCCCCTTGTCGATGGGAACGCGTTTCTCCGTCTTGCTGGGTGGGACCAGGCCACTTCAGACACCGTGGTGCGAATGAGCGAGCGGCAGAAAGAAAGCTACCCGCTGAGCAGGAGGTGTTTGCCGACTCAAAAGCGAGTAAATGGCTATCGCCCTGGGGTCAAGGCAATTCGGTGCCGCAGGGTTATTTCTGCCACTCGCTTTATACTCGTAATGGCCCTGATGGTTTCACCGATGGCTGATTGTGTGGTGCTGCAACGAGTGTGCAAAGATTGCGCGGTCCCCACTTTCTTCGGCAGTTGAGCACTTCGCTGTTGCTCAAATAGTCGTCGACACCGTCGAGCTGCAGCGTTGTGTTGAGGCCCGGAGAAGACAGGGCTATGCCAATATATCAGGAACGATAGTGCCGAAAATTCTGCCAGATTGACGAGGAATTACCGTCGCACCCGCGGGTAACAAAGCCTTTCTGTCGATTTTGGTAACGACCTGCGATAACCTGCCCCGTGTTTGCTCACGACCACTGTGCAGGAACTCAGGTGTTATGTCATCCTCGCCCGATCCATCAGCCACCGATTCGACTCTGGCGCTCAGGCATTGGCTGGAGCGTCATCGGGCAGGAGACGCGGTGGCTCGTCAGGAGTTGCTTGAGATTTCGATGCGTCGACTGCGTCTTCTGGCGCGGCGCATTCTCACAGATATTCCGGCCGTCCGACATTTTGAAGAGACGGATGACTTGCTGCAAAACTCGGTTGTTCGACTTTGGAAGTATCTTTCCGAACATCAGCCGGGGACGCCCGTTGATTACTTTCGCCTTGCCGCGTGTATGATCCGTCGAGAGCTGATTGATCTGTCACGTCGCCACTTTGGCCACCCAGTGAATCGCCATGAATCGACGAATTCGATGAGCGAGGAGGATTCTGTGTCCCCTCTTCGCCCTGCAATGGGCGCTGTGGACGATACGTTGGATCCGGAAAAACTAAGCCAGTGGACTGAATTCCATGAGTATGTTGAGAGATTATCGGAAGACGATCGGTCGCTGTTTGATCTGTTGTGGTATCAGGGTCTGACGATGGCCGAGACATCGGAGCTTCTGGCAGTGCCGCTTCGGACACTGGGACGGCGCTGGAAGCTTGTTCGTGTCAGGCTTTATCGTGATTTGCTGAGCGAACCCGGTCAAGACGAATTCGTCTGACGAGGCATGATGAGGGTTAAGTGCTCTCAACTCAATGGAGCCTAACGATTCAAACTTCGAAATCGCTCACGATGTTCGCTTGCGACAGAGTACACGCATTGTGTTGGCAGCAATTCGGGTCAAGTTGTAACTATTCTCGATGGCAGAACTTTCCAGATATTTGGCCTGCTGAGTGATTGAACTTCGATCGATGGACGGGCACTGAACCAAACTACGTTTCGGACTTTCTTCTCTGTCATTGCTGGTCCGGGTTTTGTAATGACGACAATCGATGACCTGTTGCAGCTTTGGGAAGATCGCCGGGATTCCGGAAACACGATCACTCCGGAGGAACTTTGTACGGACACACCTGAGCTCTTGAAAGAGCTCAAATGGACCATTCGAGCACTTGAAGCCGTTGAATCTCGATTTGGAGTGATCCGGAATGATCAGGATTTGTCGCAAGAAGAATCATCGGAGCGTTCCTCGCCTGAACTTCAGGAGCGAGTGCTGATCCCTTCAGAATACCGCATTGAGCGGCTTCATGCTTCGGGAGGCCTGGGCTCCGTGTACCTTGCCCGAGACCCTGTGTTGAATCGCCGAGTTGCCATCAAGTTCCCTCGCTGGCAGCGATTGACCGCTGAGCAGGCCGCTCGATTTGAACGAGAGGCGAGGGTCACCGGGCGACTGGATCATCCGGGAATCATTCCCGTGCATGCGATGCGTTCTGATAACGCTGATCGACCGTGTTACGTGATGCGCTTTGTGGACGGCGAAACCCTTCAGAGTCGGATCCGGAAATTGCATGCTGAAGGCCCTGCAAAGAAGTCGGCAGCGTTCTTTGAGGCTCCGGAGTTTCGTCAGCTGGTTCAGAACCTGGTTGCAGTTTGTAATATCGCGGCCTACGCTCATGAGCAGGGCGTGATTCATCGCGACATCAAGCCGGCAAACATTATTCCTGGGCCTTTTGGGGAAGTGTTGTTGCTGGACTGGGGGCTGGCCAAAGTCCCGGGTGAAACGTCGCAGGATCTGAATCTTGATCCTGTGGACACGCAGGTTTCTGACATTTTTGAGACTCGAGATGGACAGGTGCTGGGAACGCCGGCGTTTGCGAGCCCGGAACAACTGCTTGGCAAAACAGATGATGTGACTGAACTGACGGATGTGTACTCGCTTGGTGCGACACTTTTCGTGCTCCTGACGGGATCAGTTTCCAGCGGCAACAGTGCGTTTCACGAATATCTGAATCGACTGAAACAGGGGACGCGTTTCTCTGTTCATGAACTAAATTCCAGCATTCCTGCGGCACTTGAAGCCATCTGCAGGCATGCGATGGAGATTTGTCCGGCGAATCGGTATCAGTCTGCGTTGTTGCTCGCGGACGACCTGAATCGATATCTGGCCGGCGATGCTGTAAGCGTCAATCGCGATCCTGCTCTTGTACGACTTGGGCGATGGATCCGAAGAAGGCCCGGGCTGGCCGCGACATTGGCCACCGGAATTTTGTTTGCATCGTTGGCAGGAGTGACAGGGTCTGTGGTTCTGGGGCAAAAGAACCAGGCGCTTCGTTCTGGTAACGAGAAGCTGGTTGAGGCCGTTGAAGACTCGCGGGCCGCCACTGTTCAGACTCTTCAAGCCCTTCGGACGCTGTTTGATGATGTGGTGACTCAGAAGCTGGCCTCACAGACAGAACTGACGTCTGCTGATCGGGACTTCCTGCAAAAGATCCGGCAACAGTACGAGGTCTTTGCCAATCTGAAAGGCGATTCAGTCGAGAGCCGCGCGATTCGGGCAGAGGGACTGCAGCAGAGTGGCGCGATTCTGATGCAGCTCTCGGAGGAGCATGAAGCTCGACAACAGTTCGATGCCGCGACGGAGCTTTACGAACAGCTCATTAATGAAACGGGCAAGGCCGAGTACCGGCGGCAACTGGCCACGACTCTGATCGATGTTGGAGAGGCCCAGCACAACTCAGGCGAATTGTCGGCCGCGGAGAAGACGGCAGATCGGGGAATTTCACTGCTGGCTCCGATTCTGAATGAATCCTCCAATGCCATCAATCTGGACGCTTGGGAAAGCCTTGGCCATCTGCATCAGATGAAGGGCAGCATTCAGATCACGATGGGCCGTTGGGATGAGGCACTGACGTCCTACACCGCGTCGAAGGACATCTTCGAGAAACGAAGAAAATCAGATGGCGAATCTCGCCAGTCACTTTCCCGACTGGCAAAAGCGTTTCGCGCAATGAGTGACGTATGTCAGAACCTGGGCAATGTTGGCGGCCAGGAAGAGTATTCAGCCAACGCGATGAAGAACTATCGCACACTGATGGCAATGTTTCCGGACGATCGAAGCTTCGTGAAGGGATTCTGCTGGGCTGTCTACGATCGCTCGTATTCACATGAGTTCTTCGGAAGACATCAGGAGGCACTCGCTGAGCTTTCGGAAGCCGTCACCCTGGCGGGCCAGATGGCAGAGAAGTATCCTCTGAGCGATGAGTTTCGCGGTGTTCACGCATCCATGCAGATGCGTCGTGCAGGCATCCACAGTCGCATGGGCCATTTCGCTCTCGCTGAAACAGATCTACAGCAGGCGATTCTGCGGATGGAAAAGATGGTCGACGGCGCATCCGACAGCGCACAAAGTTATCGTCAGCTGCTGAAGGCGGAACGCATGCTGGCTTTGCTCTACCATGTTTTTCAGGATTTTCGGCGTGCGGAAGAGACTTTTCGAAAGATGAAAGTCCACGGTGATGACTTCAATGCTGCATTTCCGGAAGCAGCGGCGCAATCGAGGGAGCTTTGTTCTCTTCAATACGATCTGGCCATGACTCTGGCCGACGGTGGTCAAATCGATGAAGCTGAGGAGATGATTCAAGACTGGCTTAACGCCGCTCAGAAAGAGCCCGTCTTGCCGGGGGGCAACGTATTTCCATCAAGCAGTCTGCAGGCTCGGTGTGGTCGTATCAAGGTACATATCTGGAAGGGTAACCAGCCAAAAGCCAAAGAACTCACTGATGACACGGCACAGTACCTTGAGAAGATCAAAGTGAAGATGTCCGAGGATTCAACAGGCTGGGATATTGTTCCTGATTATCATCTTCAGCTCAGTAACTTCTATGAATCGTTCGGAGATGGCCCACAGTGCATGTACCATGAATCGCAGCAGATGCTGATTCTGGAGCGGGTTGCAAAGAAGGCACTTTATCCCCCTGCCGGACAGGTCCGGATTGTGAGCAGTTTAATCGAGCGGGCCGATGTTTTTGCTGGACGCGGAAATCACATTGCTGCGATTCAACAATTTGAAGCCGCAGCCGAAACGATCAATCTAGCAGCGGGGCTGTTTCCTCGGGACGAGAGCCTGCAGAAAGCAGAGGACGATCTGAACATCGCCCGAGGACGTTACGCTTTTGATCAGCAGCAGTATACCGAAGCAATGCGTTTCCTGGGTGAAACCATGAACGGCAAGCTCGCGGCACCCGATCGATCCATTCGTATACTCTGCATGGCCGAGCTCAACGACTCAGCAGCGTTGAAGGAAGTAGACCTCGAGCTCGAGAGGCCTATCGAAGCGACGTCACTCCCCGAATTGATTCGCACCTGCGGCGTCATTGCTTCGGAAAACGCCGACGCGGTGCAGGTTGAGGCAGCGGTGGCAGCGGCTCAGCGAATTCTGAGTATCGCACATTCGGAGGGTGTTATTCTGAAGCCGCCCCAACTCAAGCGACTCCGGGCCTCAAGGGAGTTTCAGGAACTCAGCAAGCATCATGACTTTTCCGAGGCCATTGACAGACTCGACTCGGATGGTCTGTATCCGGATGTTGCCGCTATTGGACATCCACAATGTCAGTGCCGACCTTAAACAACTGCAACTGGCTTTCGCCAAATGTCGTCGTAATGGCGACGTCCGCAGCATCGCGGCCCCGTGCCATAAGGACTCGGCCGATGCGCGGCATGTTGTTGCGAGCATCAAACGAGTACCACTGACCACCAAGAAACACCTCAAACCAGGCACTGAAATCCATCGGACTAGGCTGCACCGGAACACCAATATCGCCAAGGTATCCTGTACAATAACGAGCCGGAATGTTCAGACAACGACAGAACGTAATCGCCAGATGCATGTAATCGCGGCAAACTCCCACACGTTCCCGATAGGCTTCCAATGCAGTTCGAGTCGGACGAGCTTGTTGATAGTCAAAGCGAATATGTCTGTGGACAAAATCACAAACCGCCTGTACCCGTGGCCAGCCAGGCGAAGTACCTTTGAACAAAGTCCATGCGAGATTCTTCAGCTCACTGTCCACTTCGCAATATCGACTCGGCAACAGGAACTGCAGCATCGCATCCGGAAGGTCCTGTACAGGGGACTGCACCGCGCCTGCAACCTGAAGATCGGGCAACCCACAGTCTTCGACAATTGCATGATTCCGGAACACAACCATACCCACTGGCACAACAGCGCGTCCGCATCGATTTCCAAAACAGTCGATGAACCGTGAAACGGGGACCTGCGGCTCGATCGTAAAGCGCTCTGGACTTCGCAAAGTTGCATCTCGCGAAGGATGCAGATAGGCCATGAGCACCACAGGAGTGGCTGCGGAAAACGTGAACGAGATTTCAAAATCGACCTGCAGCAGCATTTTAAGTTCCCGTGCGACCTCACCGTGATCAGGCAAAAAGCTCGCCGACGATATTCCAAACAAACATGTCAGTCCTGCATCAATCACCAACCAACGATCGTAGAACACTTTCACCAAATAGCTAGCTGAACAGCGCCGTGTTCTGAACAGTCGCAGCGCGTTAGGAAACGGTTGATGCAGTCAATGCACGGAGAAAACCAGATGGTGGCCTGTTTCGGCTGAACATCTATCGCTGATCAGTCAAAAAATGCATTGTTTTCGCAAGCATGGCGAAGTGCAGTCAGTGCAGGGTCTTCTGCAAATTGAGGGATCGTATCCAGCTGGCCGATCCGGCCGGCGTCCTTCACGGCTCTGTTCCCACCGCGTTATGCAACGCCGAAGTACTCGCGAATGAACTGTCGGCGGTCCGTGCTTTGAACGTATTGCACCAACGCGTACAATTTCTTTTGATCCCGCAGTAACTTGGCCGCGCGAGCGTCTTCGTCGGTCAGTGCTGGCGGGATTTCGCCGAGCACTTCCAGGTTCGTGAGGTCGATTTCATCTTCAATGACTCCAAAGCGTTGAAGCAACGCAAGTACTGTTTCAACTCGTCGATCATGCCGCTGGCGATCGCAGAGGCGTTCGCGGAGCCAGTCGATTCCGAAGGCCCGAATCTGCTCAGTGCTGTGAGTCAAATGGTGATAGACTCGTTGGCAGAATTCCGCGTCGGGATTAGTCCAGCGAATGAATTCCATCTGAGTATTCAAGTCCCGCTGGTCGTAAAGCAGAGTGCATTCCGACGGCAAACCATCTCGCCCCGCGCGACCGATTTCCTGATAGTACGATTCCATCGACCCGGGAATATCAGCGTGCACAACGAATCGAATGTCATCCTTATCGACGCCCATTCCGAAGGCGTTTGTCGCCAGCACGAGCCGCGAATAACCGTTCATGAAATCTTCCTGAATCGATCGTCGCACGTGTCGATCCAGATCGCCGTGATAGCAGACATGATCGATGCCCTCTGTCTGCAGTCGTTCACTGAATTCGACAAGCGTTCGAATCAGCGTGAAGTAGACGATACCACTTCCTTTGCTGCCCGGCGTGAACCAGCGATCAAACACGGACTGCATCGACTCCTGTTTTTCGTCGGCTTCCCAAACCTCTTCGACTCGAAGATTCAGATTCGGGCGATCAATCCCTTCGTGGAACATTTTCATCTCAGAAGGTTGCAGCCCTAACTGAGCAATGATGTCGCGCTGCACATCCGGAGTGGCCGTTGCCGTTAAGGCCATGGTCACCGGGTTGCCGATGATCGCTCGAAACTCGGCGACACGAGTGTAATCCGGGCGAAAATCGTGACCCCACTCGCTGATGCAGTGAGCCTCATCGACGGCCAGAAACTGAATGTCTCGCTTCGCAATGACTTCAAGGAACTCGGTCTTTCGAAATCGCTCGGGAGTCACATACAACAAACAATAGTCGCCGCGAGAAATCGCCGCATAGCGTTTTTCTCGATCGCGTTTGCTGAGCGACGAATTGATGAATGTCGCGGCGATTCCCTTGGCCTGCAGAGTATCAACCTGGTCCTTCATCAATGCGATCAACGGCGACAGCACCAGCGTCAGAGGCTTGCGATCGGCTTTCGTTTTGTCGCCAACGGCCTGGTCCGCGAACATCAGCGCTGGAATCTGAAAGCAAAGCGATTTCCCGCTGCCGGTTGGCATGATCACAAGCGAGTGCTGGCCGCTGAGCACATGGGAAATGATCTCGTTCTGCGTCCCGCGGAATTCGTCGTACCCGAAGTGTTTTTTCAGAATGTCCTGAGGTGAAGTCATCATTCAGCCGTGTTGAGTTTTGGCAACAAAGTGGTTTTCCTGCCAGAAGTTGCCCTTCTGCGCGGGGAATTCAGGGGAAAGTGTTCACAAAACTGCAATTTGTGAGCAACTTCGACCAATGTTAAAGCTGGCCGATTTCATTTTTCGCGGAACCCACGCGTCCACGACTCAAATCCGCTGGAATTCCCACGATCAGGTCTAAATCTCATGCAGCCCACAAAAGTCTCAGTCATCATTCCCTGCTACAACGGTGCGGATGAACTTCCCCGAGCCATCGACAGCGTCCTTGCGCAACGAGGCTGCGAAGTTGAGGTCATCGTCGTCAATGATGGGTCGAAAGACAATAGCAGGGAAGTGATCGAAGCCTACGGTGATCGTGTTCGAGGCATCCATCAGGTAAACTCTGGGCTCGCCGCCACTCGCAATAATGGCATCAAGGCGGCCACTGGTGACTGGATCGCGTTTCTCGACCATGATGATTACTGGCAGCCCGAAAAATTGTCTCTCCAACTGGAAGCTGCAAAACGAACGGAGTACGACGTCGTTTACACGAACGCGAGGAACTTCGGCGACGTCGATCGAGTCGCCGATTTGCGAAGTAATCCTGAGGAGATGCTCGAAGGCGACTTGTTCCAGGAATTGTTGCTGGACAATTTCATCGTCGTCTCAAGCACCATGATTCGCCGACCGGTTCTTCAGGCGACCGGCGGTTTCGATGCCAGCCTTGGCGTCGTTGAAGACTGGGATCTGTGGCTCAAGCTGTCCGCTCAGGGAGCGAAGTTCGCCGTTGTGCGAGACCCCGTCACCATGTATCAATGGCGTCCGGGTTCGTTATCCAAGAATTACGATCGGATGCGAGACACTCGTTTACAGATCATCCAGAGGGCTTTGGAATCTGAACGAGCCAAATCGTTGCCATGGACAGTTCGTCGAAAAGCACTGGCCAGCGTCGAAAGCTGCTCCGCGTGGTTCCTTGCGGCGAGTTCGCCTCGAAAAGCGATGCAATGGTACGCGAGTTCGCTGGCGTATTGGCCGTTTGATGTGAATTGTTGGAAGGGACTTGTGAAGGGTTGCCTGGGACGATCCTGACAGAACTGGCATTTTGTCCACTTGTGATAAATCATTGAAAACGCCATGGAACGGCCGAGAGGGGGTTTTCCTTCGGCGAATGGGTCGTTATCCTTCGTCGCTTCGTTCCGGCTCGGCTCTCATTGCCGCAAAAAACTGGAGTGGATGATTCGAGCAGGCCGATTTGGGACCGATACACCTCACAACCCTATATTCAGTGCACAGGATCTGGAACGATGGCCAAGACCAACCGAAAACTCAACAAAGCCAACCATGGCGCACGACCGGCCAGTTCAAAGGCTCGCAAACTGAAACGCCGCCACGTAAAGCTTTCACGATAATTGCTTTTGCTGTCAATGAAAGTTAATACAAAGCCTGCCCTTTTGGGGCGGGCTTTTTTTGTGCGCCGAACTTTGGCGGTGCTGAAGGAAGCCTCGATCATCCCGATCATGGAGTCAGAACAATGTGCGCAGCGGTAAAGCGACTAGTCCTTCTTGTGATCATCGCAGCACTTTTCAATTGGCAGTCTTCGGCTGGTTGCATGGCACCGGATCAGAAGCCAGCAGACCAGAAGGCGAGCGACGAGAACGCAACGAAGCAATCGCAAGCGTACTCCGCATGGACGTCATCTGGATCGATCTTCCTGCTAACCACTCCCGATGGAGCGGATTTACCAGCGACTGCGAGGCTTGAAGGATTTCCGTTGTTGGTGCCGCTTCATTCGGATTTCTTCGATTTCGAGCAGGCCAAATCGGACGGAGCAGACGTTCGATTTTCGACGGTCGATGGTGAGCCTTTGCCGTATCAGATCGAGGAGTGGAATCCACAGAATGGACTCGCCAGCATCTGGGTTCGAATACCAGTGATTGAAGGAAACGCTCGGCAGGAAATCAAACTGCACTGGGGCAAACCGGATGCTGTCAGTGAATCGAACGGCAAAGCGGTCTTCAACAAGTCGAACGGCTATCTGAGCGTTTGGCATATGGATGCCACCGTCAGCGACAGCGCTGGGATGCTGAAGAGCGTTGACAATGACACGACGGCGACTGTTGGTGTCGTGGGTTCGGCTCGGCATCTGGCTGGTCAGCAGGGCATCGCCTGCGGTGAAGCAATCACCGGGTTTCCAACGGGCTCAAAGTCTCATTCTTCGGAGGCATGGTTTCGTGCCGAACGGCCCAACAGCAGCGTCATGGCCTGGGGCAACGAGGAGGCTCAGGGCAAAGTCGTGATGAACTTCCGAAGTCCGCCGCATATCACCATGGATTGCTATTTCTCAGACGCCAATGTTTCCGGGCAAGGCAAAGTCCCGCTTTCGCAGTGGCAGCATGTCGTCCATACGTACGAAAAAGGCGATTCGCGAATCTACATCAACGGTGTGATGGATGGTCAATCTTTGCGGGACGCGAATCCGTTGCGAATCAAGCGGCCGTGCAAAATGTGGATTGGCGGCTGGTACAACAACTACGAGTTTGTCGGTGACATCGACGAAGTTCGAGTCTCACAGGTGGCTCGATCTGCTGACTGGATCAAACTTGAATATGAAAATCAAAAGCCTAACCAGACGCTTGTTGGACCGGTGGTTACTCCTGGTAACCGGTTTGAAGTTTCTTCCCAGCAATTGACCGTCGATGAAGGCGCCCGTGCAACCGTGAAGGCTGCTGCGGATGGTGCTCAGAAGATCTTTTGGATTGTGGCCGATCAAGGCACGGAAACGGTCGTGGCGACGGATCGG
Organism: Planctomycetota bacterium; assembly: GCA_031377305.1. Classification (GTDB taxonomy): domain Bacteria; phylum Planctomycetota; class Planctomycetia; order Planctomycetales; family Planctomycetaceae; genus SXXK01. The sequence continues at coordinate 1,712 of JANMEV010000098.1, read as the reverse complement.
CTCACCTATTCAATCGATGCTGGCCGGGTTACCGACGACAAATCGTTCACTCTTCTCCTGAAGGCAATCTATCCCGACGAGGTCAGAGTCCAAAAGATTGCGATCAGTGTCCGAAACAGCATCCCAGAACCCATCGTGACTTTGAACGCGCCGAAGAGATGGGACGGACGTCAGGCAATCGAAGTGACTCCTGAAATTTCCAACCTCGCCGAACTGCAGGCTGCGGGTGCTGACAAAGTCAACATGACTTGGACATGCGATGACATCGCAGTGATCAAACAGGCGGAAGATGGAAGGCTAAAGCTCATGCGAGCCCAAAACAGTGGCGTGCTGAAAGTGACGCTCGCGATCGATAACGGCGGAGCAACGACGATTGCATCGACAACGATCAACGTCTCAGAGCCCGCGTTTGATGAATGGGTCCAGCGGATTCCCGAGCACGATGAACAGCCAGCGGATCGACAGTTCTATGCTCGCGATGACAAGAACGAAGGCACTCTGTTCTACAGTGGCACACTGGCAGCACCGGTCGATTCGGTCTTCCTTAAAGTCTATGCTGACGACAAACTGTACGTCACAGAAACCGGCCAACCAACGGCCGATCAACGGTACTCGTTGAAAGCGACGTTGAAACCGGGGCTGGTCAAGTATCGCACTGAGTTCGGTTCCAAAGTCGGCGACCACGAGACAGTTTTGCATACCGCGTCGAATCTGATTTGCGGCGATGCATTCCTGATTGACGGCCAGTCGAATGCCGAAGCAACCGATGTCGGTGAGAAAGATCCAGAGTTTCAGAGTGATTGGATTCGCAGCTTCGGAAGCGCGGCGGGGAATCCGGAATCGGCACGGTTGAAACTCTGGACCAACGCCGTTGTTCGCGATCGCGATGGCGGCAAGGGCCAGATCGGCTATTGGGGAATGGAACTGGCCAAGCGGCTGCTGGAACGCCACAAAATTCCCGTTTGCATCATTAACGGAGCGGTCGGTGGCAGTCGCATCGATGTGCACCAGCGAAATCCCTCTGATCCGAACGATGTCAGCACGATCTATGGCCGCATTCTATGGCGAGTCCAGCAGGCTCGCCTGACAAACGGCATCCGAGCCGTGCTTTGGCATCAAGGTGAGAACGATCAGGGTGCTGATGGACCAACTGGCGGCTTTGGCTGGGAGACTTATCGGCAGTACTTTGTGGAAATGTCCGGAGCCTGGAAGCAGGATTTCCCCAACATCCAGAACTACTACACATTCCAAATCTGGCCCAAGGCGTGCGCGATGGGCTTTGATGGGTCTGACGATCAGTTGCGTGAAGTTCAACGCACTCTGCCACGTCTGTACTCCAATTTAGACGTTATGTCGACGCTTGGAATCAAACCGCCGGGTGGCTGCCATTATCCGATTGAAGGATACGCTGAGTTCGCACGTCTCATCGCGCCGCTGGTTGAGCGAGATCACTATGGCGTGAAGGCAGCGGCCAGTATCGCCGCTCCGAACCTGATCAACGCCACATTCACCAGCGACGAGCGAAATGAGATCTGTCTGAGCTTCGACGACAGTGTTGTCTGGACGCAATCGCTCGCAAGTCAGTTCTATCTTGATGGAGAAGGTTCTCGGCAGGAATGAGATGCCGATCCGCAAACCATTTCTCCATGATCCTTTCGTACCGTCGCGAAATGAACTCTTCCACCTGCAAATCGTCATGACTTTGAAAGGCC
>JANMEV010000070.1:0-2579 GCA_031377305.1 Planctomycetota bacterium | reverse complement strand
ATCTCGTCCTTCGAAGAAATGATCGCAGACAGTGGACTTCTGCCACTCAGTGTCCATGTCCAGCAGATTGACAAAGAAGTCGTTCGTCAGGGCAGACGGCCTTTTTGTAAAGACGCCTAATTGTGGAAAGCCGACGTTCGTGTTCAGCACTCGCATCCCACCAACCAGAACCGTCATCTCGGGGGCCGACAGCGTTAGGCGTTGAGCGCGGTCGATGAGTAGCTCTTCGGCAGGTCGGTCATGGACGTGGCCAAAGTAGTTGCGGAATCCGTCGGTCGTGGGTTCGAGCACCGCGAACGAATTGACATCGGTCATTTCCTGTGTCGCGTCAGTGCGTCCGGGAGAAAACGGCACTTGCACATCGTATCCAGCCTTCTTCGCTGCCAGCTCAACTCCTGCACAGCCACCCAGCACGATCAGGTCGGCCAGAGACACTTTTTTGCCAGTTGTCTGCGACTTGTTGAAGTCCATCTGGATTTTCTCAAGCACGGGCAGGACTTTCGCCAGGTTCGCCGGGTTGTTGACTTCCCAGTCTTTCTGCGGGGCAAGCCGAATGCGAGCACCGTTCGCTCCACCTCGCTTGTCGGTGCCTCGAAATGTAGACGCTGATGCCCAGGCAGTCGACACCAAATCAGACACTGACAACCCTGATGCCACGAGCTGGCTCTGCAGAGAGTCCATGTCGTGTTCGTCGATCAGAGGATGATCAACGGACGGAACCGGGTCCTGCCACAACTGAGTTTCGGGAACCAGCGGCCCAAGACAACGGGAAACCGGACCCATGTCGCGGTGAGTCAGCTTATACCATGCTTTGGCAAACGCGTCGGCGAACTGGTCCGGGTTCTTATGGAACCGTTTTGAGATCTTTTCGTACTCCGGATCCATTCGCAGGGCGAGGTCAGTCGTGAACATGATTGGAGCGTGGGTCTTTGTTTCATCGTGAGCATCGGGTACTTTCGATTTCGCAGCAGGGTCCGTTGGAGTCCACTGCCAGGCACCGGCTGGGCTTTTCGTCAGTTCCCATTCGTAGCCGAAGAGATTGTCGAAATAGCTGTTCGACCACTGAGTCGGCGTGGTCGACCACGCACCTTCTAGCCCGCTTGAGATCGTATCTTCGGCATTGCCCTTGCCGAATTTGTTCTTCCAGCCGAACCCCTGTTCCTCGATGCTGGCTGCTTCGGGTTCGGACCCCACATGACCTTCCGGCTTGGCAGCTCCGTGAGCTTTTCCAAACGTGTGTCCGCCCGCAATCAGTGCCACGGTCTCTTCATCGTTCATCGCCATGCGAGCGAACGTTTCGCGAATGTCATGAGCTGAAGACAGCGGATCCGGCTTACCGTTGGGGCCTTCCGGATTGACATAGATGAGACCCATCTGCACGGCGGCCAGGGGATTTTCAAGCTGTCGATCGCCGCTGTAACGCTTGTCGCCCAGCCATTCGCTTTCTGGGCCCCAATAGATGTCTTCCTGAGGTTCCCAAACATCCGCACGACCTCCGGCAAAGCCGAACGTCTTGAATCCCATTGATTCCAGAGCACAGTTGCCGGTCAGCACCATCAAGTCTGCCCACGAAAGTTTTCGACCATACTTCTGCTTGATTGGCCACAGCAGTCGACGAGCCTTGTCGAGATTCACGTTGTCGGGCCAGCTATTGAGCGGAGCAAAACGCTGAGTCCCGTAACTGGCCCCACCTCGACCATCGGAGACTCGATAGGTTCCAGCACTGTGCCATGCCATACGTATGAATAGCGGGCCATAGTGTCCATAGTCGGCGGGCCACCAGTCCTGCGACGCTGTCATGAGTTCGGTGATGTCCATTTTCACAGCGTTCAGATCGAGCGTCTTGAACTCTTCGGCGTAGTTAAATTCATGCTCCATGGGGTTTCCCATGGGCGAATTCTGATGCAGGACCTTCAGGTTCAGTTGATTCGGCCACCAATCGGAATTCGACATTCCGCCAGCCGCCGTTGTCCGTTCTGATGTCGGTCGGAGGGCTCCGCCGATCACGGGGCACTTGCTTGTATTGGCCATCTTTTGATCTCCTGTGGGTCGCCCACCGGGTTTGGTGGGAGCAGTAGGCTTTTGTGAAAGCGCTGATGTGGCAATGCAGAACATCGCACAGCCTGCCATGAATCGAGTCATCTGTCTGTGAGTACTGAGCATGGTCTCTCCTGAGGTTGAGTTTGAACTTCGATACGCTAAATGCTGAAGAATGTGGTCGCCCCTGTTTTGTGCGGTCTGCCTTGGCGGAAGAATTATCGGGGCCATCGTTCGATACATCCAATGCATTCTTGTACTATGCGTCATGCATTTAGTGCATTGATAGAGCGGGAGTGTGAATCGATGGAACTTGACCAATTGCGTTATTTTCTGATGGTTGCCAGGCGAGGCAGCTTTACTCGGGCCGCGGAAGATCTTTTGATTTCGCAGCCCGCCCTGAGCCGCTCGATCCAAAAACTCGAAGAGGAGCTCGGGCAGCCGGTCTTTGAACGAAAGACTCGATCCGTTTCGCTGACAGAGGCCGGGCTGTTGCTGCAGGCGCGGGCTCAGCAGGTGCTCGCGATGATTGAAGACACGAA
>JANMEV010000017.1:0-8878 GCA_031377305.1 Planctomycetota bacterium | reverse complement strand
CCTGCCGCCGTGTGGATCGTGAAGCCTCGAATTGACGACAATGATTCGACGGACATCGTCGCTGCGACTGATCTCGGACCGGTAGGTGCCGACGTTCTTCAGACCGCTGTTCCACTTTGCAAAGCACTCAACGCGAAGCTGCACGTGATTCATGTGGTGGATCATGCAAACACGCTTCCTGATGCTGTTTCAAATGCAGAATCAATGGTTCATCAGCAACTGGCGGCAACGGATCACAGAACTCTTCCGTTTGGCGTGAAAGTGAATGTCGTTCAGGGGCGAGCTGATGAGTGCATTCTGAAGGCGACTCAGGATTGCTGTGCGGACGTTGTCATCTTTGGTACGTCATCGAAAACAGGTGTTTCAGGTCTGCTGCCCGGAAGTACAGTCGAGCGATTGCTTCCTGAGCTCGCCTGTTCTGTCCTCGCAATGAAGCCGGAAGGTTTTCGATCCATGCTGCCGTCCGACTTTTGGACACTGCATCGCCCATTTCAGCACGATTGATGGTGTGTAACAAAGTTGCTGGGCCTCGTCCTCAACCACGGAATAAACTGAAGTCACTGAAGGTGCCCAGCGAAACCGCCGCCTGTTGGTTAGCCGTCGATAAACACTCCTGGCGGCATTGACGGCAGGTCGATTATTTCCGCTTCACGCGTTACTGTTTCAAGAAGTGCGACTGTGGGCTTTCGGAACATCCAGCCGCCGACTTCGCCAGGATTGACGAACAGGCGTCCGTTTCGATCTTTTGCGACGCTGGGCCGATGGGTGTGAGCGAAGACAACCACATCCGCGTCGTCAATGCAGTTTCGAACCTCGCTCAACTGATGGGCCATCAGAATTCGAACGTCGTCGCGAGTCTTCCAGCAGAATGGACCATAGCCCAGCGTGCCGACGATCTTCATGCCCCCGGCGATACCGACCATGTTGCCGTCGTTGTCTCCGAAGCACGCGATGACCTGGCATGTCAGCTTTCGCATGGAAGGTACGACCAGCGGAGAAACAAAATCGCCGGCCAGCAGCACGGCCTTGCATTCCATGGCATTGAAGAAGCGAATGGCATGTCGCAGATTGTCCACGTTGTCGTGGATGTCTGCCATGATTCCTATTTTCATTTCTATGACCTCGCAGAGTGATTCGATCGACTTCGGCAGTTTACACCAAAGGCGAATCAACATCCCTGACGTCACAGCCGTTCTGTGCGGGCTTGGCCATCTTTATTGAGTCTGGGAGAGATCAGTAGACACGAACTCACGAAGTCTATTTGCGAATCATCACCTTTGAACCCGTGCCCAACAAACCGAAAACTTCTGAGATGTCTTCGTCGTTCAGGTGGATACAACCACGCGACGCCGCTTTGCCGATGGAGTCAGGGTCGTTTGTCCCATGAATGCCAATATGATTCCCCAGCCCCAGCCAGTACTCGCCCAGGGGATTCTCCGGGTCGTCCGGATCAACAACTCCACCGTCCGGATCGTACCATGTGGGGTTCTCCAGTTTGTCCTTCACTGTGAATTCGCCCAGCGGCGTTTTCTCGTCGCGCCCAATCCCGATGACATAGTGATTCACGTACCAGCCATGAGCATGCACTGTCAGGCAGAAGGCCTCGAGGTCCACCACAGCCCCAAAAGGCCCACGAATCACCTTGATTTCTGTGCCAGCCTGAAGTTTCTGTGGCGTTACGCGATTCAACATCGCCAGATAGGCCCAGGGAACATCGTACTGCTTCGCGATGCTCTCTAGAGTTTCACCATAGTCGACAAAATGCGGCGGACCAAACTGACGCTCTGGCGTGGTAAAGATCAGCGACGCCGTATGATCGATTCGTTCCTGAATCACGGGACGCAATTCAGGGTGCTTCCAATAGATGCGAGACAGTTCGGCATGAGCTTCCAGAATAAGATCATCCTGAAACCAATCGTCGATCTCTCGCAATTGTGCAGCAACGTCCGCTGGAATTACGGGATTCGAATCCGCAACGACTTCGGAGGAGCGAAAGTCCGAAACGATTTCCGCATCGGCAGACTCATAAGAGGCTGCGGCAACCTCGGAGTCCTGAACAGAACGGCGAACGGCGTTGCGAGTCTTCGCTTCAGCGCCGGGCTCAGCGTCCATCTCGGCGGGTTCGCTGAACTGTCCTGGTGACCGGACCGGTCGGGAAGACATTGAGCCCAGCAGTGAGTCATCGCTTTCCGTTTCAAATTGATCCGTCGTCGGCCTGGAATCTTTCATCGTGACAGACCAATCGTCGTCGAGTTCCAGTTCGCCGTCCTCGTCAGCCTCTTGCGCATCCGACCGGGATTCTGCGACTGTGCCAGTCGCAGCCGAACGAATACGTGGAACGAGGTCAAACGTCCAAACGAAAAAGGCGCCGGCGACTCCCGCAACGATCCACCAGTGCAATTGTGGCCGACGGCCCGACTTTACCGCGAACGGTTCCATGTTCAACGATCCTTCAACATCCATGCTGACACAACCGAACGCCCGTATTTTGGCAGACAGTTCGAATCTGATCTACCCCGGGTTTTGAGCGTTCTAACTCCGATTTTTTCATGACAGTATGGCGAGCGACAATCGATCGATGCGCCAATATCTTTCATGCCGAGGCGCAAGCGACTGGAAATTATACCCTTGCCGTGTTGATCTGAAGGGCCTTTGATTTCCGGATGGGCGACATCAGCCGAGTCCTCTCTCAACTCATTCCGCCCCGACTCATTGCGGATTCAATCGCTTCCAGACCTTATGAAGGCGCGACTTCAGAAGCGAAACGCTGGTCGCAGGAAGTTGAGCCGCTCGCATGGGCACATTGATCGTGTCCTCGACGGACAGATGCATCGGGTCTCGGCCGTATTTGTAGTCCCGGTCGAGCAATCCTTCCGCAGTGAGTTTCGCCTCGGCCAAATGAGGACTGGCCACCGAGAGATAAAACAAGTCTGGCAAACGCGTATCGCCTTTTGAAGCTGGACGAAAGCTCTTTGAGAGAGCCAGTTCACGAAACAATTCCCTGGCAGTCATTTCCGCCGGATCAACGAGTTGGACAGAATCGGCAATCAGCGATTCAAACGGCTTCTTTCCATCCTGTTCGAAACGTCGCAACTGAGCAAACGCACTGAGTATCTCGCCCTTGACCAGCGGAAAATGAGTACAGCCCAACACAACGGTATCAATCGCCGATGTGGCTCCTGAGGCTCGATGATTCATCACCAGAGTGGCGACGTCGTATCGAACGTAGTTCGAAATGGAGTTTATCTGTACCGTTTCCGGAGTCAGTGGATCTCCGAGCAGTCCCGTTCTATCGAATCCGTAGGCCGCCATTGCATCCTTCATCATTGGTGCGTTTTTGTTGTCGGCAGAGGGACCGAGATAACCGGCTCGTTTCGTCGCAAGTGCTTCCGGATGAATGATGAAAGCGGCGTCGCCCTCAATCGCTCCCGCCAAACCGACAGAGCCCTGTTGAATTACAAGCGGTATCTTCCTGCCCGCAAGCCCAAGAGTTCGACCAATGGCTTTCGGATAAGCATTGGCCGCACAAGTGCCCACGGTCGCAAGGACCGCGACTGTGTGATCATTGTCTTGCGGTGCGGCCTGCTCCATAAGTCCACGCGAACCCGCTTCGACGACGCCTACGACGACGACCGGAACCTTCAGCTCTTTTGTCAACTGCCGGATTTCGTCCAGGCCCCACGCGGTCGCCGTGTTGCAGGCAATGACGATCGCCTTCACGGAAGGCTTATCCATGCGAGGAGCCTCCGCCTTCGAATCGGGCCAGTAGCGACGTCCCAGCAGGAACGCGGCATCTTTCAGAATCAGTTCCTTCAGGAAGTTCTGCCGATTGACTGACGAATAGTTGCCATATGGCATATTCGCCTGGTCGCCAAAATAGACAAATGATTCGTTCTCGAAATCTCGCCGCCCATCCGCGCCTGGCGCAAGGGTATCGTTGTGAAACGAATCCAGGTTCAGAATCGCTTCCAGCACGGTAAGGCCGCCGATTCCGGAGTCGAAAACGCCAACAGGAAGCTCGCGAGGATCTCCGGACCACGCGGTCGCGTCAAACGTAAACGCCGCCTCCCCGGCCGGATGAGCCTTCACATACTGCAGGAAATTCTGCACCACCAGCGCCGACTCGTCCATGCCAACCTCCGTGTCGCCGACCTTGTCATCGGCGGACACCATCGTTGACGTGGCTGAGCCCCAAAGTACGGCCGAGGTGATGAGTGCCAGCCAACTGAATGCCATCACTGCCACAAAATTGAATTGAGCCCGTACCAATGTGGCCACTTAGGAATCTCCCTGACTTCAAGCTTTGCGAGCAACCCCTGGTATCGCTGGTCGCCCGACATTTTAGCTGATCTCTACACCCCGACGATGCAACTTCTTGACCAATTTGGCCACAAGCGCCGTCCATCCCGTTTGATGACTGGCTCCAAGGCCACTGCCGGTTTCGCCATGGAAGTATTCATGAAACAGCAAGTGGTCTTTCCAGTGTGGATCATTTCGAAAGCGTTCGTCGCCGCCATGACACGGGCGATTTCCGTCCTTGTCCGGCAGGAACAAACTGATTTGCCGCCGCATGATTTCTTCGGCCACCTGACCAAGAGTCATCATCACTCCGGAACCGGTTGGGCATTCGACTTTAAAGTCTTCGCCATAGAATTCGTCATAGCGTTCCAGGGCTTCGATCAGCAGATAGTTCAACGGAAACCAAACGGGACCTCGCCAGTTACTGTTCCCGCCGAACATGCCGGAGTCAGAATCCCCCGGCACGTAACTGACGCGATTCTCGTCACCGTTGCAATTAAAGACGAACGGCTCCTTCTCATGGATGCGCGACAGCGACCGAATCCCGTGAGGCGACAGAAACTCGTTCTCGTCCAGAATGTACTTCAGCATCCGCTCCATGCGTTCCCGAGTCGGTAGTGCGAGCAGACGAAGGCCTCGCGCTGGGCGAGTCTCGTCGGCTTCGGCCGAACGTTCCATGTACGTGATGTTCTGAATCTCTTCCTTGCGATGCTGAAGGAACCATTCCATGCGACGGCGGAAGCCGGGAAGTTTCTGCAGCACCACATCGCTGAGAATGATCGATGTGAACAGCGGAATGATGCCGACCATCGAACGCACTCGCAACGGGATATGTTGTCCATTGTTATACAAATGGTCGTAGTAAAACCCGTCCTGTTCGTCCCAAAGTCCGACATCACTAATCGAATTCATCGCATGAGCAATTTCGATGTAGTGCTCGAAGAACTTCGACGCCATATCCGCGTAGGCGGGATTTTCGCTGGCCAGTTCCAGCGCCATGGTCAGCATTCGCGCGCAGTAGAAGCCCATCCATGCGGTGCCGTCGGCCTGATGCAGATGACCGCCGGTGGGAAGTGGCTTGGACCGATCGAAGACTCCAATGTTATCGAGCCCCAAAAAGCCTCCGCTGAAGACGTGCTTACCCAGCAGGTCTTTCCGATTCACCCACCAGGTGAAATTCACAACAAGCTTCTGGAAGGTGCGAGAAAGAAACAGCCGGTCTCGACGACCCGGTGGTCCGGTCTGTTTGTAGACTCGCCAACACGCCCAGGCATGCACCGGCGGATTGACATCGCTGAAGTTCCATTCGTAGGCTGGAATCTGCCCGTTCGCATGCATGTACCATTCGCGAAGAAACAGGATTAACTGCTCGCGCGCAAAGTGGCTATCGATGTCGGCCAGCGGCACCATGTGAAACGCCAGGTCCCACGCGGCGTACCACGGATATTCCCATTTGTCCGGCATCGAAATGATGTCGCGGTTGAAAAGATTTGGCCAGTCATTGTTGCGTATGGCCTTGCGCGATTCGGGAACCGGCGGCATGTTGGCGTCGCCATCGAGCCAGTCTTCGACAACGTAGTGATAAAATTGCTTTGTCCACATCAGGCCGGAATATGCCTGTCGAAGAACGTTACGAGATTCCTCCGGCAGAGTGGCAGGAATCTTGCCAAGATAGAACGCATCAGCCTCAGCTTTTCGCTGTGCGAAGCTGCGAGCAAACGGTTCTCCAAAAGTCGATTCGGGAGGATGATCGAAATCCCACAATCGCATCTGCAGAGTGATCTGCTCACCGGCTCGCAATGAAACTCGGTAATGCGCTGCGGCTTTGGTTCCGACGTTCTTTGGATTCACTGCGTCAGCTCGACGGCCGATGATGTAGTCGTGAAACCCATCCTTCCAGTACTTTCCAGACAGAGTTTTGTCGTGAAGATACTTGGGATTCGATTCATTCTCCGTGAACAACCACGTTGGTGATTTCCCATCCGAACCAACATCCGCCGCGAACATGAATTTTCCAAGCGTCGCGTGTTCAGCAACCAAGTGGTTGTGTTCGTCTTTTGTAAGATGAGGCTTTGGCCAGCAGCCTTCGTGAGTGCAGCCCCATGTCCATGTGTTGCGAAACCACAGCGTCGGCAGGACATGCAGCGACGCAAGTGCTGGGCCACGGTTGGCAATTGTAATCCGGATCAGAATGTCATCCGGTGCCTCTTTCGCGTACTCAGCAAACACATCGAAGTAGCGATTGCGATCGAAGACGCCTAGGTCTTTCAATTCAAGCTCGGGCAGACTGCGACTTCGATGCTGGTTTTCTGCCACCAGTTTGGCGTAGGGATATTCAACCTGCGGATACTTATACAACGCCTTCATGTACGAATGCGTCGGAGTCGAATCGAGATAGAAGTATTCTTCCTTGACGTCTTCGCCATGGTTACCTTCATGCCCGTTGACGCCAAACAGTCGCTCCTTCAGGATCGGGTCTCGTCCGTTCCATAGCGCGAGTCCAAAGCAAAGGCGACATTCACGATCTGTGATTCCTAACAAGCCATCTTCACCCCATCGATACGCGCGGCCGCGAGCGTGGTCGTGAGGAAACGCCAGCCAGGGAGTTCCTTCCGCCGAATAGTCTTCGCGAACCGTGCCCCACTGGCGCTCTGAAAGGTAGGGCCCCCATCGCTTCCAGTTCGCACCCTCGGCTCGGGATTCTTCCTGTTCCAGCCGAACCAATTCGGCGGACTTGGTATTGAGATCGTTCATCAGGGATCTATTTGACGAGTATGGAATGATCCGCGACTCGAATGCACTCGCGGAAAAACCGTGTTGTATTCAGTTTGTATGTTCATCGCACGGGATTCGATCAACAAATTCGACACAACAGCCCCGTGATGTGTTCGAACGTGCAGCGAATCGAAGTTGGAATCAACCAAATGTGCCGATGCTATTCCTTACCTTCAGGTGGACAAGGAGGTTTGGGCAACATCAATGCGACGAAGTCGAAGACTCCAGTTGGCCCTGCGGCAGGTCGATCCATTCGAGCTCCGGCAGATACGATTGCAATTCAGATCGAAGCTCCTGCCGCTTCACCATCATCGTCGCAACGGCACAAATAGCCGCGCGCCGTTCCGGGGCTCGAAGCGAACGCACAGCCACTGCAAGCACCGGCAGCAAGCTGTTTGCTCGGTCCTTCCGACCAAGAATCGCGTCCTGAATTTGAACCACGGCCTTCAGTTTGGCTCGACCGCCTCGATGCACACCCAAAATGACCGAACACCACAACGGAGCCATGGCATCCGATTCCGAATGTGGTTGCAGCGTGCGCCGATGCAGACATTCAACGATTCGGATTCGCACATCGTCAAATGGCGTTTCTACCAACTTCGACCAAAGCATCGGATCGTTGTATCCTCGGGATGCTGGCAGCTCCAGCCAGTCCATCGCGGCAGAGCGCATCGGCTGAAGCAACGAGTCGAAAAATTCAACAACGGAGTTCGCCGAATACGATCCGTTACGATTGAACTCGCCCAGCGTCCAGGTCGTCAGCATGGCCGCCATCGATTCACAGCGAGCACCGCACAAACGTGTGAGTTCGTCGACGATCAACGGCTGAGTCTCATTTCGGTTTTGCAACATCTTGAAACCCAGTTCGGCAACCGGCGTAGGACGAGCACAGGTCAGATCAATGAGCTGCGCCGTAGTTAGCCGTGACTCCGTGACGTTCGCTGTCATCGCATCGCAGATCAAGGACAGCAGTCGAGGATCCGATTTTTCGAGCAGGTCCAGCCACGTCGCCAGTGAGAGTGTGCCGAGCCCCTTATGCTGCCGAAACAGGTCCGCTGCGAACTCCTGAATGCGCGTATCGGAGTGCGACAACATTGTCATCAACAATGGCACCTCCATCCGATGGATCGCTTCCGAATGGTGCCGCTGCAGCAACTCAATCGCCCAGACTCGCACCAGTGCGCTTTGTGCCTGTGTCAAAAGTCGAATCAGCAGTTCGCCCGATGTCGGCAGTGCCCATAACTCGGCCTGGTGCGGAGCAGCGTTCAGCTCGCCCAGCGATTTGCCTCGTACCAGATTGGTATGAGCGGCATTAAATGTGATCACATCGCTCTCAGCAAAGCAGACATGCATCAGCGACCAGTTGTCGATGATGTTCTCCCCGACTGCAAAGTCAACGTCGCGATAATTCGTCAGAGCCGAACTGACTGAATTCAAGTACGCCTGAGGATCGCGATAGCTCAGCCATCGAAAGTACCGCCAGACTCGCCGCCGCAAATAGTTGCGAGTCCTGTGTTTGAACAAACGATTCTTCGGCTGATTGCGAATATCCGGCAGCGGCACGGTTCGCTTCCGCTTGCCCATGCCGTAATCCACCGTTCGCCCGGTCTGATCCGACACTGTTTTGTTGGGCCTGGCAAACAGGACTTCATCCATGATGGTCTCACGAGTCTCCCTGTTCCACCACGGGCGAGACAGACGACTGCGGCGGACGAGACGATCGAAGCAGACCATCATGGATGAAGTCCTGTTTGCCAGGCCCAACAAAACAGTGTTGGATCAGACCGGGCGAACGGTGGAGTAC